>NZ_CP150290.1:1826250-2155000 GCF_038051995.1 Paenibacillus sp. FSL H8-0537 | reverse complement strand
TGACCGTTCCGGTCGTTATTAGCCTTAAATGGACATGGATGTCAAAAGGAATGGTCGCAAATTGCTTGTCCCAATCTCCTTTCATATCTTCCCATTTTTTGAAATGGGATCTGGCGATTCTGTTTCCAATGTCAATGATATCCATTTTATAGGCTTGAAGATCATGAATGGTCGCCAACATTTGCTTCTTAATCTCTTCCTCCATTTTTTGGAGGTATTCCGCTTCATCTTTTCTTGTTTTTATTTCCGTACATTTTAATTCCCCGATTGCCCCCTCCGCTTCCGTCTTAACCAAAACACTTACCTTATCCCCTATTAAGCTGGGCTTTAGCCGCGTCCTTAGCTTCATAATTTCAAATGACTCCGTTTCACTTTTTTTTCCCGGACAGGCTACCTCAATAATTCCTGATTTATATTCATTACGCAGCATCACCAGCCCCTCTACTTTTTTCGAAGATAATACACTCTTCATTTTCCCCTTTTTTAGAAGGGCGAGACCGGCGGCATTGAACATATCCTGTGCTCTCTTATCTTCGTACACATAAGTAATAGACGAATCACTTTGTGGACTGTTCATCTGCAGCCCCAATTTAAGCAGCGTTGTATCCAATGATTTAGCAGCATTTTTATAGGATACTTGCTTGGTCAACAAAAGCTGCTGACCTATCGTCTGCTCAATGGCTGGCTGCTTTTCCAATATCTTATCCGCTCGCCCTTTGGTGATCATAATCGATATCGTATGCCTTGACTCATGATCACGGTAAAAAAAATCGATTAGCTTACCAACGTCAGTTGACCTTGCAAGCTTTTCACCAACCAATATAATACGAGTGTGGGTCCAATTGGCTTTTCTCCCCAAATGAAGCGGAATGTCGCGAATCGCTTCAAATACCGAATTATCCTCTGTTTTGATTAGAAGGTTTTTGGATTGCTTTAACGTTCCCCCATCCCCCCCTTTCCCGGCATTCGGGCGATACATTTGGGTTGTCAATTCAAGCCTGCCTCCTTTCCCTTGATCCAGCGCAATTGCCATCACAAAACCATCTTCATCTAATTCCGTCTTATTCCAGCATCCCGTAAGGAGCAGAAATGAAGTTAATACGAAGATAAAAACCATCCACTTTTTCATCTTTTCTCATTCTCTCCGGTTATTTATTTGCCTTCAGCTACTTCTCTGGATTGGCTATATGCTTTCGCGGTGATTGAAGCATTTTTTTCAACGGTACTCTTACAATAACATCCCGCATTTGATTGAACTGAAAAGGAGCGAACGGTCTCATATAAGGCTGCCCAAGCGAACGAAGCTTGCAAAGATGAAGTAAAATGAGCAGAAAGACAATCATTATTCCGAAGCCCCCCATTACGGTCGCCGATATCATAAGCGGAAACTTTAAAATACGCAGCGCGATCGCAATATTGTATTGGGGAATAGCAAACGAAGCGATACCTGTGAGCGCAACGATAATAACCATGATCGGCGAGGCAATGCCAGCGTTGATGGCTGCTTCGCCAACGACAAGGGCTCCAACAATGCTGACGGCCGAGCCAATCGGCTTAGGCAGCCGTACTCCCGCTTCCCGAAGCAGCTCAAAGAAAAACTCCATAATGAGCGCTTCGAAGAAAGCCGGAAGCGGAATTCCTTCTCGCGTATCAATGATCGTAAGCAGCAGGACGGTAGGGATGAGCTCCGTGTGAAAGGTAGATAATGCAATATATATGCTGGGCAGCGTCAATGCTAATAGAAACGCAATGATTCGAAGCCAGCGGATCATGTTCGAATATACGGTTCTCTGGTAGTAATCCTCGCTGGATTGGAAAAACTCCGTAAATAAGCCAGGGCATAATAAAATGCTACCTGTTCCCTGAACGAGAACTGCAATTTTGCCTTCCAGCAGAGCCGCCACCGCTACATCAGGACGCTCCGTATACCGATGCTGAGGAAAGGGCGACCAGGTGTCATCCTCGATTATTTGCTCAATATAGGAGGTCTCCAATATTTCCAGCTTGGTGATTTGGTCTAATCTAGCTTCAAATTCCTTCAGCAGTTCTGGATCTGCCACACCTTCGACATAGCCGTAAACGACCTGAGTTTTGGTTGCTCCACCCGCAGTGAGAGATTCAATCTTGAATTTTGGGGTACTTAAACGCATGCGAAGCAGACCGATATTTTTTTTTAAGTTCTCGACGGTGCTCTCCCGAGGCCCCTGAACAACCGATTCATTCGCAGGCTCCGAAATCTGTCTCGACTCGACCTCCATCGATTTATAAACCAGAGCCTTGTCCCATTGATTGAAAAAAATAACGATATTGCCGTATGTGATCTGATCTATCACATGGTCAAGATTGTCAAGAAGATTCGCTTTTTTCTCTGACACCCCAGCATTCTCAAAAAACGCGAAGACATCCTCCGGCTTAATCCCATCTGCGGGACCCACTTCATAAGTGACGAGATCCTGAAGAGATGACTTCATATAATTTACAAACTCACCCTGCATAAGTGACTCATAATAAACGGAGCAAGCCGTATGCTGCATTTCGGGACCATAAGCCCAATGCCTGAATATAATATCAGCACTTTTGGAAAACACTTCTTCCAGCTGACAGATGTTCTGGTCCAATTGAGGTGAAATTGGACGCTCTGCTTTTTCCTCCGAATGCTTCTTAGTCGTCTTTGATCCTCTGCTATCCTGCTGGGTTCCGTTTGTTCGTGGTGATGAATTTCCCGTTAAATCCGTACCCATCTGCGATCACCTTATTTTCTCTTATATGGATCTAATTGGAGTTATTATGAATCATAACGTAAGGATTTATGCAGTAATTTCTTGCGGTCATGACAATACCCCCTTGCTGTCCCGCCGCAGTATCAACCTAGACAGCCTGGAATCGAATCCATCATGGGCATTTGGGCCGATGAGGCTTGACGATTGATGGGGATATCGGGGACTAAAAGTGCATTTCCCCGTTCATTGGCACTCTTCCTATGTCGTCGGATCATCCATTCATGTTAACGACGGAGAGTATGCTAGTCCTTGAACGCCATCAGGAATGCTGCTTTATAATATGGTCTACCGTTCGAATCGCAAGAGCTACGGTAGACAAGGTGGGATTGGACGCACCGGTCGATGGAAGCACACTGTTATCAGCAATAAAAAGACCCTCTACACCGTGAATTTGCCCGTACCTGTTTGTTGCCGAAGTATTTGGATCATCACCCATCCGACAAGTTCCGAATTCATGATTATCAGCGCCGGGCGGCATCATGCAGATGGCGGGTTTGCCGTTTAACGCGTCCAAGCGTAATTGCATCGCTGTGGAAACCTCAAAGATATAGTCGTACATTTGACGAAGAATCGCTTCATCCTTCTCGCTATAAGAGAAATTGACTTGTAATTCCGGCATTCCGAACTCATCAAGCCTGTTAGGATCAATATAGACCCTATTTTCAAAACGCGATTCCACCTTGCCCGATACACCAAAAAAGCTGATTCTCCATTCATCCTTGAACGGTTTTTTATCATAATGGTAATTAAAATATTGTTCAGGTCCTTGAAGCTGCAGCCGGTAAGGCCGACCCTCAAGCTCAGGAACGATAATCCCTAATGCGCCTAACGGTTCAGAAAAGCTGCTTGTGTTCACGCTTGCTGTTGCAATCAAGTATGAATGGTTGGTGAGATATCGTCCAATAGCATGTCCTTCTATCCCAGAGTTAAGCAATAATCGTGGGGTTTGAAGTGCGCTTGCCGATAATATGACCGTTTTTGCTTTAATGACATAAGATTTCATATCCTCTGCAATTACGCGAACACCGACTGCTTTACCACCCTCCGTAACTACTTCTGCCGCATAGGTATTTACGGCCAAATCGAAGGGACGGCTAACTAATGCTCTAGCCAGAAACAGAATGGAGCAAAAAAACACATTGGAATGAAGCCTCCCTAGCCGGGTCTGATCAAGATCGGTGGCAATTGGAATGTCATCCGCATTGTAGTAACCATTTTCACGAAGCCGCTCCAATAGAATTTGGGTGATTGATGAATCCTTCGTATAAGAGGTTGTAACGTTCATAACTTCTTCGGCCATATTGTAATAAAGCTCCATCTCTTCAATCGGGATCGGCCAGCTTGCAATTTCGTAGGCCGGAATGCGGGGGCTGATTGCTCCCCACAATAACGTTCTTCCACCTAAAGCATAAATCAGCTTCATACCGGAATATTCCGGTAGTCTGTTTCCAATTAAATCTGTTATTTGAGAAGGAGCATACAATCTAAAGTTATCTCCATTTATAGTAGCAATATTAGCGACATGGGTTGGCAAGAATAATGGTCCTTTCTCCACAAGTCCGATCCGTTTATCGTTATTCCCCCATTGCTGACACAATCTCCAAAGGGCTGCCCCTCCTCCCGCACCAGACCCAACGATGAGCACATCATATTCGTTCTCCGCCATTTTTTCCGCAGAAGTGACGGGAATCCAGTTCTGAATAAATTCCGACTCCGGTAGTGGCGGGCAAAAAGGGGCCACTACCCTTTGCTCCAGAATGGGCTCGTCTTGAGTCCGAGCAGGGAGGTTGACCTGCTGTCCTCCGATCAGCACACTTGAACCCGAAATATGCGGATTGACCATTATTAATTGCTCTAAATCCACCTGATATAAATTGCTTATTTTCCCAAGGGTATCTCCATTGTTCGCGACATAGATTCTCATACATACTCACATCCTTTGTATGAAAATATATGTTGCCTCTATTCAGCTATATGACTCCTATGATGCGCTTGCCTTTATAACTCTAATCATTTCATGGAAACAGAAAAATAAAGCACCGTCCCTGACAATGCAACAATAAATAAAAAGGCAACAGCCTTTCCTAAGCTTTTCATCAATCTGCACGTCCCCCGTTTGCTTTCCATCAATTGAGGTGCTGCGCGAAGCGGGAGTCCGTCTTCCCCGTCCGGTAGGCCAGACGATCAGCATCGTAGGCGCACTTGTCATTGGACAAGCTGCGGTTCAGGCAGGCATCATATCCGCCCTTATTATCATTATTGTCTCCTTGACCGGAATCGCATCCTTTCTCATTCCTCACCCTAGTATGAGTCAAGCGTTCAGCCTTCTTCGTTTTCCGATGGTCATTTGTGCCGGAACCTTTGGTCTTTTCGGGGTGAGCCCCATAGGCCAGATCGATTGAAAAATATCCCTATTTGGTTTCATTGAAAATTTTGATCCGCTTACGATCGTAATTTGGTTTGCCAGCGTGTTCATTAAATTAGCCATTTATTTGTTCATTTCAAGCTATGGTACCGCTCAATTTTTGAAAATCAAAAACTGGAAGGTCATGATTTGGCTTATCGCCCCGGTGATAATGGTATTTGCTTATTTCCCAGCAAATGTATCTGAGGCTACTTCTAATTATTTAATGAATTACTGGGTGCCTATTGCGCTGCCTGTCAACATGATTGCACTGCCTTTACTTTTACTTATCGTAGGGAAAATAAAACAGAAGAAAAGCAAGTCCGTTTCTCATTGAATCGGTTGTTTTCTATAGGGAATTTACATATATCTCTATATGACAGGAGGAATTCAAGCTATGAACGATATAAACGGCAGGGACTCATTGTCTAAAAGCAAAACGATTCATGTAACGATATGGAATGAATTTATACAGGAAAGAACAGAGCCAAAGGTGGCGCGTATTTATCCGCAAGGTATTCATATGGCGATTGCCAATGGAATTAATCACTCTTGTTTACGTATTCGTACAGCAACCTTTCATCAGCCTCAGCATGGTCTTTCATTGGAGGTTCTGAATCAAACGGATGTATTAATCTGGTGGGGGCATCTGGCTCATAAGGAGGTCTCAGACGAGGTTGTCGAGAGAATTTATACAAGGGTGCTTCAGGGAATGGGACTCATCGTGCTTCATTCAGGGCATCGCTCAAAAATATTCCAAAAATTAATGGGAACAACCTGTGATTTGAAATGGCGATCTGATGCTGAACGGGAACGTTTATGGGTAGTGAAACCATCGCATCCAATTACCGAGGGATTAGGTGAATATTTCGAGCTTGAGACAGAGGAAATGTACGGTGAGTTCTTTGACATTCCTGCACCTGAAGAACTTATTTTTATTAGCTGGTTTCAAGGAGGAGAAGTATTTCGCAGCGGCTGCGCCTATCAGCGTGGCTTAGGGAAAATTTTCTACTTCAGGCCGGGCGATCAGGAATATCCCACCTATTACAATAAGAATGTTTTAAAGGTCATTTCAAATGCGGTTTGCTGGGCAGCAAGTCCTCACGGGGCTGAACCTGTATATGGAAATACGGCACCTTTAGAGAAAATATGCCGTGAAAAGCCGTACTCATCGATCCCAGCGAAAACGTCCAGCCGCATAACCAAGCTATTTTTGGGTAAAACAGAGGTCGGTGAAGCCATCTATTTATACAGCCTAACGAACAGCATGGGCATGCAAGCTTCAATCATGACATATGGCGGCATCATGCTTTCGCTTAAAACGCCAGATCGCAACGGCATTTTTGAAGATATTGTTTTGGGCTATCCCACGCTGAAGGAGTATATCAATACCGGCAATAAATCTTATTTCGGAGCAATAATCGGACGCTACGCCAACCGAATTGCAAACGGGCGCTTTACGCTTGATGGCACGACCTTCCAATTGTCGGTTAATGACAACCCCAATACGCTGCATGGCGGCAAATGTGGCTTTAATAAAAAAGTTTGGAAGGCAGAGGAAATCTATCAGAACGGCTCGGTTGCTTTGTCTTTAAGCTATTGGAGCAAAAATGGCGAAGAGGGCTTTCCTGGCAATCTTGATGTTAACGTCATTTACACTCTAACGGACAGCAATGAACTGAAAATTGATTATGCTGCCGTAACAGATACAACGACGGTTGTAAATCTAACCCAGCATAACTATTACAACTTAGCCGGCGAAGGAAACGGAAACATTTTAGGTCATATTTTAACGCTTCACGCCGATCGATTTACACCCGTTAATCCAAGCCTTATTCCGACTGGAAAGGTTCAAAGTGTGGAGGGCACTCCCCTCGACTTCCGCAAATCGACACCCATCGGAGCCCGAATCCATTCAAGCTATCCGCAAATGAAATACGCTAATGGCTATGATTTCAATTATGTACTAAACGGCAATAAGCATCCCATGATATATGCGGCCAGCGTTTACGAGCCCACATCAGGCCGAGTTATGGAGGTTTATACGACCCAGCCAGCTGTTCAATTTTATTCGGGCAACCAGCTTGATGGCAGCGTTATGGGCAAACGAGGAAGAGCCTACCCGCCTTATGCAGGCTTCTGTCTGGAAACGCAGCATTATCCGAATTCTCCCAACGAGCCGGACTTCCCCAGCACAGAGCTGCTTCCGGGTCACCTTTACAGACAATCGTCCATATATAAATTTTCCGTCATGTAATATTGGAAACTCTATCCCGCAGATGCCAGCGTAGGTGAGTTAAACACAATAGCCTATAGGTCAATATAAAAAAGCTGGCCTCGATACCCATTTGGTATCGGAGAGCCAGCTTTTAGCTGCAAGCACCGGCTAAACAGGCATTAGTACATTGCCTACTCTACTGGCGCTTTGCTTTTTTCACACTTTTCTTAGCAGTTTTCGCTTTCGAAATGTAGCTGTTACCACGGCTTCCGCGACTACTGCGGCTTCCACGGCTGCGGCGGCTTTTATGGCAGGAATCTTGGCTCGCATCTACGTCGGAATAATTGTATTCATACAAGTGCTTCTCACAAGGCACGCAAAAATGGCGATTAACGACGTTGATTTGATGCACAACCTCAACGATCTGCGGATGAAAAACATCGTTTACTACCGTTACAGGCGGATCAAATACCCGGACAGTTGGACAAAACGAATCGCAAGACATACAAGGCATCTCCTTTTCTCATGGTCTACTATAATATACGAGAATGGGTCAGGCTTTGCTTGTGTTAAAGCCTTGCGAGACAGCTATCCCTACTAGCGGTTATCTATTTTTTCCGGGTATAAGTCATGGTTCATTAGGCGGTTTTCCGCCATCTGCTCGTATTTTGTGCCCGGCTTCCCATAATTGCAATAAGGGTCGATAGAAATGCCGCCGCGCGGCGTGAATTTGCCCCATACCTCAATGTAGCGCGGGTCCATCAGCTTGATCAGATCATTCATAATAATGTTTACACAGTCTTCATGGAAATCTCCGTGATTACGGAAGCTGAATAAGTACAGCTTGAGAGACTTGCTTTCTACCATTAACACATCGGGAACATAGGAAATATAAATCGTGGCAAAATCCGGTTGGCCCGTCATCGGGCAAAGACTCGTAAACTCCGGACAGTTAAACTTCACAAAATAATCCCGGTATGGATGCTTGTTTTCAAAGGACTCCAAAATTTCCGGTGAATACTCAAACGTATACGCCGTTCCCTGATTGCCAAGCAGACTGATCCCCTTCAGTTCTTCTTCTTTTCTTCCACTCATCGTTGTTCGCTCCTTCTCTTATCACTCATCGAAAACCTTCTATTATTTATATAAATCGTTACCCCGCTCCGCTAAACGCCGCGTTTGTTGCCCCACACCCAAGCGTGCAGCTGCGGCAGCACCCTCACCTGATTCATATCGCTGCGCACCATCACGCGCTCGATCAGCCATTCATACCGCTCTACAAGCTTGTCGCGAAGCTTGCCATTGTCGCCTTCAACAAGGTCATCATTGCCAGCTTGGACGAAAAAAAGCACTCCCGGATACCGCACGTGTACACTTGCGGCATACGCCAGGTCAGCGTCGTCAAATACGACGACCTTCAGGCTAAAGCTGCGCTCCGCTGCTGAAAGCTGGCTTACGATCTGGTCCAGCATGTCCCAGTTGGTCGCCATTCCGGAACTCGGCGGCTTGGGCGATAAGGTCAGCTCATCAATGTCGAGCAGCCAGTCCTGCCACTTGCTGCCCTGCGTTTCCAGCGCAACCTGGATGCCTGCGGCATGCAGCCCCTGCACCAGCTCACCCGCATGGCGAAGCAATGCCGGATTGCCGCCAGACAGCGTCACATGCGAGAACGCTTCTCCGCCGACGGCGTGCAACTCCGACATTACTTCCGCTGCAGTGAGCATGCGGATCTCATCCTTGCCTGTTCCATCCCACGTAAAGGCAGAATCGCACCAAGCGCAGCTGTAGTCGCAGCCTGCTGTGCGGACGAACATCGTTTTTTGCCCGATGACCATCCCTTCCCCTTGCACAGTCGGCCCGAAAATTTCCATAACCGGGATACGTGCTTCGGCCTGCTTAAGCATCGGGAGCAGCCGCCTCATCTTGGACTTGTTTAGCCGCTAACTGCTGCGCCGTCTTTTTGGGGCGGTAAATGACGTAGCTCGTTGGCGTCTCGCGCAAAAACACTTGGACACAGCGCGGCTTGTTCGCCAGCTGATCCAAATGATTTTGTGTAATTTCATAAATCGTGCGCGCAACGACTTCCGTTGTCGGAAAATACTCCGCGCTTTGCGCATGGAAATGCTCGTTATCATCATTTAAATACGTATGGTCAAAGCGGTCATGAATGAGCCGCTTAATGAGTGCAAAATTAACAAGAAAGCCAGATGCATCGAGCTCATCGCCAGCGATCGTCACATTGGCGAAATACGTATGCCCATGGATCTGGGCACATTTGCCCGCATCGGCGCTCGGAATGCTGTGCGCGGCAGCAAAATGCATATCTTTATTCAGCTCATAGCTGTAGGGATGTGTTGCGGAAGGGTAAATTTGCTGAATCACTCGGCCACATCCTCCTTACGGGAAGACAAATATTGCTGAAGGCCCTGCGATCTAAGCTTGCATGCCGGGCATTCGCCGCAGCCATCTGCAATGATGCCATTATAGCAGGTCAGCGTCTTGTTTCTGACGAACTCG
This sequence comes from Paenibacillus sp. FSL H8-0537, assembly GCF_038051995.1. Classification (NCBI taxonomy): domain Bacteria; kingdom Bacillati; phylum Bacillota; class Bacilli; order Caryophanales; family Paenibacillaceae; genus Paenibacillus; species Paenibacillus sp. FSL H8-0537. The sequence goes on along the minus strand of NZ_CP150290.1, from coordinate 2,145,081 downwards.
AAGGCGCCCAGTTCATCGGCAAGCTGCCATGTTTGGGCTTTATTCAGCCACATTAAGGGGGTCTCAATGACGAACGGGTAGTCCATTGCGAGATTAAGCGTCACATTCGTTGATTTAATAAAAATGTCGCGGCAATCGGGATAGCCGCTGAAATCGGTCTCGCATACACCGGTCACGACCGTATGCGCGCCAATCTGCTTGGCAAGTATCGCTGCGAACGATAGAAACAGCAAATTACGGCCATCCACGAATGTCGTCGGCAGGCCGCCTTCTGTTTGCTCAATCGCAATATCGTCCCTCGTCAGCGCATTTGGCGCCAGCTGATTAAGCAGTGACATATCAAGCACATGATGCTTGACGCCAAGCTCCTGCGCAATTTGTGCGGCGGAGTCCAGCTCCAGCTTGTGGCGCTGTCCATAATTGAACGTGACAGCCTCCACTACGTCATAACGCTTTAGCGCCCAAAACAAACAGGTCGTGCTGTCCTGCCCTCCGCTAAATACAACGACGGCTTTTTTCACCGCCTGCTCGCCAGATGCTGCTTGATTTTTTTGCGTTGCTTGTGTTGCTGTCATCTTTCATTCTCCTCTCTTCAATGCCGGCTATAGCCGGAGCATGCAGAGAGATCCTTCGAACATTTTGCCCATAAAACAAGGTGAAACGGATGTCGCCATCCTCTGGCGGCAAAGCTACCGTTTCAAAGATGAAATATAAGAGTGTATAAAGGTGAAACTTATACCTTCTTATATTTTAAAAAACGGAATTTATCCTGCCATTCCATTTTCCTTAGTTTTTTATAGAGGGAGTTCGCGAACCTCTCCTGTCGTGATGCGCCATGGTCGGCGTTCACTCCAGACTTTATATTTTGACACCTCTCGTACTATAGCACAGCTGGAGGCCGCTGAACAAGGGAAGACATTGGACTGCTACAAGGAAAACGAAGCTTTTTGTCGAATACATTGGGAGACTGGAAATACTTCACCTTCATCATCCAAAAAAATGCGTGCAACAGGAGGAAGATACGTCAATGGCTTTTAAATTAAATAATGTAAAAGAAAACAAAAACGTCTTCATTCAAGATCAAATGGGCGGATTCAGCATTTTGGAATACAAAGAGGATCTCAGCTCCACGAATGCGATGGAAGCACAAGCAAACTATTTTATGAATCAAAGCAATATGCGCAAAAAACAGCTGATGATTGAGCTCAATAACAATGAAATTATGATGAGCGCCGGTGCTATGCAGTATATAATCGGAAATATTGAAATGAATTCCGGCATTAAAGGCGTTGGTGGACTAATGCGAAATTTAGTCGCTGGCGCAGTAACCGGCACGTCCGCCGTCAAACCGGTATACAAAGGGACGGGCACGATTATGCTGGAGCCGACCTATCGTTATTTGTGGCTCATTGACGTGGACAACGACCATATCGTCATCGAGGACGGTCTATTTTTAGCCTGCCACTCGACACTCGAACTAAGCGTAAGCGCACGCAAGACGCTCTCCTCGGCTGCGCTTGGCGGCGAAGGACTGTTTAATTTAAGCGTTAGAGGAAAAGGCGTGCTCGCTATAGAAGCGCCGATCCCTTCAGAAGAAGCGGTTGTCGTCGAGCTGCAAAATGATGTGCTTAAGGTAGACGGCAACTTTGCTTTGATGTGGTCGAGCTCCCTTGATTTCACTGTAGAAAAATCAGGAAAATCACTTCTAGGCTCCGCTGCCTCGGGCGAAGGTCTCGTTAACGTATACAGAGGAACGGGTCTGGTATGGCTAGCGCCACTTACGGATTACAAACCATTAGCCCAAGCAGGCGCAAGACGTTAACCCGATATACACACAAATTTGCTTTAACAAATGCACGATTGCGACAAAAAAAGACCGCGCTCCCCACATAAGGGAGCGCGGTCTTTCGTATGAAAGCCTACTATAAACGCTTATGAACGGACAGGCAAGTTCAACTGCCACGATACGCCATATTTATCCTCCAGCCAGCCAAACAACGTGCTGACAGGCGATGGCGACAAAGTCATTAAAACTTTGCCTTCTTCCGCCAGCTTCGTGAAAACCCCGTTGATTTACGCCTCGCTGTCACAATTTACGAATAATGAAAGTGCGGGAGTAAAGGCATGGGGATGCGAATCGCTGAGCTGGTTGTCCATGCACATCACCTGCCGAAAACATCAAAAAGGCAAATACGTTCTGTTCCACTTGACCTTCACTCCCTTTTCTTTTATGCGCTTGCCAGTTTCAAGGCCGCGTTCAAAGCAGCAGCAATTTCCCGTTCGATTGCTTCCGCCACAACATTCGTATGCGGATCATATTCTTGCGCCAAATCTGCATCTGCATAGCCGTCCAAAGCTAGAATCGCCCCGGCGCGTGCGCCGCGCAGCGTTGCAATGATGTAAAGTGCAGCGATTTCCATCTCAACCGCAAGCGCGCCAGCCTGCTTGTACTGCTTATGCGGAATGTCCACGACGCCTGTAAAGAAAGCATCAAGCGTAACGGTAATACCCTTTTTCACAATGCCGCCTTCCGCAACAGCCGCCTCATAAAGGGCGCTGCTTACTTCATGATCGGCAACCGCTGGAAAGCCTTCTGGCACCAGCTGGCGCGTCAAGCCGTCTGCGCGAACCGCAGCCGTGCTGACAACGAGGCTGCCGGCCGGATAATCGGCCGAATAAGAGCCCGCCGTCCCAACGCGAATCAGCGTCGTAACGCCGCCCTTAATCAGCTCCTCAAAGCATACGGCCGCACCCGGCGAGCCTACGCCATGGCTGACTATCGCTAGGCGTACGCCTTTATAGGTTCCAACATAGCTGCGGTATTCACGGCTGAATGCCAGCTCGCGCTTTTCCTCCAAATGTCCTGCAATCGTCTCGGCGCGTTTCGGATCGCCGCAAACGATAGCAATAGCGGGCAAATCCTCTGTATTCACTTGTAAAATCGGCAACAGCAAGTTAATCCCACTCCTTTTTATGCCATTCATCTTCCGGCAGCCCCAAATCTTCTCCAGAGAAGCGCTGCTCCTCAAACGGATCCGCGTAATTGTGGAAGCCATTGCGCTCCCAGAAGCCCGGACGGTCCTCCGTCATAAATTCAAAGCCGCGAATCCATTTCGCGCTTTTCCAGAAATACAAATGCGGCACCACGAGGCGCAGCGGCCAGCCATGCTTTGGCGTCAGCTGCTCGCCATCATAGCTGTGAGCAAGCAATACATCCTCCCGCAATAAATCTTCAAGCGGCAGGTTCGTTTCATAATCCTGATCGGCATAAATCATCACATATTTGGCTTCCGGCTTAACGCCAAGCAGCGGCAGCAAATCCTTGAATTTGACGCCTTCCCACTTCGTATCCAGCTTCGACCAGCGGGTTACGCAATGAATATCGCTTACCTGTGTCGTCTGAGGCATCGCCATCAGCTGCTCATAGGAAAACACCGTTTCCTTCTCTACAACACCGCTGATTGTCAGCGTCCATTCCGCCATATTATATTCGGGCACTTCATTCTCATGCAAAATCGGAAAACGATCCGTCAGCGCTTGTCCAGGCGGAACCCGGTGGGCGATTTCGGCAGCCACTTCAATATGCCGAACCGGCGCTTTTTTCAAACGTTCAGCTTTACTAAGCATACTCAATTAAACCTCCTTCAATTATGCGGCTTGCAGCAGCACTCCTAACGCGAGCTTTCGTTCGCCTTGCGCGCTTCCGCCAAATAGCTTTTATCCTTGAAGAAAAACATCGCAATAATCGTCACTACATAAGGCAGCATCATTGTAAAATGGACCGGCAGCGCATAGCCCTGCAGCCGGGTGCTGAGCGCATCCATAAACCCGAACAGCAAGCTCGCACCAGCAACGCCAAGCGGATTAGACTGTCCAAGCATCGTGGCAACTAGCGCGATAAAGCCTCGTCCTGCCGTCATGCCTTCGGTAAACATGGTCACTTGACCGAGCGACAGCTGTGCACCAGCTAGTCCGCACAGGACGCCGCACATCAGTACAGCTCCATACTGAATATGCGTCACTTTGATGCCGAGGCTTCTCGCAGCAACCGGATTTTGGCCAGCAGCGAGCAAGCGGAAGCCCGAAACGGTTTTAAATAAATAATACTGCAAACAAGCGACGAGCACGATTGATAAATAGACGAGCGGCGAATGGCCGGAAACGACATCTCCGACCCAAGGAATGTCCTTAATCAGCGGAATATCCCATTTTGGCAGGCCTACCATGCTTTTATCGTAATAAGCGCCTTTGACATCAAAGATCGCCCGCAAGGAAAACGTCGTCAGCCCAAGCGCCAGAAAGTTAAGCGAAATCCCGACGACGATGACATTCGCCTTCAAATGAATGGCCATATAAGCAAGCAATAAGGAGAACACGAGCACACAGACGATAGCAAACAGCACAGCGAGCCATACATTGCCCGTCAAATGGTTGCCGACAATCGCCGAGAAGGCGCCAATGAGAATGAGCCCTTCCAAGCCGACGTTAAACAGGCCAACCCGCGCGCATAACGCACCGCCGAGCGCTGCAAGCAAAATCGGCGTAATCATGCGGAGTGTCGAAGCGAACAGGGAAACATCAAACAGCTGATCCACCTTAAGCCCCCGCCTTCTTCTTTTTCTTAAAGAACGAATAAGTAAACTTTGCGGAAATAAATAAAATAAGTACGGCCTGAATAATGCTTGATACTTCCAGCGGTACATCGGTATTGCGCTCGACGCCCATTCCGCCGGTTTGCAGCGCAGCCAGCAATATGGCAGCGAGCGCAGTGCCTAGCGGATTCGATCCAGCCAGCAGCGTCGCCATAATGCCTGACCAGGCGTACCCAGGTGAGGTAAGCGCGCCATCCAAATAGCGGTATTGGGTGCCCAGTACCTCACCCGCTCCGGCGAGACCGGCAAACCCACCGCTGGCGAACATGCTGTACAGCATCAGCCTTCCGCGATTAACACCGCCATAGCTCGCGAACAGCGGATTGCCGCCCATCATCCGGATCTCATAGCCTTTAACCATATAACGCATAAACCAGGCAAGCGCTATAGCTCCAAGCAGCGCGAACAGAAACCCTGCATGCAGGCTCATCCCTTGAAACAGCTTCGGCAGCCACACGCTCTTATCCACCATGACCGTCTGCGCCATAGCCGCCGAGCCGGATCTGTCCATCAAGGGGTAGGAAACAACATAACCGGCAAATAAGGATGCTATATAATTAAGCAATAAGGTCGTAATCAATAAGTTCATGCGAAACCGGGCATCCAGCCATCCGGCAAAAGCGGACCATAGTCCGCCAGCAATTACGCCGGCAAGCAGCGCTGCAACAAGCTTAAACCAAGCTGGACCCGGCAAATAAATCGCGGTCACTGCGGCGCTTAGCGCGCCAAGCACCATTTGCCCTTCGGAGCCCATATTGAAAAAGCCTGCCCGGAAGGCAAGCGCCACCCCAAGCCCAATCAGCATAATAGGTGTAGCGCGGCTTAATGTATTTGTGAAAAAATAAAAACTGCCGAAGGCGCCCTTCCACATCTCGGCATAGGTCTCAGTGACAGATCCGCCAACTATCGCGATGGCGATAGCGCCCGCTCCGAGACCGACAACGATGGCGAGAAGCGGCTGCAATAACGCCCTCAGTATTCCTTTAAGCTTGTCCACCCGTTTATCCTCCCGCCATTAACAGACTAATTTCTTCTTCCGTAGCCGTTAAGCCCGGCAGCTCGCCAACGATCCGGCCATCATTCATAACGAGCACGCGGTCGGACAGCTTTAGTATTTCCGTCAGCTCCGAGGACACGAGCAAAATCGCTCCGCCATCAGCCCGCCGCTTCAGCAGCTCGCCATGAATAATTTCCATTGCGCCGATATCGACGCCACGGGTGGGCTCAGCTGCAATTAGGAAAGGTGTTTCCTGAGCAAGCTCGCGCGCCACAATCAGCTTCTGCAAATTGCCCCCCGATAAATATTGCGCCTTCGTATGAATCGAGCCTGTCTTAATGCCAAAACGCTCAACCCAGCCGCTTACGAGCTGGCGGATAGCAGCCCCGCGCAGCACGCCTCCGCGCTGATAGCGCCGGGTATGGCCCATTAGACCATTTTCCAGCACCGTAGCGTCCTTGGCCACGCCCCATTGATAGCGGTCCTCCGGTATATGGGCTAGCCCTTGCTCACGAATGCTGCGCACAGACTCGCCTGTAACCTCTTTGCCTCGCAGCTCGATTTTTCCAGAATCGACAGGGACAAGTCCCGAAATCGCCTGCAGCAGCTCCGATTGCCCATTGCCGGAAATACCGGCGATGCCGACAATTTCTCCAGCGTGAACGGTAAGGCTGACTTGATCAAGCTTCGGCTTGCCATGCTCGCCTTTTATCGTAAGCTGCAGCGCTTCAAGCACCTTCTCGCCGCTCGCTGGGGCCTCTTTCTGCAATTCCAGCAGCTCGCGGCCAACCATCATTCGCGACAGCTCTTCAATACTCGTATCCGCCGCATTAACCGTACCGCTAAGCTTGCCGTCGCGCAGCACCGTAATGCGATCAGCTACATCCATAATTTCCTGCAGCTTATGGCTGATTAGAATGAAGCTTTTGCCTTGTGCGGCCAGCCGCTTGATCGCAATAAGCAGCTCCTTGACCTCAAGAGGAGTTAATACTGCTGTCGGCTCGTCCAAAATAATGATTTCTGCTCCCTGATGCAGCACCTTCAATATTTCTACGCGCTGCTGCAAGCCTAGCGAGCAATCCTCTACCTTTTTCCACGGATCAACGGGCATGCCATAAGAAGCGCCCAATTGCTCTGTTATAAGTGCCGCTTGCTTGCGATCGAAGCTCACTGCCTTGGCGGGCTCCCGGCCGATGACGATGTTTTCAGAAATGGTGAACGTTGGGAACAGCATAAAATGCTGATGCACCATCCCGATTTTACTGTTAATAGCATCCGATGGGCTATGAAACGCCACCTGCTTGCCGTTTACAACGATGCTGCCAGAAGTCGGCGTCTCCATGCCGTACAAAATGCGCATCAATGTCGTTTTTCCAGCGCCATTTTCTCCGACCAGCGCATGAATTTCTCCTTTACGCAGCGAAAAATCCACTTCGCTATTGGCCTTTAGCGCTCCGTAGGATTTTGTAATCTTATTCATATGCAGCAGCATGCGGGCAGCTCTCCTCTCACAATAAACCAAGGTGAAACGGCCGCGCGCCGTCCTTTGACGGCGCGCGGCGTTTCAGTCCGAGAGAAATATAGAGAAAGTATGGCGAAATCATATACTTTCCTATATTTCAAAAACAAGCAAACCGGCTGCCCGCTGGCAGCCGGTGCATCTTCTTATTTCGCCGCTGGAAGCTCTACGACGACTTTGCCTGAAATAATATCTTCAGCAATGGCTTTCACTTTAGTAATTGTATCTTCGCCAACAAATGGGCTAAGTGCTGATTTGCTGTCTTGGGTTACAAATGTAAGACCTACACCTTTTTCCTTCAAGCCGTAGTCAGTTGCTGTAAAGTCGAATTGGTCGTTTGCGAATGCTTTAACTGTTTCATACGCTACTGCATCTGTACCTTTCAATTGGGAGAGGACGATGTGCTCAGGATCAAGCTCCGTACGGTCAACGTCTTGACCCGAAGCGTACAGGCCTTTTTCCTTCGCTGCTTCAAATACGCCAAGATCGCCTACTGCCGACATGCCGGCTACAAAATCTGCACCTTGCGAGTATTGCAGCAGTGCAAGCTCCTTGCCTTTTGCCGAATCATTGAAATTGCCTACATAGTTAGTCAAAAATTTTGCATCAGGGTTTGTGCTTTTAAGCCCCTGCTCAAAACCAAATGTGTATTTCTTAAGCAGCGGTGTATCCATCGCCACTACTGCGCCAACTACATTCGTTTTAGTGGAAAGGCCAGCTGCTGCGCCTAGCAGGTACGCTGCTTCCTGTTCACGGAACACGACGCTGCGAACGTTCGGCTGATTCACGATTGTATCGATAATCGCGAACGGCTTGTCCGGATTTTCTGGAGCTACTTTATTAAGGGCATCCTCCGCTTGGAAGGTTGCTGTAATGATCAGATCGTAATTGTCTGCTACCGCTGCGCGCAGGTTTTGCTCGAATGCAGCAGGGTCTGTAGACTCAATCGTTTTCACTTCTACATTAAATTCTTCACCGGCTCTTTTGAAGCCTTCATCCATCGATGCGAAAAACGGGTTAACACCGATTTGCTCAGGAAGCACGAGCGCAACGCGTTTTTGCTTTTCATTTTCAGGAGAAGCTGTTGCCGTGCCTTCATTTGTAGCCGTGCCGCCATTCGTACCGGTGCTGCTGTTATTTGTTCCATTCGAGCCGCAGGCCGCTAGTAAAACGACAACCATCAATAATGAAATTGTTAACGCCAATGTCTTTTTCATCTGTGTGCGTTTCTCTCCCTTAAATAGCTTGTATTTTTCTCTTTATCCTAGTAAGCTTATCGGATTTTGTCAATAGTGAATATTCGACAAAACTCTCGTTTATTCTACATTATTTTCATGAAAGTTAGTTATAAAAATACGATGTTGACACAAAATTGTAACAATGCTAGTATAATCGTACTATTCCGAGTCATTTAATATGTTTTGGAAAATAATATCCAATACCGGAGGGAACTTTATGAGCACAAAATATCCTGCACTAACCAGATCCTTATTGTCCGCATCTCTGGCCCTATCCATCGCTTTATCATCGGCTGTTCCTATTTATGCAGCTACTTCTACTACTACAGCAACAAGCACGGCAACGACTGCCGCTTCATCCGAAGCTAAGCTGTTCCTTAAAGAGAAGTTCGGCATCACCTTCACTACCAGCACGATTACAAGAGGACAATTCATTCAAGCTGTAGCGGGTGCGCTTAAGCTGGAGCAGCCGGAAGAGCTTCCTGCCTTCACTGATTTGACGGAGACCAGTCCTTATTATACCGCAGCAGCTGCCCTTCATAAACAAGGAATTCTCACATCAACAACCGTAAACGCCGAGCAAAAGCTGACAGCAGCTTCCGCTTTGTATATCGCCGTTAAAGCAGCTGGACTGCAAGAGCTGGCCCATACATACCCGCAGGCGAAAATTACAGCTGGACTGAAGAAGCTGAATCTCCCTGCCTCCTCTCTTGGAACAGCAGCAGCGCAAGAGCTAGCTGCAGCCGTTGATACAGGCTTGCTGCCAGCCTCCCAGTACAAGGCCATTAAAGGCAAAGGACTGACGCCGCAGCTTGCCGAAACACTGATCGTGCAAATTCTTTCCTTTAAAGGAGAATACAAGCACTTCATCGGCAACATCAGCGACAGCACTATTTACGCCCAATTGAATGATGCTTTCAAAACGTCCAACATTATTCAAGCACCTGAGCTGCAAACGATTGTAGATATGGCGCTCAAAAATAATTTGGTGACGGGCTACAACCTGAAGGACGCGCGATTTGACGCCAACTTCACGCCATCGCTATCCCTTACTTATGGACATAGTGACCTCAAGCATGTCATCCAGCTTATCGGGCTGCTGCGCAGCGAAGGCATTGACGCCAAAGTTCAACTGGAGCCTAAAACATCCGCCTTCGTCTTCATGAAGGAATGGGGCGAGCCGCCGACAAAGGATACTGAAAATTATAAAGTTGTCCAAATCGAGAACGGCAACTATATTACGTATGCGAAGGAATTCGACATCGCCTTTGAATTCAACAATGCAGCGGATAAAGCCCGCTTCCAGCCTATTATTTTGCAATATGCGAAAAAAGATAAAGCCGATCAGCCTGGCCTAATCTATGGCTCATGGTTCCAGCCGCTTTATTATTCCTCGACTAAGCTCGATGAATACGAGGTCATTACGAATAATAAAATTACAGGCAGCGGCTATTTTTATGCCCAGTCCTTCTCGCTGAATGATCAATCGAAAGACATCGTAGAGGGCTTCCGCAAGCTCGATCCGGCGGTCAACATTGATTCCTATACGTTCTGGGTAGACAAGCCATTCCATAACTACTTGAATGGCGAAGGTCTATAAGCTTTAGAACAAACCAGCTATTGTTAAAAAGGGATTCCTTCGTGAAAACGAAGCGAATCCCTTTTTTTGAAATACAGGAAAGGATATGATTTTCTCATTCTTTCTCTATATTCTCGGACTGAAACGCGCTGCGCCACCAAAGGACGGCGATAGCCGTTTCACCTTGAAATATAGGAAAGGATATGAGTTTTCCATCCTTTCTCTCTATTTCTCGGACTGAAACGCGCTGCGCCCCCAAAGGACGGCGATAGCCGTTTCACCTTGATATGAACGCATGGGAAGCTTACTGCGCAAAGGCAGCACCAAGGGCCAGTCAGCGGGACTAAGCCTCGCTGTTGTCCTCGCGCTTGCGTTCCAAATTTTCACTCATTCTTGTGAACATGCTCACGGTAATATCCATATCCTCCAGCGAAAATCCTTCATAGAGCCTGAGCATGAGATCTTCGCGAACACGCATAATGCCATCCACCAATTTGCGCCCCTCATCCGTGATTGTGAGCAGCACAATACGGCGGTCCTCTTCACTGCGCTCGCGGTCAATGTAGCCAAAATTAATTAATCGGTCTGCGATGCCGGTGACCGCGCCACTCGTGATTTGCAGAAGCTCCGCCATAACCGACGCTTTCTGCGGGCCATGCTCCGACAGCAGCAAAACCATCTTTGCATCCGTCATGCCAAGCCCTTGAACATTAAACCGATTCCATTCGGCATGGATTAGACGTCTGAGCTGGCGAAAGGCCTCGTCCATCTCACGCATTTTTTCTATTCTTTTCTCCGTATTTTCCTGATTCATTTATACCCCTCGCGATACTGGATTTCTTCACGTCACGATAATTATACTTTTCCTACTACTATACCGTGTTTTTCCTTGATAGCCAAGCCAGAAGCCGTATTAAGCATATAAGTCCATCAACATTACTAGCCAATGCTTGTCCTCTGTGTTAAACTCAAAGGTATCGACTTTTCATACTGGAGGGATTTTTAATGGCACCTAAGAAGATGCGTTCCGACATGATAAAAAAAGGATTTGACCGTGCACCGCACCGCAGCTTGCTGCGTGCAGCAGGGGTTGCGGAGGAAGATTTCGACAAGCCCTTCATTGCTGTTTGTAATTCCTATATTGATATTGTACCTGGTCACGTTCATTTGCAGGAGTTTGGCAAACTGGTTAAGCAAGCCATTCGCGATGCTGGCGGCGTTCCTTTCGAATTCAATACCATTGGAGTTGATGACGGGATTGCAATGGGACATATCGGCATGCGCTACTCGCTGGCGAGCCGTGAAATTATCGCCGACTCCGTAGAAACCGTTGTAAATGCGCACTGGTTCGACGGTATGGTTTGCATACCGAACTGTGACAAAATTACTCCAGGCATGATGATGGGCGCCCTGCGCGTCAACATTCCGACGCTGTTCGTCAGTGGCGGACCAATGAAAGCGGGTAAAACATCTGACGGCCGCTCGATCTCGCTCTCCAGCGTTTTTGAAGGCGTCGGCGCTTACCAAGCAGGCATCATCGATGATAAAGACTTGCTGGAGCTTGAACAGTTCGGCTGTCCGACTTGCGGCTCATGCTCAGGCATGTTCACTGCCAACTCGATGAACTGTCTTGCTGAAGGCCTTGGCCTCGCGCTTCCAGGCAACGGCACGATTCTTGCCGTAGCACCTGAGCGTAGAGAATTCGTTAAGCAATCGGCTACTCAGCTGATGAAGCTGATTGAGCTTGGCATCAAGCCTCGCGACATCGTAACGAAAGATACGATTGATAATGCTTTTGCCCTCGATATGGCAATGGGCGGTTCCACAAATACTGTTCTGCATACGCTGGCACTTGCACATGAAGCAGGCATTGACTACCCAATCGAGCGCATCAATGAAATTGCTGAGCGCGTGCCGCATTTGGCTAAAATCGCTCCGGCTTCCGATTACCACATCGAAGATGTGCATCTGGCTGGCGGCGTAAGTGCCGTACTGAATGAAATGTTCAAAAAAGAAGGCACTCTGCATGGCGATTGCATCACTGTAACTGGCAAGACGCTGCGCGAAAACGTAGAGGGCTGTGAAATTCAAAATACCGACGTTATCCGGACGATTGACAATCCGCATAGTGAGCGCGGCGGACTTGCTGTACTGTTCGGCAACCTTGCTCCAGGCGGCGCAATTATCAAAGTCGGCGCGATCGACAAATCGGTTAACGGCTATCATAAAGGTCCTGCTATTTGCTTTGATTCCCAAGATGAAGCTCTTGCTGGCATCGCTAACGGCAAAGTTAAAGAAGGACATGTTGTCATCATTCGTTATGAAGGACCTAAAGGCGGCCCAGGCATGCCAGAAATGCTTGCTCCTACCTCACAAATCGCTGGTATGGGCCTAGGCGCTAAAGTCGGTCTCGTAACCGATGGACGCTTCTCCGGCGCATCCCGCGGAATCAGTATCGGCCACGTTTCACCGGAAGCGGCTGAAGGCGGTCCAATCGCTTTCGTACAAGACGGCGACATCGTTGAGCTGGACATGAACAACCGTGGAATGAACGTTTTAATCAGCGACGAGGAGTTCGAGAAACGCCGTGCCGCATGGCCAGGCTTCGAACCAAAAATCAAACGCGGTTATCTCGCGCGTTATTCCCACCTCGTTACTAACGCCAGCCGTGGCGGCGTAATGAAAATGTAGTCTAACATCAAGCAGCGCTTCGGCGCTGCTTTTCTTTTGCCCTAGATGTGTATTCTAATCAGAATCGAGCTGCTTGTTCTTACATTACGTTTATCCCAATCCAAGCCAAGCCAATCTAATCTGACGGTTCAAGGCTCATTAGCCGCGGCATGCGAGTGTTGCAGGAACAACACAGCTCGAGGCGCTGCCTCCTTTTTGAAGGACTGAGGTTCCGCTATTGTGTCATTTTAGACGATTTGAGGCTGTACGCGGACAGGAAATCCGCTATCCTCCTCATTATCCCGGCAAAATAATGTTTGGCGGCAAATAGCGTCTCTGGAGTCCGCAGACTCTGCCATTACCCGTGATTCGGTTGAAATAGCGGCTGCTGTGTCCACCAAGCCTAAAGAGCTTGACCGAAGCGACCTTTCATTAAGCAGGCTCCTATTACTTGTGCGCTAAATTCAATCAGAAACTGCAGCTGGCTAGGCTTGCGGGTGAATGAAACAAGAAAAAGCACGCTCAACCGCGTTGACCGCGAGCAAGCGTGCTTTTTTGCATGGTCTTTCCTATTTAACCGCTAAAATGATTTAATAACAAGCAGATAAGCAAACTGGCTTGCAAGCAAGCTAAACCTGCAATTAAGAGCTTGATTTCTCGCTTTGGCTTAATGCCCCGGCAAGCACCATCGAGCCTCTTGGCTCTACCCCATTGGCATCCGGCTCTTGCGTAATGGCAATTTGATCGTAGTCATCCGGATTAAATGTAAAATACAGCGCTCCTACGCCTTCATTTGGTAGGAACGTCCCCGCATTAACCGGCTTGCCCTCTTTAAGCAGCCACACCTGAAAGGCTTCATCGCCTTGAAGCTTAGGCAGCTGCTCGACCTGAACGATCAAATGCATGCCTTTGCTGTCTACGCTAATCGTTGCGCGGCCCTCGGCTACAATGCCTGCTTCCGCTGGCTTAAGCGATACGACACCGTTTACCTGTGAAGCAGCAGCTGGACTGTCGGAGGCAGCAATCTGCTGCTTCAGCTGCTCCAGCTGGCTCGTTAAATCAGCCGTTTCATTGCTAAGCTGGTTAACCTGCTGCAATAAAAAGCCGGAAAGAATAACAAGCGAAGCCGCAACACCCGTCACCAAACGAGCAACCCAGCGTTTGCGCAGCTGAGCCTGTAGAGCTGCTGTCCGCTGCTCTGTTTGGCTTGGAGACGGTCGCTTGTCCGCCGCGCCTGCTTCCCCTGCTGCTGCTCGCAATGGGACTACCCCCGGGCGATGAGCGGATTTTTCACTGTCAGCCTTGTTTTCACTGTTAGAATCGATAGGGCTGCTTGCCTGATTATCACTGCTCTCTTGGCGTTCTGGGCGAATGCTTTCATCAGCGGCTGTTAATGTCGACATCGGTACAGGCGTTGGCGCAGACTGCAATACAGCAGCCAGTATACGCTGCTTCATACCGGCTGGCGGTTCTACCGACTCAACTGCCAGAGGGAATTGAGAGATAAGTGGTTGTAACTCCTCCACCATCTCTCTGCACTGCTGGCAATGCGACAAGTGATGTTCAAATTGCTGCGTTGCTTCAGCATCAAGGCCTCCAAGTGAATACATCTCCACGTCATCACAAAATGAATCATTAGGTTTAATCATTGCCGCACTCCCTCCTTCCATGTATGTTCGAATCGTTTGCGCAGCTGGCCTAGCGCCAGCCTTACCCTGCTTTTAACGGTACCAAGCGGAATTTGATGCTTGTCCGCCACCTCTTGCTGCGTATAACCCATATAATAGATCCATTCAACAACCTGCTTCTGGTCATCACTCAGCTGTTCAATGGCTTCTTTCATCTGCTCGCCGAGCATTCGGTCCTCCACAACCTTTTCAGTTGTAAGCGGATCGACCGTTCGCTCTAAGATGTTCTCTTCCTGAACCTGCTGCGGACGTCTGCCCTGCTTTCTGATCCAATCAATGGCAAGGTTGCGGGCGATTGCAAAAATCCAGGTGCTAATTTTTCCTGAGGCTTCTTCGGTTTCAACTCTAGAAGCCGCATTCCATACCCGCACAAACAGCTCCTGCACCACTTCCTCCGATGCCATCTCATCTTTCAGCATTCGATAAACGAATGAGTAGACGGGCCGTTCATAGCGATCGTACAGCTGCTCAAGTGCCGATGCATCCTGCCGTGCAATCAGCTGAATTAAATATTCATCAGATGTCGGTTCCCCCATCCTGGGATAGCCTCCTCTATAATTAAGTGATCTGTATGCCTTTTTTTCTATTTTAAAACTCCGGCCGCCTGTAAACAGACGCCGGAGTTCGATTATATGGTGGAAGTACTGCCCTCAATCGGAACAGCATCCACAGCAACTGCTGGCGCCGCCTGCAAGCTCGCCTCTTGACCTATGCTTACCCTCAGCAGCGCTGCTTGCGTATTTTGAAAAGCTTGTATTTTGCTCATCGGATATAGCAGCATACATGGATCAATCGCTTTCCTGCGCTCCTTGCTTTTCGCATTCCTCGGTTTCTTCGTCAACACGCGCATAAGCAGCCGCAAGTAAATTCGGGTCGTACGAGCAAATAAGCCGTCCGGCAATGGAATCACCTCAAAGCCAAATCGATCCGCTCCTCGATGAATCATTGTAACGCCGTATAATGCTTTCGCATCAGCCGCCGAGGGATCATGCGCCAATTGATGGGCAAGCATAGGCAATGCTGCTTCTACTTCCCGCAGCATTCTAATTCCAGCAGCTAGTGGCGATGCCGCTTCTGCCGCAATGCCGGACAGCTTGCGGTTGTCAAAATGCAGCTCCACCACGCGGTCTCCCTTGCTTAAACGTTCGCCCTCAGCTAGCTCGATTGGCTGGCCGCTGTAAGAAATCATTCGATAATGCAGCGCCGGCGACTCCACTCCTACCTGCTTAAGCTGAAACGCGAGATGGAATAAGCGCTCATACTGCAGCCAAAGCGTTATAAGTGATTTTTTAAACCATGACAGCTGGCGTTCCTTAGCTCGCTCTGTCAGCTTAATCATCTCTTCAATCGTAACAAAACGATAGCCTTGCTGGGAGCCTTCCTGCAAATAAGCCTCAAGTGCGATCAGCATATTAGCAGGAGCATCATGATGGGCGCCAGGCGTTTGCCCGCAATCATGAAGCAGCAGCACCTCGCCGGGGCGGAGCTTCTTCAGCATTTTCCGCTTAAGGCGTTCCGCCCCCAGGCTCTTGTTCCAATCTCCGAACATTGACGACCATAATACGATTTGCAAATGGCCAATGCTAGCAAAATCAAACACATTGATAATGCCCCAAGGAGGCCGATAATAATTGGAACGGCTCCCCGTCGCCTCTCGTATTATTTCGCATGTACGCTCGATCTGACGCTTGACGGACCTTGGCCGCATGAACCAATTGGTCTTGTGAACATAATTGTGTATGCCAAGCGTATGGCCTTCCTCATGTATTTTGCGCAATAGCTCCGGCTGCGCTTCGCCATGTGCACCAACGATGAAAAAAGTCGCTTTCGCATCATAGCGAGCCAGCAATTCAAGCAGCTTTGGCGTATAGATAGCATCCGGGCCATCGTCAAAGGTAAGGGCAATTTCCTTCTTTACCAGGCCTTTCTTAAAAACCCTAAATCCGAAAGTACGACTGATAAACGCAGGGAGGAAAGCGTAGAACGAGAAAAGATAAAGAGTCCAGACAACTAAGTTCTCCATATTGTTTCCCCACCGTTATTAAAATTTTAGCTGCATGTAATCGGCGATAAACAAACAACGATAACTTTAATTGTATCATATGGCTACAAAAAATAGGCAGCAAAATTAAAATTATAGTACAATCAAAACGAGATATACGAAATTGGAAAAGAGAGGTTTTCAGCTATGCTACCCTTTTATAAGAAATATTGGCGAACCGCTTTCGACATTGCATTGATCGCGCTAACGGTTTATTTAATTATGTTTGCCTTTAGTCATTTTTATCAATTGGCGACACCTATCATCTTCTCCTTTGTTATTTTTATGTGCATTGAGCCGCTGGCACGCAGGCTGAACAAGATTGGCATTAAGAAATCCATCGCGTCAGGCATATCGATTTTATTGTTTTCCATCCTTATTCTATCCGCCTTCTCCGGGCTCGGTTACATTATTTCGAAGCAGGGCTCAGAGTTTCTGGACAAGCTGCCGGAATATCAGGCTATTCTCGTGGAGCAGGTAGAGCTTAGCACGTCACAGGTGCAAAATAAAATTCAGGCCCTCCCGCCTGAGCTCGTCGCGCAAATTACGGAATACATCCAGGGCGCTGCCGAATATGTGCCGAATTTGGTCAAAACGATTTTCGCTGGAACCGTCGGCTACGTGTCCTCGTTCTCCAGCTTTATGTTTAACTTTCTGGTCGGTATTATATTAGCTTATTTCCTAAGTATTGAAATTAATGACTGGAAAAAAACAGCGGCGGATAAAACGCCAAAAACGTTTAAAAAAGCCTTTTTCTTCTTGCGTGAAAATGTATTAAAGGGCATTTCCGGCTACTTGAAGGCGCAAGCCAAGATGATTACGATTACGTTTTTCGTCATCTTCATCTCACTGCTGCTGCTCGGTGTCAAAAATGCCCTTGTAGTCGCCGTTATCTCGGCTATTTTTGATGTGCTGCCGCTGCTTGGGGTAGGAACGATCTTTATCCCTTGGATCATTTATTTGTTTATCGTGGGGCATACTTCCCTTGCGGTATGGCTGTCCGTATTATATATCGTCGTCGTATTGGCCAGACAGCTATTGGAGCCTAAAATTACCGGAGACACGCTCGGCGTATCTGCATTTACGATGCTGGCATTTATGATTATTTCGCTCAAGCTGTTCGGCATTGCCGGCGTCATCTTATCGCCCGTGCTCATCATTTTGCTCAAAACCTTGTATGACCAAGGCTTTTTCCATCGCTGGATCAGAGCGCCGCAAGGCGAATTCGACAGCCAGGTGCCTCCTCCAGGTGCCGGAGGAGGCACAGGCAACCCGCCTGCCCCTCCAAGCGTTTAAATCTGCTTTATCGCTTCGCTATAATATCCATGACGCCGCGAAACAGCTTCGTCGCCTGATTGCTTGTACCGGGACTCCTGTTCTCGGCAAGCACGGCGACGGCGTATCGCGGCGTATTTGTTGGTCCGTAGCCGATGAACCACTGGTGAACGCGCTCCTTGCCGCTGAGCAGCGTCTGCGCCGTACCGGACTTACCGGCAACTGGCCATATGCCATCCCGAATGGAGCGTCCCGTTCCGTACTCGGTGACCGCCTTCATCCCTTCCAGCAGCGTGCCAGCGGTTCTCGCATGTATCGGCGTTCCCGCCTGCCGGGCTTGCCGGGGCTTCAGCTCCACCATCAGTTGTCCGTTCGCATAACGAATTTCACTTACGATTCGCGGCTCCAGCCGTTGACCGCCATGTAAAATCGTCACGACCAAATTCGCCGCCTGCAGCGGCGTCATCCTGACATCCCGTTGGCCGATACCGCTTTGAGCCATAATGCCTCCGTCTACGTCAAGAGTAGGCTTGTCCTGCAATTGCTGCCAAATGCTCGCAGCAAACAACTGTCCGCCCTCTTCCTCGCCAAGCAGCCGCAAACGTCCGGCAAACGGGCCAAATGCTGATTCGGCATGCCAGCCAGATGGATCACCAATGCCAAGCGCCGTAGCAGTCTGATACAGCTCATAGCCACTCAACCGCTCCGCAAGCGTTGCAAACACAATGTTGCAGGACTTGGCTAATCCTTCCTCAAGCGTCAGACTTCCATGACCATCCTGCTTCCAGCAAGTTAAACCATATTTTCCGTATTGCCCACTGCATGTGAACACTTCTTTTTCATCCACAACACCAGCCTCAAGCGCCGCCGCTTCTGTTACAAGCTTAAAAATCGAACCCGGGGCAACCGCTTGGAGCGCATGATTCGACCAATCGGTTTCTTCATTCCGATCCAGCTGCTGCGGGTTCATCTGCGGTCTGGACACCATGCTGACGATATCCGCATTTTGCGCATCCAGCACGACGATTGCTCCAGCTTTCAAGCCATTTGCATCTGCGTACAGCTCAAGCTGCTGCTGGAGCTGTACATCCAGCGTCGTCTTTACTTTCAACGGATAATAGGCGCTATCCGGCTGAAAAACCCGCAGACCCAGCCCCTGAAGCGGATGCCGCTGCCCATCAACATAAAAAGATACCGACGTTGGCCCATTGCCTCTTAGCAGCGTATCCAGCGATTTCTCAAGTCCAGCACCGCCGATTTCATCTGTCAGCTTGCGCTTGCCTGACGCCAGATCCGCTCCATAAGCCTGCTCCAGCCATTCCGGATGCTGGCTTATAAAACCAATGGCTTGCCTGGCATTAAGCTGCGGCAAATACCGATTGTGATAGGGCAGCACCTTGACTCCATTTATATGGAGCTGCGAAAGTCCTGTGAGCTGGCTCGCAGAAAGGTCCAAGGGTGCCTTCTGCCCTTCCTCCCGCCAAAAATCAGCACTCTTGAGCGCATCCCATTTTTCCACCAGCTGCTCGTAAGACACCTGCAGAAGCTTCGCTAGCTTGCGCAGCTCTGTCGTCTCTCCCCGTGCCTTGCTCTCTACTGGAAATAGTGCCAATGCTGAATAGCTTTCCCCCGTAATGGCTCTCCCGTAACGATCCATAAAGTCGCCGCGCCCTGAATCCAGCACCAAATTTCGCTGCCGCTGAATAGCTGCCTTATGCTTCCAGTCGATATGCTTGCTGAGCATCTGGGCAGCGGGCTGACCCAAGCTTGGCACCAACTGCAGCGTCGCCAGCCTAATCAAATAACCTGCCATTATAACCGTTAAAAGTATTGCTACAATTGCTGCACGCCGCCTAATCATTTCAGCTAGCCTCCCTCCCCTCAGTATGGCCTTAATGCCAACGTATAAACCGCGTCGCCCTTCCCTTAAGCCCTTCAACACTCGCTCCAGCTGCCCCCAAAATAGTTCAGTTTCATTTAAGGTAGCCCAAGTATGATAACCCTCAAGAACCTACATGAAGAGGTGATGCTTCTATTATGAAGACGCACAAGAAGGCAGCCAAAAAAACGAAACGGATATGGATGATTGCAACGATTGCAACGATCGCAACGCTCTTAGGCCTTGGCTCATTGACATATGGTCTCGCAGACCGTTATTTGATCAAGCACGTTGAAGTCGTCGTAACTGACCAAGCTGCAACGTCCAACAGCTCAAGCGATACAGCTGCTTCAACTGCTGAAGTTCAAGCAGCATCAGATGATTGGAACTACAGCAGCGACGATATCCAAATTAAAATTGAGCAGGTTCAGACAGGCTCTGGCTCAGATCTGATCACGTATTTTGTCGCAGATGTCACGGTTCAAGATGCCAGCAGCCTGCGCTCTGCATTCGCCGAAAACAGTTTTGGAACGAATATTATAGAGGATACCTCGGTCATCGCTTCCAGCAATAATGCCATTTTTGCAATCAACGGCGATTATTATGGCTTCCGTGATGATGGCGTCATTATTCGCAACGGCACCGTATACCGCGATGATCCGGTGCGGGATGCGCTGGCACTATTCGATGACGGATCGCTCCAAACGTATGATGAAGCAGAGATTTCCTCCTCCGATCTGCTTGCTGACGGCGTCACCAATACGTTGTCATTCGGCCCCATACTGATACAAGATGGCATAATCACTAGTGATTTCAGCAGTGTGAAAATCGATACTAATTTTGGAAACCGCTCGATCCAAAATGCGAATCCGAGAACCGCGATCGGAATGATTGCTCCAAACCATTATGTATTTGTTGTAGTAGACGGGCGGAAGGAAGGTTATAGCCGCGGAATGACACTTACCGAGCTTGCTGATGTCATGGCTGGCCTCGGAGCTACAGAAGCCTACAATTTGGACGGCGGCGGTTCATCGACGATGTATTTCATGGGCAGAGTTGTCAATAATCCGCTTGGTAAAAATCAAGAGCGCGGCGTCAGCGACATCTTATATATTGGGGAGGAGTAATTCATCATGACTATATTAATTCCGGCCTATGAGCCTGATAATCGGCTGCTTGATCTGATCCAGCAGCTGCATGCGTTCCAGCTTGAGCCCATCGTCATTGTTGATGACGGAAGCGGGCCAAGCTACCGTGACATTTTTGAAGCGGCTGAAGCCTCCGGCTGCACCGTTCTGACCCATGAGGTCAACCTCGGGAAAGGACGTGCCTTAAAAACGGGGTTTGGCTATATACAAAAAGCCGGTTTGCCGGGCCACGTCGTCTGTGCAGATAGTGACGGGCAGCATCTGCCCCATGACATAAAGCGGATTTTCGAGAAGCTGCTCAGCCAGACAACGCCGGGCATTGTGCTGGGCAGCCGCCGTTTTAGCGGAACCATTCCACTGCGCAGCCGCTTTGGCAACTCGGTCACTCGGTCAGTCTTCTCTCTCACTACGGGCACTAAAATTTATGATACGCAAACCGGTTTGCGCGGCTTTTCATTTTCCATGCTGGACTGGCTGTGCCAAATTCCTGGCGAGCGGTTCGAATATGAAATGAACATGCTGCTGACCGCTCACCGGGATGGCTATAAGATTACCGAGGAATATATTGATACCGTCTATTTGGATCATAATAAATCATCCCATTTTCGCCCGCTGCTCGACTCTTTCCGCATTTATTTGCCGATTATAATGTTCAGCACCTCTTCCCTGCTGTCAGCAATACTAGATTTCACGCTATTATTCCTTATTCAAAGCATTAGCCACAACCTGTTCTTGTCCGTAGTAACCGCAAGATTGTGCAGCTCCATCTTCAACTATACAATGAACAGAAAATACGTGTTCACGGGCAGCAAAGTATCCAGGGTCCACCAATCGCTGCCTAAATATTTCTCGCTGGTCATTCTTGTGCTGCTCTTAAATTATGGATTGCTGTATTTTTACAATGAAACCCTTATCCTTCCCCTTGTTATCGCCAAATTGCTGACCGAGGCATCCATCTTTCTTTTCAGTTATTGGGCCCAGCGCAAATATGTGTATTAGAGTAAAATATGGCTTCAATGCATGAAAAGCTTGGCTTCCGATCGCCATTACTCCAGCACAACCTTTTCATTTTCGTTACGCATTTTTCACCATGTTTGAAAAAAAGCCGTTTGAACAAGGGAAGCACCCCGTTCAAACGGCTGAATGAAAGTCGATATTATTCGATTTTAAATTTCGAAAGCGAATCCTTCAGCTCACGCGATACGCTGCCCAGCTCTTCCGACAGGCTGACGAGACCGTCACTAATGCTAAGCTGCTCGCTGCTGAGGGAAGCTACCTCCTCTGATGTTGCCGAGGATTGCTGTGCTACTGCGCTGACATTCGTCATCGCCTCAGACAACACTTCCTGCGACTTGTCCAGCTCGCCGATGGAATCCGTTACCGAATCCAGCTTGTGTACAAACTGTACCATCTGCTCCTGAACACCTACGAAAATATCCGTCGCCTGCTTCACAGAAACAATTTGCTCCTGGAATAAAGGATAAGCATCCGACAATACGCTAACCGTATTGTCAATTTCCTCTTGGATTTTTTCCGTGATTTGTCCTACCACATCAATCGATTGACGGGATTGATCGGCCAGCTTGCGAATTTCATCAGCCACGACCATAAAGCCTTTGCCCGCTGCACCTGCACGCGCTGCTTCAATCGCCGCATTCAGGGAAAGGATGTTGGTCTGCTTCGTCAAATTGTTCAATACATCCAATATTTTAACGATAGAGCCTGTGCTGTCTTTAAGGCTGTCTACCTTTTCAACCATAGAGCGTGTCATTTGCTCGGTCTGTCCAGTTTTGTGGCTCAGCTCGCCCATGTAGGCCGCTCCACGCTCACTCGCTTTCTCTACCTCACCAGCTGCACGCACAATTTCCGCATTCGCCTGCTTCACCGTTTCCATTTGGGTCGAAATATTGCCGCTCAAGTCGCTGCCGCGCTCTGCTTCAACAGCAAGGCTTGAAGCGCCATTTGCGATTTCTTCGGTTGCGACTGATATTTCCCGTGAAGAAATGGCTGTTTTCCGCGATACATCCGTCAGCTCGCCTGCAGTATGCAGCACAGTATCCGCAGATTGTGTAGCCTGCTTCGCCAAATTGGTAATTTGCGTCATCATATCGTTAAAGCTGTCGCTCAGCTCACCGATTTCATCGGAACGTTTCCGAATCGTAGAACGCACCGTCAAATTGCCCCGTTGTCCCTCGTTCATCAAATTACGCAGGTTCGTCAGTGGCTGTGCAATCGTTCTAATGACAAGGAAGCCAATCGCAATCGCAATGAATACAGCTACAATCGCTGTAATAATGGTCATATTGCGAATAACTTTTGCATCCTCGACCAACGTATCTACCGGAATAAGACCGAGCAGCTTCCAATCTACGGAATCAAATGATTTATAGACCGTCAGCATGGATTCGCCATCGCTAGTATTCAGCTTTTCCGATCCTTCTAATGCAGCGTCTCCTTCAGTCGGAAGAGCTACTGGAGCCGGCTGAGCAATCAGGTCAATGTTAGGAGGCAAAATATAGTTGTTTTGACCATCTACGATCGAAAGCTCACTGCCTAGTCCCAAGGATACATCCTTTATTGAATCTTGGAGGCTTGCTAAATTAATTTCAATTAGCAGCATATAGGAAACTTCATTCAGCGTGCTGTCCTTCAGAAGACGGCTGATGCCAACCGTTGGCACACCGTTCGCACCGCCAAAGCCCTTCGGCTGGGTCGCAATCCATAGCGCCTTGCCATTTGCTTCTTGCACCTTGCTGAACCACTCTTCCTGCATCATCGCAGCGGTTGCAACAGAAGAAGCATTTCCTGCTGTTACGACTGGCATCTTGTCGTCCAACGGCAGCAAATAGATTGCCTTAATGCTGGAGTTGCCTAGCGCGTAATCCTGCATTTTGCTAGACAACTCGCGGCTTGCTTCAAACCGGGTATAATCGTCCTCGCCGTTACGCATTTTACCGATCAACGTATGTAAGTCTTTATTAATTAAAATTTGCATCGTCATTTCTTCATAGTTGTCCAAAATAATGTTCAAGTTCGCCGTTACCTGACTGACCGTCTGAAAGCTAGCCCCGGAAACTTTGCGCTCGACAATCGTTTTCGTCTGTGAATATGCAATTAGACCTACCGCCAAAACGCAGGTTACGATGCTGGCAAATATAATTAAAAACAGCTTCGTACCTACCGATTTATTGACCTGGTTCAGCTTCATTTCCTTCGTCAGCGCGAGCAGCTGCTTGGAGGAGCTTTTCCCGTACTTGCCCGTATTAGTGGCGATTTTTTTCATAACCGGTTTAGAGCTGCCCCAAAGCCCGGAAAGGGCTTTCATAGATTTTCCCGCTTCTGTTTTTTTCATCGCAATTTTCTTCGACTGAGTTTTGTCCTCATTTTTTTTCAATGATGACACCGCCTTTTTCATTTGTTACAGACTAGGTCTCTAGAAGCGTTCAATATGTTGTCAATGAATCCTTCTACTCTCTTTTCTTATGTAGCCCCTAATTCTATATATCGGTTTTCAACTCGCAAATAATTAATAAATAATAAAAAAAACACAGTTTTCGAAAAACGAAAACAGTGTCGTGGTCCTAGTTATTTTTTTATCATCAGTTTACGCAGCATATCCATTGGTTCAACAGGTGCAAAAGTCTTAATGTGGATGCGCTGAAGCGGGTGTCTTGCTGCATCCAGCTCTTGTCCCTTGTCATCGGTCATCCGCGTAATCGTCTGCTTGAAGTAGCGGCCGCCGGGACCTACAAACTCAACTTCTTGTCCCAATTTGAAGTGGTTGCGCTGCTGTACAACCGCAATGCCCGTCTCTTCGTTGTATTCCAGAACAACTCCGGCAAAATCATAAGGAGCTGGCTTATCTTCCGGCTCATAAATATGATCCTCTGCACCCGGTGTATCGAGGAAAAATCCCGTATTGAGCGGACGGTTCGCCGCTTTGAAAATTTCATCCAGCCATTCTTGCTTCAGCACAAAATTTTCCGGGTCCTCAAAATAGGAATCAATCGCTTGACGATACACATTCACAACAGTAGCAACATAGTGAATGCTCTTCATGCGGCCTTCAATTTTGAAGCTGTCTACGCCAACATCAATCAGCTCCGGCAAATATTCAATCATACACAGATCTTTAGACCCCATCGTGAATTGATCTTCGCCTTCGGTGTACATTGGCATATCATCAACGAACAAATCGTATTTCCAGCGACACGACTGCGAGCAGCCTCCACGGTTGGAATCCCGATCGGTAAAGTGATTGCTGAGTACACAGCGGCCAGAAAATGAAGAACACATCGCGCCATGAATAAATGCTTCAATTTCAATATCTACATGCTTTTTAATTTCGGCGATTTCTTCAAAGCTTGTTTCTCTGGCCAGAACGACGCGTGGCAGTCCTTCTTCCTTCCAAAACTGTACCGCCTGCCAGTTGAGCGTAGATTGCTGGGTGCTCAAATGCGCTTCCAGCTTAGGAGCTACTCGCGCAGCCGTCTCGATAATAATCGGATCTGCGACAATAATCGCTGAAATGCCGACTTCCTCCAGATTGCGCAAATACTCCTCAAGCCCGCCGATATCCTCATTATGCGCGTAAATATTCGTAGCCACGAAAACCTTAGCGCCATAACGCTTGGCAAACTCGACGCCTTCTCGCATTTCCTCAAAGCTGAAATTGCCTGCGTTGGAACGAAGGCCGTATTTTTGTCCGCCAATGTATACCGCGTCAGCGCCATAATGGATGGCGAATTTCAGCTTTTCCAAATTGCCTGCCGGGGCAAGCAGCTCGGGACGATCGAGTCTATGGCGTTTCCCTTGATAGCGGGTTTTCACCGGGCTCGTCGCCCCTGAATATGTGTTTTCTGCAACTGTCATAGTTGCTGCACCTCCTGCTCCATACCTCAATACACCTGTTCTTTATAAAAGAAACCAAAGCTCAGCTCACGCTGTGGATCTTGCGCTTCTTGAATCGGCTTCAGCCACTCATCCTGAAAACGGTAGCCCTCCGGATCAGCCATATAAGCGTCAATGACGTTGCGATAAGCCCTTACTACGATTTCATTGTATTCTATCGACTTGAGCAGCCCTTCAATCTTCAAGCTCTCCACGCCGATTTCCATCAGCTCATGCAGGTTTTCCAGCATGCAAATATCATCCGAGCTCAAAATATGCGTGCCGTTGGCATCCTCAAAAATAGGGAAACGCTCATCTTTACGCTCAGCTTCCATTACGTATAGCCCTTGCTCCTTGCTGGCGCTGCCAAGCTTGCCGGAGTCCTCCTGATGATCCAAATAGCTGTTCACAAGCGAACGCTTGGAATGATAAATATTCGTCAAGCCATGAACCTGCACCTCGATTGGCATCGTGGAGTTTTCTTTGATTTCAATGACCTGATCCATATTCAGCTCGCGGGCAAGCACAAACCGCGTAGCACCGCGCTTTCTCCAATATTCTGCTGTCGCATAATTCGTTGAAGTCATCTCGGCATTCCAATGCAGCGGCATGTCAGGAGCCGCACTCCGTGCAGCCATCAATACAGCGGGGTCACCGAACATAACGCCGTTTACGCCAGCTTCGGCCAGTGCCTGCAAATAGCCAGGCAAAGATTCCACGACTTTGTTTTCGATCAAATTATTTACCGATACATAAATGTTTACGCCGTGAGGCGCCGCCAGCTCCACCGCTTGCCTGATCATTTCCAGATCAAATTGTCCAGCAAGACGCATGCCGTAGCGTGCTTCTCCAATCAGGAAAGCATCAGCCCCGGCAGCAATTAGGCGCTCCAGCTCCTCCAAAGATGAAGCTGTCGTTAATAATTCTGGCTTTACTGCCATGCTCCTAACACTCCTTACTTAGACTGAGCAGTCTTGTTGCTGTTAGCAATATTCTGGTTATGCTCGCTAAAGGTTTTAGCAAACAGATGCTGTCCCGTTCCATCTTTCTTAGTTACATAGAAAAAATATTCCGTTTCCTGCGGATAAAGCGCCGCTTTGATTGAGCTAAGGCTTGGGGCTGCAATCGGTCCCGGCGGGAGCCCATCTACCAAATAGGTGTTATAAGGGCTGTCTACCTTGAGATCCTTATTATATAAACGTTCCTTTGGCTTATCGAGTGCATATTGCACCGTTGCATCTATTTGAAGCTTCATCGGCTTGTTCAAGCGATTATATATAACGCTCGCAACTATCGGACGCTCCTCGTCAACGACCACCTCGCGCTCGACCAGGGATGCAATCGTAAGCAGCTGATGAATCGTCAGCTTGCGTTTTTCCAGCTGAATCGTCCAATCATTGGGAAGCTGGGCAAGCTTGACATCAAGTTCAGAAATCATACGGTTCAATATTTCCTGCTCCGTACTGCCCTTCTTCATTTCATAGGTTTCAGGAAACAAATACCCTTCCAGACGGTGATGCAGCTTGGCATCAGCGGAAATCTCATTGACCGCATCCGCATTGCTCCACGTTTGCTGTTTATCGGCAAGCTCCAAAAATTTATCCTTGTCGATCAGCTTCTCTTCAGCCAGCTTATCGGCAATTTGCAGTACCGTAAGCCCCTCTGGAATCGTAAACCGGATCGTCTCCTGCTTGACGGTGCTGCCGCTGTTCAGCATAGCAATGACATCTGCCTTATCCATGCCAGGATTCATCGAATACGTGCCCGCTTGGAATTTGCCGCCTTCTTTTTCCAGCTTCAAATAATATTTAAAGATCAGGGCATTTTTAATAATCCCTTCCTCTTCAAGCACATCGGAAATTTGGCTCGCTGAGGCGCTGTTTGGAATGACAATCTGCTTGGCCTCTGCCGTCTTGGTTGGCTCTAATTGAAGCCACAAATAAATAAATGCGCCGCCCACCACTGTAGTGATGACGCCTAAAATGCTTAAAAATACGTAAAAAGCGATACGAACCTTGCTAGGCTTAGATGACTGCCTCTTTGCGTTGTCCAACCTGCTTTCCTCCTAATTCCCCAATACGTCGAGAAAAAGAGCGGTGTGCACCGCTCTTTTTCTCGATGTATACGTATAATAAAGCTTGCTTAAGGTCGCTCATCGCCAGCAAATAACAAATCGTCATAAGCTTCGGACGCCAGTTCCCATTCTTCATCATCCTCAATCGTTTCAAGCTCCGGCTCTTCGCCAAGCTCGCCAATGACGCGGAAAAGCTCCACTTCATCCTCGCCCTTCATCGCTTCCGACTGGAGCGCCGCATAGACGTAGGAGCCGAGTCTAAACTCAGCCTTGATGACGAATGTTTCCATAACGCCGCCACCCGCAAGCAGCTCGATTTGAGGACCGAAGGCTTCCCGCAGCCGCTCAAGCGGCTGCGGGATTAGTACCTCGCCTTGATCCATTAATTTTCTTCCTCCAATTCGCCGAGCAGCGTATTAAACGTCTCCTCCACGATGTTCCACTCTTCTTCGTCTTCAATCGTGTACAGCTGGAGGTCGTCGCCATCTTCCTCGTAGCGGAAGGCGTAAACCTCATCTTCCTCTTCGCTCTCGCCAACGAGCGGAACGACCATCATATATTTCTGATCAGAGCCATCTACTTCAAACTTCATGATGACTTCGAATTCTTCTTCATTGCCGTCTTCATCCGGAATATAAATAATTTCCGGCTCTTCGAACTGCATATCATCCTTTGTCATCTTAACCCTCACCTTTTCGTTTTGTAATTTGCGCCAAAATAGCTTTCGCTCCTGTTAACGCAAGCCCTTAGAATCGAGATAATTTTGTAAAATGAGCGTTGCCGCCATTTTGTCCACTACCAGCTTTCGCTTCTTACGGCTGACATCCGCTTCTATGAGAGTACGCTCTGCGGCTACAGTAGTCAACCGTTCGTCCCAAAGGTGAACAGGCAAGTGTAGTTTCTGTCGAAGCTGCTCTGCGAATTCAATACTAATTTCGCCTCGCGGACCGATGGTGTTATTCATGTTTTTCGGCAGTCCCAAGACGATTTCACTAACCTCATACTGCTGCGCAATTTCAGCGAGCCGATCCAATTCGCCATTGTCCCGGCGCTTCTTTACGACCTCAAGCCCTTGCGCAGTCCAGCCAAAAGGATCGCTTACCGCAACACCAATGTTGCGATCGCCGTAATCGAGTCCCATTGTTCTCATTGCTTGTCCGGCTCCTGACTATTATGTTTTCTTATTGTTCAAATAAAACCGGACAAGCTCTTCAATGAGTTCATCGCGTTCCTTCTTGCGAATCAGGCTCCTGGCGTTGTTGTGCCGCGGAATATACGCGGGATCACCGGAGAGCAAATAGCCTACAATCTGATTGATCGGATTGTACTCTTTCTCCAGAAGTGCCTCATGCACAGACAGCAAAATGTCCTGTGAGGAGGTTTCCAAACTTTCCGGCAACACATCAAACTTCATCGTTTTGTCCATGGAACTCATCGCCAGCACCTCGCTTTCCAACTACATTTCAATGAGATTACTATCGATACACATTCCTATCATATCACATTTGCTTGGGCGAGAACCAGTTCTTCCGCAAGTTTCAATGCTTCTTCCAATTTGGAAGCGTCTTTGCCGCCAGCCTGCGCCATATCAGGACGGCCACCGCCGCTTCCGCCGCACACGGCTGCTGCTTCTTTAATAATTTTGCCAGCGTGAAGACCCTTCTTCACCAAATCAGCCGATACCGACGCTACAAGGCTGACTTTATCCTCTTGAACAGCGCCAAGAATAATTACCGCAGAAGGCAGCTTAAGCTTCAGCTCATCAGAAATGCCGCGCAGCGCGTCTATGGATGGCGCATTTACTTGAGCACTAAGCACCGTAATTTCGCCGATCTGCTTCGCCTGCTGCTCAAGCGAGCCTGCTTCGATCCGGCTCAGCTTCGCTTGCAGCGATTCATTTTCACGGCTAAGCTCCTTCACCTGTGCATGAAGCGCTTCAATACGCTTAGGCACATCTCCATTGCTCGATTTCAGCAATGCTGCTGCTTGCCCCAGCAAATCAAGCTGGCTTTCCGTGTAGCTGTAAGCATGGCGGCCTGTAACGGCTTCAATCCGGCGCACGCCGGAGCCAATTCCGCTTTCGCTGATCAGCTTGAACACGCCGATTTGCGAAGTGCTGGCTACATGACAGCCGCCGCAAAGCTCAAGGCTGTAGTCGCCGACTTGCACGACGCGGACGACATCGCCATATTTTTCACCGAATAAGGCCATTGCGCCCATTTCCTTCGCTTCTGCAAGCGACTTGTTCGTAATGGTCACATCGGTGCTGTTCCAAATTTGCTCATTGACACGGCGCTCGATTTCTACAAGCTCCTCATCGGTAATGCTGCCAAAGTGAGAGAAGTCAAAGCGCAGACGCTCCGCCTCAACAAGGGAACCGGCCTGATTAACATGTGTGCCCAGTACTTCCTTGAGCGCTTTGTGCAGCAAATGGGTTGCTGTGTGGTTTTTAATGACATCTTCACGAACCGCTTTCGCAACAGCCGCCTGTACTTTCTCGCCCGTCTTCACGGTGCCGGATACAACGAGCGCATGATGCACGCTTTGGCCATGCGGCGCTTTCGTCACATCTTTCACCTGCAAGGAGAAGCCTTGGCCCGAAATGATGCCGCGGTCGCCAATTTGTCCGCCGCTCTCCGCATAGAACGGAGTACGATCAAGCAGCACAAACACTTCGCTGCCTTCGCTTGCGCTGTCAATCAGCGCATCCTCTTGCACAATGGCCGTAATGGCCGATTCAATTACCAATTCATTATAGCCAACAAATTCGCTTTTAACCGTGAATTCGCCGAGTGCGCCACCTTGAATCTTCATGCCGCCCGTATCCTGGCGAGCTGCCCGTGCGCGTTCACGCTGCGCTTCCATTGCTGCGTCAAAGCCTGCACGGTCAACGGTCAAGCCATTTTCCGCTGCAAAGTCCTCCGTCAGGTCAAACGGGAAGCCATACGTGTCATACAGACGGAATGCATCTTCGCCGCCGATTTCCTTGCCGCCAGCTGCGCGAGCCGAATCTACCAGCGTCGTGAGCAATGCCAGGCCGTCGGACAGCGTCTCGTGGAAACGCTCTTCCTCTGTACGAATAACCTTCTCAATAAATTCGCGTTTAGACACAACCTCGTCATAGTACACGCCCATCACTTCGCCGACAGTAGCGGTCAGCTCATGCAGGAATGGACGGTCGATGCCGATCGTTTTTCCGTAACGAACCGCTCTGCGGAGCAAACGGCGAATAATGTAGCCGCGTCCTTCATTAGAAGGCATAACGCCGTCGCCGACAGCGAAAGCAACCGTACGAATGTGGTCAGCGATAACTTTCAGCGCCACATCATGCTCAGCGTTCACATGATATTTCACGCCAGCAAGCTCACACGTACGCTCGATAATTGGCATGAACAGGTCCGTATCAAAGTTCGAATCTACATCCTGCAAAATCGAAGCGAAACGCTCCAGACCTGCGCCTGTATCGATGTTTTTGTTAGGAAGCGGCGTATAGCTGCCGTCTTTATTATGGTTGAATTGCGAGAATACGAGGTTCCATACTTCCAGAAAACGCTCGTTTTCGCCGCCCGGCCAGCATTCCGGATCATTCAAATCGCCGTATTTGTCGCCGCGGTCATAGAAAATTTCCGTACATGGCCCGCAAGGACCTTCGCCGATATCCCAGAAGTTTTCATCCAGCTTGTAGATGCGCTCCTCTGGCAGGCCGATTTTTTTATTCCAGAACTCGTATGCTTCCTCATCCTCCGGGTAGACGGTAACCGATAGGCGCTCTGGATCGAAGCCGATCCACTCCTTGCCCGTTAGAAACTCCCAAGCCCACGTAATCGCTTCTTCCTTGAAATAATCGCCGATGGAGAAATTGCCGAGCATTTCAAAAAAAGTATGGTGGCGGCGCGTTTTGCCGACATTTTCGATATCGTTGGTGCGAATGCACTTCTGCGAATTCGTAATCCGTGGATTTTCCGGAATGACGCGTCCGTCAAAATAAGCTTTCAGCGGCGCCATGCCTGCGTTAATCCATAGCAGCGATGGATCGTTGTGCGGCACGAGCGATGCGCTCGGCTCGATTGTATGTCCTTTGCTTTCAAAAAAAGCAAGCCATTTTGCCCGAATTTCACTAGCCTTCATAGTTGATACGCCTCCAATAGGTTTCATTATTTACGCCTGCATTTTGCAGCCAAATCTGATTTAAAACATCAAAAAGTCCCTGTCAGTTATGACAGGGACGAAAACTCGCGGTACCACCCTGGTTATTGCCAGCTTCAGCCTTGCGCTATTTCTAGCGGCACAGCCTTACGCAGCAATCTCCTCGTATGGACAATAACGGGTCCTCCCGGTGAAGTTCATTCACACTCCGAAAGCAGCTTTCAGCCATCCTTCGCCATAAAAGCTCTTGCAGCCAACGCCGGATAACGGCGAAGAAGCTTCCTCTCTGATTGACGGTCTATAGCTTACTTCTTTTTCATCAACGATTTCCATTTAAAATATAAGAATTTATAAGTATTGCACTTATAAATGGGCTTATATTTCTCCGACAAAGCTCTTCGCTCGTCCCAGAAGGACGACGAAGTCGTTTTTGCTTGAGTTGTACTAAAAATGAGTATATCGGCAGCAAGGCCCGCTGTCAAATAATCTTTCGCCGCACATAATAGGCAAACATATGCTGGACGATGACCTTCAGCGCCGCGAAAATCGGAACGGCGAGAATCATCCCCGCGACGCCCGCTACCTCTCCTCCGACCAGCAGGGCAAAAATAATCGCCAGCGGATGCATATGCAGCGTCCTCCCCACCACCTGCGGAGAAATGATATTGCCCTCTAAAATTTGGCATAGCGTATTGATTACCGCGACGAGAATCATCATTTTGACCGATATGGTCGAGGCCATCAGAATCGCTGGAATCGCCCCCAGAAACGGGCCCAAGTAGGGAATAATGTTCGTAATCGCTACAATGCCGGCAAGCAGCAGCGCATATTCCATTCCGATAATCGTGTAGCCGATATAGGCAAGCAAACCGACGATCAGACAGACGAGAAACTGCCCGCGTATGTAGCTGCCGAGCGCCGAGTCAATATCCTTCATCAACCGGACGGTGTTTTGACGATGCGACTTGGGCACGTACGTAATGATCGTCCGCTCGAACACCTCAAAATCCTTCAAAATGTAGAATGCCAGAAACGGCACAATAAAGGCAATAAACACCGTATTCAGCACCGAGCCGATATTGTTGATAAAATGGATCAGCGTTTCCGACAGCTTCCGCTCCATATGTAGCAGCGACTGGTTCATCCCATCGCGCAGGCTGTCCGGCAGAAACGATGTATTGTTGATATCCGTCACGAAATTTTGCGCCTTCATCGTCAGATCCGGCACCCGCTCGTTGAGCTCCTGCACCTGCATGGCAAGCATTGGAATGACATTGACGAGCAAGACGGTCAGCGCTGTGAAAAATACCGTATAAATGAGCAGCACCGCCATCGTACGCGGAACTTTACGTTCATGCAGCATCGTCACTACCGGGTTCAGCACGTAGGAAATAATCATGGCAACGATAAATGGCGCAAGAATCGCCTTGAGGAAAAAATAAATATTCATAAACATTGGCTTGACCAATATAAGCAAATACAGCGCCAGCAAACCTAGAATAATGTAGACCAACCATACAAACAGACGGCTTTTTGTGAACCGCTCCACTTTCCCTCACCCCCGCTCGCTTACCAAAACAGGCCCCTAGGCCGGTCTGCTACAGTATATGTACAAGCGGGGAAAATCATCCATGGTCATTGTAGAATTTCACAGGGAAACGGGGAGCAAGCTAAATAAAAGTCGCTTTTGCATCATACAAAATTTTCCGACCATTGACATATTGGACTTTGAGCAAGGACGTGCTCACGCACTTTCCCATTGACAAAAATGTTTCCCAGGAGCAATATTGTTTCATAGCACAAACAAATGCAATAGCTCCGTCATCTAAGCGTGAACGAAAGAAGGGTTTTTATGAGCACACAGTCCGATCAACTGGATAAAAAATCCGGCTGGCTCCGCGCGAGTGGAAATGTCAGCCTTGAAGAAGTGAACTCCTCTATTCATATACCGAAAAATGCAAGCGGCTTTCGAAAATTTCTTGCCTTCGCTGGCCCCGGCATGCTGGTCGCCGTCGGCTATATTGATCCCGGCAACTGGGCAACGTCCATTGCGGGCGGCGCAAGGTTCGGCTATACGCTGCTGGCCGTTATTCTGATCGCTAATTTAATTGCGATTTTGCTGCAAAATCTGTCGGCAAGGCTCGGCATCGTTACCGGCCGCGACCTTGCCCAAGCAACCCGCGACTCTGTCGGCATGAAAGGCGCTGTCATCCTCTGGCTGCTGGCCGAGCTTGCCATTATTGCAACTGATCTTGCCGAGGTGATCGGCTCCGCCATTGCCCTAAATTTGCTGTTTGGCCTCCCCTTAATAGGCGGTATTCTTATTACGACGCTAGATGTATTTTTGCTGCTGCTGCTGCAGAAGAAAGGCTTTCGGCTTATTGAATCCCTCATTATTGTGCTGATGGCTACGATATTCGGGGTATTTGTATTCGAGGTCATTATTTCGCGGCCGGATATATCAGCGGTGCTTTCCGGCTATGTTCCAAAGTTTGAAATCGTGAGCAGCCCAGCCATGCTGTTCGTATCCCTTGGCATCCTTGGGGCAACGGTTATGCCGCATAATCTGTATTTGCATTCCTCCATCATTCAGACGAGAAAATATGAGCGGACGGAGGAGGGACGGCGGGAAGCGATTAAGTATTCCCAATGGGATTCCGGCGTTTCGCTGACCATCGCTTTTCTGATTAATTCAAGCATCTTGATTCTGGGAGCTGCGGCCTTTTATGGAACGGGCCTGAATGTAACGGAAATCGAAGGCGCCTATCAGCTGCTTAGCCCAACGCTTGGCGTCAGCATTGCCAGCACCTTATTTGCTGTTGCCTTGCTCGCTTCTGGCCAAAGCTCGACAATTACGGGGACTTTAACGGGGCAAATCGTTATGGAGGGTTTTATTAAATTTTCGATCCCGCCTTGGCTGCGCCGTATTGTGACACGATTGCTTGCTGTCATTCCAGCGCTCATCGTCACCTGGCTGTTCGGCACGCGCGGAACGGGCGAGCTGCTGCTGTGGAGCCAAGTCGTCCTCAGCTTGCAGCTTCCATTCGCCATTATTCCGCTCGTGCTGTTCACAAGCAGCCAAGCCAAAATGGGTGTGTTCGCCAACAAGCCTTGGGTCAAAGTGCTTGCCTGGCTATGCGTCGGGGTTATTACAGCGCTAAACCTGTTCCTTGTGCTGTATTTGTTCGCCACTGGGCATGAGCTAGGGTAACTGCTATAACTGCGCAGCCTAAACGCGAATCAAGCTGCGCAAATAGGCTGTTACATTTCCGACACCTACTTTAGAGCTAACCAGCTTGCCCTGTGCATCGTATACATAAAAGGAGGGGAGAACTTCGCTTTCAAATAGAGAAATCCATCTATGCTCATTATCAAGCAGGACAGGTCCATCAATGCCAAGCTTCCCTACGACTTCCTGGACCCTTTCGCGATCTAAATCTGAATCACTCATCGGCACATGAATGGACAAAATCTGGAAAAAAGATTCATTTTCCTCGTACAGCTGTAAAATATCTGGAATAATCTCTTTACAATAGCCACAGCTGATGGACCATAAATAAACAAAAAGCTTTTTCTCACCATCCGGCTCCTTGCTGTAGCATTTGCCGTTCAACCAGTTTATTTCATCCTCCCATTTCGGGCTATACGACACCGCTGCATTCACAGTACCGCCTCCTTAAAAATTAGGATTGAATTTTTCGCGCCAAAACCTTGGCAAGCGCCTCTTCCGCAGCAAACGCTTCTATCGGGCTGTCAGGCTGTTCCCGGTGCTGCCTTAAACATTCAATCGCTGAATCGTCTACCTGTCCAGGATCCAGAAAGGACATCGCCCAAGCTGCCCAGAAGCACGCTTTACGATTGTCCGCATGAAGAAGCTTCTGCAGCGAAGAAATACTTTCCATTCCCATTCTCGTTAAAGTTAAAGCCGAAGCCATTCTGAGCTGTTCGTTGTTCTCGAGCAATAGAGCCGCCACCTGTTCAGCACTGCCTGCAGCCTTATGACCCATTTCCCCCAATACAACAACAATCATCGTGCGTATGGAGTCGTCAGCCGAATTCAATTGCTCAAGAAGCGCTGGAATAACTTGCTCCCCTTGATTTTTCAATATTTGCAAGGCTCCCATCGCCTCACCGGCATCTGGGCTGCCAAGCTTCATAATCTGGGCATTTACTGGCTTCAAATCTGACATAGTCACATCTCCTTGTATCATTTATATGCATATATACGAATGGCTCCATACAGGATGACAAGCGCCATGATGACCATTACGAGCATTTCGAGGGATAATTCAATTAATGTGGAGTGAAAAAATAATAATATAAATATGATTCCTATAATCACGATACAATACATGATCAGCCTCTTATAATAGGCTCCCATTGATATATCCAAGTTTTTGAGAAATACATCGACAAAAAGGCTAATGCGGAAACACGCTATCGCCACAAAAAGAACGAGCAGCCAACCAGCAGCAGCTATAGGCTCCAAGGCCAGATTTGCACCGATTGTTATACTAATAATGTAGTAGAGCCCTACCGTTGCAAAAGGTGGAATTAAATCTACGATTTCAAGCAAAATCACTTTTTTCAATCTGGAACCAGGCAAAAGAAGCAAATCTCCCGATTGCGCGTGCCTAATTAAACCAGAGAAAAAACCGCCTATTAATGCCGAAGCTAAAATAATCCCAAAATAAATCATTAACCATGAAGGCCATTTGATAACCATAACAATAGTCAAACCAGCACCTGCGATGAATTGAAAAACAAGCGCCGTACGATGCTTGCGCCATAACACCCACTCGAACCAAACGAAGGCAAATACACCTGTCCATGCTTTTCCGCCCCAATAGCTTGCTTGATCGCCCCCTTTCGCAGAAGCGGCCAACGAACTAAAGCTGCTAAAGCTAGACCAAAAATCAGCTTCTCTTGTAAGCTTCTCTTTTAATTCCAATCCCTTTGTTGCTGCCTGAATGACTAGGATAGCCAGTACAATAAATACGACTACGAACAGTAGCCCCGCAAAATGAAATTCACCTACCATAAATGCGCCTACATAAAAAGCAAGAAGCTCCATCGCTCCAGCAATGGAAGGAAACAAAGGCTCCTCCATCTGGCTAAAAAAGAAAGAGAGCGCTGTCACCATAAGTCCGATTGCACCAACTATGCCAACAGGTATCGAAACTTTCCATTTCCCTCGTGATGACGAAGCAGCAAATAACCCTGCTTCTAGCAAGCTAATAACCGCCAGACTCATAAATGCCTGAAAAAATAAATGCTCATAGGTATGACCCATCATGAAGCGAATCGTATCTGCAATTAGGGCTGCGCCTAACCAGAAGCTGCTTCGAAGCAATAGCTGCCAGCATAGGCACGTCAAGACAATACGGCTCATTGACATTGGCAGCATATAAACCCACATGACATCCTCCATACGGGAGGGAAGCCTGTTTGATAATAAGCCAAAGAGAATAAAAATAAATAAAATAACGATGACAACCCAACCAACGAGCTGTGCCATAGCTTCCTCTGGCTTTGACAATACATTCAATTGCAGCAAAGTAAATAAGGCTAGAATGAGTAGCGGTGCAATAAGGGTAACTTTGCTGCCCTTCTTATTCGTTAGCCAATGCCTTGTGCTGTTTTTGAGCAAGAAGACAGCAAGGTTAATCATCCGGCAGATGACCCCCTAGTTGCCCAATAACCTCTTTTTTCCAGAGCAATCGCTGTTCTTCATCACTAGGGACGATACTTTCAGCGACAATTCGGCCCTTTTTGATTAAAATAACGCGCTGCGCTGTTTCCATAACAAACTCAAGACTATGTGAGGACACAATAATGCTTTTGTTATGGGTTCTATTTTTCAGGAGCCATTGAGCCAACCATTCTTTAGAGGGAATATCGAGCCCAACAGTGGGCTCGTCAAATAGATATAAGTCCGCCTGTTGAATGACTGCTGCTGCTAGAACGACGCGCTGTTTTTGGCCTCTGGACAGATTGCCCGCTGGGCGGTTTGCATATGACTCCAAATTCACCTCTTTAAGTGCTAAAAGTACAGCTTCCTCCAGCTTTTTCGGGGGAATACGGAAAGCTTTAGCTTTAAATTGCAAATGTTCAGCTACTGTAAGCATAGGATACAGGAAGGGACTATCAGGAATAAAGGAAAGCAGCCTTTGAGCTTGCTCGGAGCCCGCCTTAAATCCATCAATTGTAATGGTTCCTTGCTGGGGCTTGTAGAGACCTGCAATACAACGCAGAGTTGTCGTTTTCCCAGCTCCATTCGCGCCGAGCAGGCCGACAATTTCCCCCCGTCCTATCGTAAAACCAATGTTCTCGACTCCTTCGTTACCGGGATATTGCTTGACCAAATTTTGCACAAGCAACAGCTGCTCCATATGCTGCCTCCTTATTTATTGATGAAAGAGTGGTGTGAAGCAGGCTCAGCCTTAACCCCAATTGCGCTTTTCAACTGAAGCTTATAATAAAGAATCGGGATAGAGAGCAAAACAAAATTATGAACAAAATGAGCCACTACTACTGCTAGAAAACCATAATGAATAAATATGAACCCTAAAAATATGCCAAACACCACTAACTGGGCCCATCTAATCCACCCTGGGTTATATCCGCTTCCTTGGTGCAAAAATGCCCATAAAATCGAAGTGATGGCCACTGCAAGCCATTCATTTTGAAAAAACCATAATAGAGTTGAAATGCCCAATAAGCGAAAAATAATTTCTTCCAAAATAGAGCTTTGCAAACTAATGCTTAAGCATTGCTTGAGCCGAAAGCCGGATAAAAAAACGGACCGGTCCGAGAGCTCTGGCGATACGCGAACAACGCCTTTAGATTCTAGAAGCTTAAATAAAAAAGCAAAAACTCCTAATGCTGCTAAGGCTGAACAGCACCCTATCGTTATTTGCAGGAATGCG
The DNA here is from genome assembly GCF_038051995.1 of Paenibacillus sp. FSL H8-0537. Lineage (NCBI taxonomy): Bacteria > Bacillati > Bacillota > Bacilli > Caryophanales > Paenibacillaceae > Paenibacillus > Paenibacillus sp. FSL H8-0537. The sequence goes on along the minus strand of NZ_CP150290.1, from coordinate 2,106,356 downwards.
TCATTGAATAACAAAAGTGACTGCCCTACAGCTAATTTCACGCCCGCAAGCGATGTAATAAATGCCATACAGCCATAAGCGATGCTTGCTACAACAGCGGAGACAATTCCGATCGCATACACAGACTTAATAGTCAAACGGGAATCAAACGCATTAACGATACTCATAGAAATATCATTGTTGACTGTAAGCAAGACAGCAGCAGCAATGACTAATCCTATGCCTAAGCTAAGCAGCGAATGATGGGCGCCCTCCACATAAATGAGCAAAAGAACGCCAGCGATTGTCGATAAAAAAGAACCGACAAATCCTGATAAATTAAGTGCAGAATCACGAAACTCCTGCCTGACGACTTTGCCCATCGTTTCTGTAAGGATTTCCGTTTCACTCAGTATACGGACGATACAATTGCCTTGTGTTTGTACGGAAAGCTTCATTCTTATTTCTTCTGACTCTTGCATATACCAATAAGTTACAATATCAGACAAATCCTCTTCACGAACGCCTTCTCCTGTAATTTTAGCGTTACCCCATAGCCCATTCTTGTTTCTGTCAAGGATCGATTTAATTTCAGCTGGCGTTCTCTTTGCCATTAATGGCTGGGAAGATGCTAGTCTTTGTGCACCTGCATCCACATGCAAAAAAGTAATTTCGCCCTTCGCATTTATACCTACTGCTACCGAGCTGCCTTGTTTCACGAAGCGAATTCTCCATGATTCCACCAGTCCCCATTGATATAAAACCGACCGCAGCCGATCCAGCATATTTAAATGGTGCAAGCGATTTACCGTTTCCCGATCATTCCAATACATACTATATGCGCGCCATCCTGAAACATCCAAGCCACAAAGCAATTGTAAGTAATCGGCTGCAACTGCAATCGCTTGGTCTTTAGGCATTAATATAGACGGGTAAGAACGTGGGCGATTTTTAATAAACAAAACAAGTCCGATCATTGCCGCAGCAATGAAAAGGATGATCGTTACCATACTTGCCTTCAGTCCTTTCTATTTCTATATAGATTAAACAAATGGCAAATCCGCTTCTTTAGGCAATTCTACTTTGCCGATACATTTGCAAGACGTAGCATTTTCCCGCGCACGCAGCAGCCTTTCAGGTGTTCCGATATCATCAAGCGAGTCTTTTAAAATATGACCCATGCTTGCACCCTCAATTTGACAGGGCGTGACCTCTCCATCTGCCCGAATATACCAAGCTAAATAGCCTGGCGTGCAAAAGTCATTACACCCATCATTCCCCTCATCACCCCAATCGGTAATGAGCAGCCGATCACCCCAATTCCTTACCGCCTCTTTCAACTTTTCGTCGACGTATAAGTATTGCTCATTGCTCAGTTCAAAATAATGATTGTCAGCCCTGCCAACTGGCAATGTAACACCTGCTCTGAAGGCTGCAGCTCCAGCATCGACAGCATCCTGAATAACCACACTGATATCTTCATAATTTTGCGGATTAACCGTCATTGCTATTAGACAAGGTATCCCTCTTTCGGCTAATCGCTTTATGTTCTTCATTGATTCTATGTAAGCGCCTTTTTTCCCTCGCAGCTTGTCATGTATATGTGCTGAACCATCGACACTGACTTGGACAAAAATATTTCCAAGGGCGCTAATAAGCTCGATTTCATCATCTTTCCAATATAAACCATTGCTAAATAAATGTACATTTGTAAATAATGTACTGGCTGTAGTTACAATTCTTTTAAACCCTTTTGCCAGCCTTGCTTCTCCCCCCGTTAAGGTGATATCCGAAACGCCGCTCGCAGACAGCTTCTGTAAAATTTCCATCCAATCCTCAACCGCCAGCTCCTGTTCTAACGGCTTGCCTGAGCTTGCGTAACAAAACGAACAAAATAAGTTGCAGCCATTCGTTAGTTGAAGAGTACAGCTAATTGGCAAATAGGATTTTGTTGATCCCGTGAGCCGAAGCTTTCCAAGCGCTCCTTGCATCCAGCTTTCGGTGAGCGGATGCTGATTCAATTCATGGATTAATTGATCCGTACTAAACGGGATTCCATTTATGTTGCTCCACACTTTTGCTGTTTTTTCCACGCTTTTCGTTTTCGCAAGCAATAAGGCTAACTGGGCAGCTGCTCCGCTTAAACGAAAATAATACATGCTGTTCCGCTCTACCAGCATAGCTCCATCCGGTTGTAAATGAAGAAAGTAACTCGGTTCGTATGAGACAGAAGCAACATCATTAACCATTTAATCCCTCATCTCCGTTTTCAAAAAATTATGAAATAATAAATTTGGACACAGGAGAAACCTTAACTATGGTCTCTTCTGTGTCCTCGTTTTCTATATCGCCAGATTAATAGGGGTTGGAGGCAAGCATGCACGTGTTAAAGAAATACTTTTAGCTCCCCAACAAGCGGCACATCCAATTGACTTAACTAGAGATGTGCCAGCTGGCTTGTCCAGCCCAGTAGAAACCGATGATTCCCATGTCGCTTTAATTTCTTTTTCTTTCATAAAAACACTCTCCCTTTACAAATTTTAACTACATTTACAATTATATAGTATAATTAACGTTTCAGGAATAGAAACAAAGTACCATTTCAAATCCAAATTTCTGTCGAGTTCAGTCGATTAGCGAAAAAAATTTAAAAAATAAAAAATGCAAAAAAGACGGAAATTTATTTATCCGTCTCTAGGTTGCTAGCTATTTTATTGCAGGTCTATACTTTCGCGTAATTAAACGATTCGTCTTACGTTAAGTGGCATGGATTTGTGGCATTTCATCTTCAAAAAACAGATCATCAAGTGAACTAAGCGTCCCATCTTCCTCCACTTGGTACACGGACATCTTCTCTCCGTTGACGGTCAGTTCAATGAAGCAGCCCCAGCAATAAAATTGATGGGAACCTATTTTTCCTATATCTTTCGAATTGCAGTTGGGACATCTCATCATCTTTCATTTCTCCCTATTCTTCGAATTGGAAGCTGCGACAGGCTCCAATTCTGCTTCACTGACAGCAGGAACGATAATCGCGTCTTCCCCGAGCAGCACGGCATCTGAACCTTCAGGAGCTCTGAGCCACTTGCGCCCTTCCATTAGATCCGATATAAAACCGTCCGTAAGCTCAAAGCCTACTATTGGTGTACCCATAAATGGATGAAAATAAACGTCCGATACTTGTCCAAGCATCACGCCGTGTACCGTCACCATAGGCATACCCTTGAGCTGAACTTTACTGGTGCAAAAGGTTCTGCCCAGCTGCTCAAGCTTTGTTTTCTGCACAGCTGCTTCGTCGGAAATAATTATCGCGTCTATGCCGCATGTCAGCACCGCATTCCAGTCCACCGTCTTGACAACATTAGCAAACCAGCCGTTGCTTTCAAGCACGAGTCCTGTAACGTTCCAGTGGGAGTCGAAAATCGCATCCTTGATCGTGCCTTCGCGCTTGCCGGAATGAATAACCAGCACGGGCAGACCGATCAATTGCTGTAGTTTAATCACGGCCGGGAAGCCTCCTAGGCGTTATTACGGATGCGCTGCACAATCGTTGCAACTTTTTGTGCTGCGGCACCCAGTTCCTCCTTAGTATTCCCCAAACCGAAGCTGAATCTTACGGCGGAAGCCAGCCTTTCCTCCGACAGCTTCATCGACCGCAGCACATGGGAGCGCTCCAGCGCCCCTGACGTGCAGGCCGAGCCGCTTGCGGCTGCAATGCCTGCCATATCGAGATTCATCAGCATCGTCTCGGTATCGATCCCGATAAAGCTGATATTGACGATATGCGGAAGTGCCTGCTCCGCCGCGCCATTGATGACCATATCAATATCCACATTTTTCCTAAGCAGCTCTACCCATACCATACGAAGCTCGCTCAGAAAAAGTTGCTTGTTTTGCGCTTCTTTCACACAAATTTCAACAGCTTTGGCGAAGCCGACGATGCCGGCGACATTTTCCGTGCCTGCACGGCGCTTGCGTTCTTGAGAGCCGCCCTGCGAGCTCGCCTCAAATGGCGTGCCAGCAGCGATATATAACGCGCCAACCCCTTGCGGGCCGTTGATTTTGTGGGCGGAAAAGCTCATCAAATCGATTGGCAGCCCATTGAGCTGATAGCTCGCTGTACCCAGTGCCTGAACGGCGTCGACATGAAAAATAACGCCTCGCTCATGCGCCAGGCGCCCGATGTCTTCAATCGGCTGCATACTTCCTACCTCATTATTGCCGTGCATAATGCTAATCAGCGCCGTATTTGGCTTTATTGCCGCCGCTATATCAGCAAGCGACACTTGCCCTTGCTCATCAACGGGCAGCAGCGTCAGCTCAAAGCCTTCGCGCTCAAGCGCTTCGCAGGGATGCAGCACCGCATGGTGCTCAGCCTCCGCTGTAATGATATGGTTTTTGCCTTGCAGCGCCTGCGCGCGGGCAACACCCTTGAGCGCCATATTGTTGCTCTCCGTGCCGCCAGACGTAAATACGAGTTCAGCAGGCTTGCAGCCGACAGCTGCAGCGATCTGGTCGCGAGAGCGATTAATATGCTGCCGCGCCGCGCGTCCGAAGGCATGCATGCTCGATGCATTGCCTCCCGGACCCTGCATCACTTCCAGCATCGCGCGCGCGACTTCTGGATGCATTGGCGTCGTTGCGGCATGATCGAAATAGTGCATAGCTTGTCTAGCTCCTTCTATATTAAATGTAGAACATATAGCTATCCGCTTTGCCTGGATCTTGGAAGCTGACCATGTCCTGAAGTGTGGTCGAATCTAATACGGAGGCGATGCCATCGCGAATACGCAGCCACAGATCGCGCTTCGCCGGATCATCCTCTTCGGTAAAATCGACTGGGGAGATTGGCCCTTCCAGCACGCGGATCACATCACCAGCTGTAATATGCTCAGGCTCCTTGGACAAAATGTAGCCGCCATAGGCTCCACGAATACTTTTTACAAGTCCAGCATTGCGAAGCGGCGCAACGAGCTGCTCCAAATAATGCTCGGACAAGCTATTGCGTTCAGCTATGCTTTTCAAAGAGATCGGTCCCTCGCCAAATTTCCCCGCAAGCTCCATCATTATCGTTAGGCCGTAACGGCCTTTGGTTGATATTTTCATAAAAGGGCACCTCGTTTTCATTAGTTGTGTTGCCTTGCGCATCCATGACTCGGTTTAAATCATGGTATTCCCATATAGCTTCTATGTTAGCATATAGTGCGTTCAACATGCGAGAAAAGCTTGTTATTCTTCTTAAAAAAGTTTTTTGTGCAGCGATAAATATATGCTACAATGAGAGATACTCGTTTTAGAGTTTGAATACAAGGCGGTGTAAGCAAATGGAAAAATCCAAACAAGAAACTAGAGTCGTTGTCGGCATGTCCGGCGGTGTAGACTCTTCTGTAACCGCACTGCTGCTTAAGCAGGAAGGTTATGATGTTGTCGGCATTTTCATGAAAAACTGGGATGATACCGATGAATTTGGTCACTGCACAGCAGAGGAAGACGCGGAAGACGTTCGCCGCGTATGCGACCAGATCGGCATTCCGTATTATACGGTTAATTTTGAGAAGCAATATTTCGATAAAGTATTCACTTATTTTCTAGATGAATACAAGCGCGGCCGTACGCCGAATCCCGACGTCATGTGCAACCGGGAAATTAAGTTCGGCGATTTTCTCAAAAAAGCGAATGAGCTGGGCGCCGACTATTTGGCGACAGGCCATTACGCGCGCGTAGAACGTACGCCGGATGGCGAAACGAAGCTGCTGCGCGGCGTGGACAGCAACAAGGACCAGACTTATTTCCTCAGTGCGCTGAACCAGAAGCAGCTCGCGAAGGCAATGTTCCCGATTGGCCATCTGCCGAAGCCAGAGGTAAGACGGCTTGCTGAGGAAGCAGGCTTGTACACCGCGAAGAAAAAAGACAGCACCGGCGTCTGCTTCATCGGCGAGCGCAACTTCAAGGAATTTCTGAGCGGCTATTTGCCAGCCCAGAAAGGCGACATGGTCGACATTCGCAGCGGTGAAGTCAAGGGCAAGCATGACGGCCTGATGTATTATACACTCGGACAGCGCCAAGGCCTTGGCATTGGCGGCTCCGGCAATGGCGAGCCTTGGTTCGTTGCGGACAAAGACCTTGAGCGCAACATTTTGTATGTGGTGCAAGGCGAGCAGCATCCTAGCATGTATTCGACTGGTCTAATCGCCAGCGGCATGAACTGGATTGCACCTCAGCAGCCCGAAGGTCCTTTTCGCTGCACGGCCAAGTTCCGCTACCGCCAAGCAGATCAGGGCGTTACCGTGACACCTGGCGCTGACGGAACAGCACATATTGTGTTCGATCAGCCGCAAAAGGCGATCACGCCAGGCCAAGCCGTCGTTCTCTATGATGGCAATGTTTGTCTGGCGGGCGGCACAATCGATATCGTAGAGAAGATTGAAGTCGACGAAGCGGCTTTCCTTGCCGCTCGTTAAGTATTTTTCAATTTGAATGGCTAGCAATCAGCAGGCTTTGAAACATGAGCTTCAATCCCAAGCAAGCAGGGCAAGTTAAGGCAAGGCAAGGAACCTTTTCACTGATGGGCAGCGCCCGGAGGAGAAGGTTCCTTTTTTTATATGCACAGCGCCCTTATGTCCCTGTCCCCTTGCCGTCAGCATTTCCAGCGTCTCCCTTCAAATCCTCTTGCTCCTTGTCTGAAGGATAAGCAGCGAGCCGGCTCACGCGAATACGGGAAATGCGGTAATGATCTGTTTCCTCGATGACAAACTCGAAATGATTGGCTTCTTTTACACGATTGCCTTTGCGCGGCAGGTTTTCCAGTTGGGAATACATCCAGCCGCCAATCGTATCAAAGTTGTCACAGCTAATATTCGTGCCGAGGCAGCTGTTTACCTCCTCAATCTGCATCATCCCGCTAATCGAGTGGCTCCCTTCGCCGAGCTGCTCAATCATCGCTCGCTCCTCGTCAAACTCATCCTGAATTTCACCAACAATTTCCTCCATAATGTCTTCCAGCGTTACAATGCCTGACGTACCGCCATATTCATCTATTAAAATCGCAATTTGCGTTTTGCTCTCCTGCATTTGCCCAAGCAGCTCCCGTATGAAAATCGACTCCGGCACCGTCATAATTGGGCGCAAAATTTGCTCGATGTCGGTCAGCGTATGCTGCGCATCCTTCCATAAATCTTTGATATGGACAAAACCGATAATATCATCCTTGTCGCTTTCACAGACGGGATAACGCGTATGCATTTCGGCAAGCGCCATCTGTTTATTTTCCGCAAGCGACAGCTGGGTGTACAAGCAGATGATCTCCCGCCTTGGAATCATAATTTCTCTCGCATGCGTTTCTGTAAATTTGAAAATATTATCAACAAGCAGCAGCTCCGTATGATGAATGTGTCCGCTACGCTGGCTTTCCTTGAGCAGCAGTCGAATGTCTTGACTGGAATATGCGCCCACCCGGGCTTCACCATCCTGAACCATCCAGCTGGACAGTACGTCCAGCAGCCGTGCCAACGGATACATGATTTTATGAAAATAAAACAGTGGTGCGGCCGCGAGCGCAACGACCCGCTTCGCACGATGTCCCGCAATGGCTTTCGGAACGAGTGCGCCACAAACGCTGTGCAGCATGGCAGCCAGCAGCAAAGCGGCTGCGACAGCGCATACTTCCGCTACGATTGGAGCGATGGGGACTTGCCCACTCATTCCAGTCAGCCATGAATCGAAGAGCAGGCGGAATGCCGGAATACCCATCCAGCCCATCCCAAGCGACGCGAGCGTTATTCCAAGCTGGCATATGGTTAAATAAGTTTGAGGCTCACGCAGCATCGCAGCAGAAGCAGCTGCCCTTTTTGATGAACGCCGCCCGCTCTGCAGCTTGTGAAGCTGATCAGGCCGCAAACGCAGCATAGCCGTCTCCGCCGCTGTGAAAAAACCGTTAGCCAGCAATAACCCTGCAAACAGCACAAACTGAATCGTTTCACCCAATGCGGCTTCGCCTGCCCTGCCCCAGAACATGCTTGCTCCGGTGACGGTAGGCGCACCCCCTCGTCCATCTCTCGCCGTTTTTAAGTGACGGTAATTATGTTTATTCATCGTAGTCCGTACATTATTCAGCATAGACCTAGCGTTTTTTTGCAAAAGTTCATAAAGTCGCCTATAATTTGCCGCAGAGCAGGCCGTTTGTCACACCCCAATATCTGATATAATGCTAACAGCTTGCTACAACATACTTAAGCTTCAGCTTACAAGGAGGAACAATATGAAACGTATTATTCTAATTATGCTGGCTGTTATTTGGCTAGTTCCCGGTGCCGTTTTTGCCCATTCCAAAATCGAGCAGGCCACACCTGCCGTAGACGAGACGGTAACGGCATCACCTGCTCAAATTTCTCTTACTTTCAATACGGATATCGAAAAGCTCAGTACATTCAAGCTTTTGAACGCGGCTGGCGAACAAATCGCCACCGATGAAGTCACTGTAGACGGAAAAACGATGAGCGGTGCGGTTCCAACGGCGCTGGAGAACGGGATATACACGGTAAAATGGGCGATTATCGGCGCTGACGGCCATGCGATTGAGGGCGACTACAGCTTCACCGTCAACGCGCCGGAAGCTGCTGCAAGCGAGCAGCCTGCATCGGCCTCCCCTTCGCCTGAAAGCTCATCAACGCCTGAAGCAGCGGCTACCGAGTCGCCTGCCCTTGAAACGGCAAGCCCTGCGGCAAGTGCTGCGCCAACAGCAGATCCTGCAGCCCCTACGGAAGGAAAGGATAGCAGCTCCACAACGAGCGTGATCATTATTGTCGTTGTCATTTTGCTTATTGCCGTTATCGCTGCCGCTGCGAGAAGACGTAAAAAATGATTTATTTGAGCGAGACGCTTCTGTATGTTTGCTTTGCGTTGTTAATGGGCGCATTTACTTTGCGTCTCGTGCCGGAGGGCAAGCGTCCGCAGGTTGTTGTCCCTGATCGCTTGCTGCTGGCCTGCACGCTTGCTATCCCTGTGCTTTCGTTTGTTCCGCTTGATCAAACGGCACGTACTTTCGCCGCCGACTTTGAACTTAGCTATGTGCAAATGATGAAAAGCCTGCTGCTTGATGCCGTAGCAGGCAAAGCCTTCGTGTGGACGCTGCTTAGCTCCCTCGGCCTGTCCGTCCTGCTCGCAATGAAATCCTTCCGGCAGGACCGCCATATGCCGAAGGTTGGGCTGTTCATAACCTTGCTGCTGGCTGTATGGCTCGGTTATGCCAGTCACGCCTCAGCGCTCTATGGGCTGAAAGGGGTCGTCATTCACAGCGCCCATTTTATAGCCGTCACCATTTGGCTGGGCATTGTCGTTACGATAAGCTGGTTTTCGAAGGACGAAAACCATTGGGAGACGTTTTTATCGTGGTTTTCAACGCTCGCCTTCGGCTGTTTTTTCGTAACGATATCAGCGGGCATTACGCTAATGACCTTTACAACGCCAGAATATGTTAACGCCTGGATGCTGCCGTACGGGCAAATGCTGTTGATTAAGCATTTATTGCTGCTGCCGCTGCTGCTGCTCGCGTATACGAACAGCTTCGGCTACAAAAACAAGCTCAAGCAAGATGCCGCTTTCCGCCCGCTCCCTTGGTTAAAGGCAGAAAGCCTGGTCGCCTTGCTGATTTTTATCGCCACAAGCGTGCTGGGCCAGCAGGCCCCACCGCATGAGGTGAAGGAAACACTGCAAACAACAGCACCATCTTCTTTGTTCACAACGATTTATAAAGGAAGCTTCAGCCCTGATATTACGCTTCATTTTTCGCTCGGACTTGATAGCTGGCTGCTGCTTGCATCAGCTGCTATTATGATTGTCGGCTTTTTCCGGATGTACCGCAGCAATTCGCTGATGCCTGCTTTTGCGATGGGACTGCTGGCTGCCGCATTTGGCTACGGCGCACTCCTGTTTGCCATTGCGTAGAGCGATGGATCTCTGAAGCACTTATCGGTTTTATCGAAAAAAAGCAAGGACGCTGGCGGCATTAGCCTCGGCTTCCTTGCTTTTTTATACTGGTTATGTTTCCAGAACCATTAGATTCGTCAAGCTGCCAAGCTTTTCGATTTCGATCGTAACATGGTCTCCTGCCTTGAGATAGCTTTGCTTGTCCACCGGATAACCGAGCATGACGCCTTCAGGCGTACCCGTCAAAATGACATCACCCGGCGACAGCGTCATATGGCGCGAAACATAGCTGACGATTTCCTTGCAGTTAAAAATCATATCGCTCGTGTTCGAGTGCTGACGCACCTCGCCGTTTACGATACATTTCATCTCCAGCTCATTCGGATTGCCTACCTCGTCCGCTGTTACGAGATAAGGGCCAAGCGGCGCAAATTTGTCGCAGGTTTTGCCCAGCAGCCACTGGCCTGTCCGCATTTGCAAATCGCGAGCCGACAAATCATTGGCCGCGCAGTAGCCGAATACGTAGCTGAGCGCTTCCTCCTCCGTCACATGCTTCGCTTCTTTGCCGATGACAATCGCTAGCTCTGCCTCGTAATCCACCTTCTCGGAAGCAATAGGAAGCGGCACCGCTTCTCCATGGGCAGCGAGCGTATTGCTAAATTTGCTGAACAAAATCGGCACCTCGGGAATGGCCGCATTGGACTCCTCCGCATGCTTGCGGTAATTAAGGCCTATGCAAAGAATTTTGCCAGGGCTTGTCACAGCAGGGGCAAACACCAGCTCCGCTTCATCGAGAAATACAGGGCCAAGCTCAGCGGCACGGCTGATCGCTTCGTCCGCCAGACGGTGAAGGGCTTCAACGGCCTCCGCCCCGCCTTCAATGACCTGATGAATATTTTGAGGTACGGATGCACTGCCTTTACAAGCTACGCTGGCTGCCGCCACATCGAGAATGCCTTGCTCCGTCTTTACTCCCAAACGCTCTGCACCTTGCTCCGTAAATGTTAACAGCTTCATAGGTTTATACAGCTCCTTTGTTTGGTGTTATTTTGTGGAATCCGGGTCGGCGGCCCAGAAAGAGTTTTCTACCGTGTCATCTTGGTCGCACCCGCGTAAAGTGTAGACCTCATCCCCACGATCCGTCTGCTTCGTTTCTATTCCTTCGCAGATCGTGCTTGGCCTGCCTAAATCGGAGCCAAACGCTTTTTTAAGTACAGTGAAATAAAAAAATGAATGATGGATAGCGATGAACACACAATAGAAATGGCTATATTCAAAAAGATACTCGAATAACTAGTAATAAAAGATACGACCACTGTATTCAGGATATAAAGTATAATCGCTAACGGAGCTATTGCACCTGCTTTCTTAACAAGTAATAACAATAGTTGTACGAGTATAGAATAAAACATAAGAAAGAAACCAGGTAAAAAAAACAATATGGTTGTAATATCAGTAAAAAGCACGAACTCATTGTCATTGTAATTCGGGTAAAAAGACACCATCCATAAAGAAACTAAAAAAGATACAAACAACCACATATAATATATTTTAAACACCTCAATATAATAATAAACCAAAGAGAAAAGAACAGGGAACGGGATACAACAGAGTCCACTCGACAAAGAGTTTTGGTTCTCGCTTTGCAATTTTCCTGAGCCTCCATACCAAGGCCGGCATTAGAAGGTTTCCATCTTATTCTTCAAACGGCTACTTCTTCCCTTTCGGACGTTTCCGCAGCTCTTGGTTTTGCCGGATTTTATCCTCCATGCCCTGTTCGGATGCCTGGTAAAAGCTCATTTCCCGCAACTTGTCTGGCAAATATTGCTGCTGCACATAATGCCCCGGATAATCATGCGGGTACTTGTAGCCTTCGTGACCAAGCTGCGCCGAGCCTTTATAATGCGTATCGCGTAAATGCAGCGGCACTTCGGCTGCGCCCAGCCCCTCCATCATCGTCATCGCCTTGCCGATCGCCATCGCCGTTGCATTCGATTTTGGGCTTTCTACCGCGAACAAAATCGCTTGTGACACATTGTATTTCGCCTCCGGCCAGCCGATTTTGTGATAAGCATCCATCGCCGTTACCGCCTGCACCATCGCTTGCGGATTCGCAAGGCCAATGTCCTCGCTGCAAGCGACGATCAGCCGGCGGATAAACGTCATCGGGTCCATGCCAAGCTTCTCCACCGCGTACAAAAACCAGAACAGCGCTGCATCGCTGGAGCCGCGAACGCTTTTATGAAACGCAGACAGCACATCATATTGCGTCGATTGATCCGCTTTGACCGCACGGTTGCGTATCGATTCCTGCGCCACCTCCAGCGTAATATGTACCGAGCCGTCCGGCTCAGAAGGTGTCGTCACAGCGGCCAGCTCCAGCGCGTTCAAAGCGCGGCGAATGTCGCCGCCTGCCATATTCGCGATATGCGCCAGCGCCTCCTCGTCGCAGTGCAGCTCCATAAAGCCCAGCCCGCGGCCTTTATCGGCCAGCGCCCGCTTCATGGACTCCAGCGCATGCTGCGGACCTAGCGGCTCCAATTGAAACAGTGTCGAGCGTGACAGAAGCGCCCCATTTACATGGTGGAATGGATTTTCCGTCGTCGCGCCAATAAAAATGATGATGCCCTGCTCAACCGCCGGCAGCAGCGCATCTTGTCTTGCCGTGTTGAAGCGATGCACCTCGTCGAGGAACAAAATTGTTTTTTTGCCATACATCGTTTTGCTCAGACGGGCTTGCTCAATAACTTCGCGCACATCCTTCACCGTAGCGTCAACGGCGTTCAGCTTGACGAACTCGCCCGCTGTCCGCTTGGAAATAATGTTGGCAAGCGTCGTCTTGCCGCAGCCCGGCGGGCCGTACAACAAAATGGATGACACCTGATCCCCTTCAATCGCCCGGCGCAGCAGCTTGTCCTCTCCAACGATATGCTCTTGCCCAATATATTCATCCAGCGTCTGCGGTCGCATGCGGTCGGCTAGCAGCCTCGCCCGCGGCGTCTCCGCTTCCTGATAAGAAAATAAATCCATATGCCTCACAACCTTCTTTTCTATTCTTATCGATCATAGCATATTCGCTTTTTATCGCGCCATGGGATTGGCTGTTGAGAAAGAAGGTTTTTTTGATTATAATAAACGGTAATTCATTGAAAAGGGGGTCGGTATGGATGGCAATACGAGATTGCCGGATTGGCACAGCCCACTGCAGAGCTTGTTTTAGAAGCGATACTTTGCAAGGGCGTACTCATAACTGATACGTTATCTCCCAGCCACGCTTATGTCGTTTCTAATACTTGGCTTTGCACCTTATTTTCTGCATGATCAAAACAAATAAGGGGCTGAACCTAAATGCGTGAACCATTTATTAGAAACCATCAATATAATGAGATAAAAAAACAAGCCGGTATTTTGCAGCATGCGCTTGGCACGGTTGTCGATTTGAAAATTTTGGAGTCCGTTAAATATACGGCAGAATCTAAAATTATGGAGATGTTCCCAGCCGCCACCGCCGAGCAGAAGCAAATGCTTGAGGCCGTTTCTACGCTGAGGACGAAAGAGGATTTTGCCAAGTATTTGCGGGATCTGGAAGCCTATTTGACGGAGTTTCCAGCCATTACAGCCAAACAGATACAGAAGCTTTTTCCCAAAAATAAAAAGCTCAGGCTGCCCGATCTAGCCGCTATCGACTATCGCTATGTCACTTATTTAAGCTGGATTGATATTGCGAGCAATAAGCTGTTTATCGTTTATCCGATAAATGGGCAGTTTGTTGGCGTCGAAGGCCGCTACAACCGGGCCAACAAGAAAAACTATTGCTTTGTGTGCAATCGGTTCGAGGAGCTTGCTTTATTTTCCGCCATAACGAAAAAAAGGCCCGCGGGCACATCACCCGACTACTACAAAGCCATCGGAAACTATATGTGCGCCAAAAGCGATGATTGCAATAAAAACATTACAAATACGACCGCACTGGAAAAGTTCATCGATGCGGTAATCGGATAATTTAAAGACGGGTTTACCTAAAGCGTGTACCGATATTCAATCGGTATGCGCTTTTTCATTTTGCTCATTACTGAAAAGCTCGCACAAAATAGGCTCCACCACAGGCACGGCTTTTGTCATATCGCTCCCCTATAGGGATGAATGCACTGCTGGCTTTTAACACTTGCCAGTTATTTGTGAAGCGCTTACAAAAAGTCTTTGACAAAACGTCCGCCTAGCAGCAAAATGAAAGCAGCGACGGTGCGCGTGAACTGTTGGATTTATTTTATTAGTCGTATGGCATGCCTTTGGTCCTCTGGTCTGCTCAAGCGACCTGCAACAGATTCGCTTGCCAGCATGGGCAGCGGCCCATTTCAACTTTACAACTGCTCTGAAGGCGGGGCCGCTATTAGAATTGGTGGCAAACAAAACCGGCAAAGGGAGGCATTCGCTCATGGCTCAAGCAAACGTCATTAAAGTTGTTATTGCCGAAGACGAAGTTATCATCCGAGGTACGCTGGTGCGCAAGCTCGAAGGTCTTGATCAGGCCATTCAAATTGTCGGCTCCGCCCAGGATGGCAAAGAAGCGCTCGAGCTTGTGAAGCGGGAGCAGCCGGATCTGCTCATTACCGATATTCGGATGCCCGTCATGGATGGCATTGAGCTCATTGGGTCCATCCACCGCTATTATCCACGCATGCGCAAAATTATTACAAGCGGCTTTGCGGATTTTGAATACGCGCGGCAAGCGATTCAGTACAATGTCATTGAATATTTGCTGAAGCCGATTGCAACCTCTGAGCTTGCGCGGGTATACAATCGCGTAAAGACACTAATTGAAGCGGAACGGACTGATTATAACCCCCCGGTGAAAAGCCTCCAGCCAAGCGAAGCGGATACGGATACGAATGAATTGGTGCAAATGGTACAAGGCTTCATACGCGAGCATTACAGGGAGAATCTCAGCCTGGAGCAAATTGCCCGCAGCTTCAATTTTACCGCCTCCCACTTGAGCAAAGTTTTTATGAAGCATACGGAGGAGTCCCCTTCCCGCTATTTGATGTCGCTGCGTATCAACGAAGCGAAATATTTGCTTCGCAATCATGCTCATCTCTCTATCAAGGAGGTTGGGGAGCAGGTCGGATATAGCGACCCGTTTTATTTCAGCCGCATCTTCAAGCAAATGACGGGCTTTATGCCGAAGGAGTTTCAGAAATAAACATGCTTATGCAACAAAAAAACCAGAGCCCATGATATGCCTGTGCATATCCGCTCTGGTTTATTTTATTTGGCTGTAAGCCGGGCTTGCCTAGACTGTAATATCTGCCTTCGCCAGCAGATCCTGCACGACGACACTGACCATAATCAGCCCCGCCACTGGAGGAACAAATGCATTGCTCGCTGGCGGCTGCTGTGCCTTGCGAATTTCCGGCGCGTTCTCGGGCACGATGCGCTGCGTCACATCTTGACGCGGCTTCTTCGGCGTCTCCGAGGAGAACACAACCTTCACGCCTTTATGAATGCCTTCCTTGCGCAGTCTCTGCCGCACAACGCGGGCAATAGGATCGGTGTGGGTTTTGGAAATATCCACCACTTCAAATTTCGTCGGGTCCATTTTGTTAGCGGCGCCCATGCTCGAAATAATCGGAATTTTGCGCTCCAGGCATTGCTTGATCAAATGGATTTTGTACGAAATCGTATCGGAAGCATCGACCACATAATCAATCGGATATTCAAAAAATTTCTCGAACGTCTCTTCCGTATAAAACATGCGCAGAGATACCGCGTCGCACTCTGGGTTAATGAGCTTAATGCGGTCGCGCATCAAGTCTGCCTTCGGCTCGCCAACGGTCGTCGTAAGCGCATGGATCTGGCGATTGACGTTTGTAATATCGACAACATCTTTATCGACCAAAATAATACGGCCAATGCCTGTACGGGCAAGCGCCTCAGCAGCAATGCCGCCCACGCCGCCGATACCAAGCACCGCTACCGTGCTCCCTTTCATCAGCTCGAGGCCTTCCGGCCCGATTGCCAGCTCCGTGCGTGAAAATTGGTGCAGCATCTAAAAATCGCCGTCCCTTCCGTAATCTATTCCATGCATCTAGGGTGGGAAGGCGGGCAATTTCGCCCGCCCATTCCATTAAGCTTGTGGTGCTTGTGGCGCTTCTGGTGCTGCTCCTACTGGTGCAGGCTGTTTTGCAGGCTTAGGCACTGTACGAATATGAAGCTGCTCTAATTGGGATAGCTCAACCTCGGACGGCGCATTGCACAGCAGATCGGTTGCGTTCGCTGTTTTCGGGAATGCAATCGTTTCACGCAGGTTCGTGCGGCCAGCCAGCAGCATGATGAGACGGTCGAAGCCGAAAGCAATGCCGCCATGCGGAGGCGTACCGTATTCAAAAGCATCCAGCAGGTAACCGAAGTTCTGCTGTGCTGTTTCCGGCGACAAACCGAGCGCATTGAACATTTTCTCCTGTACTTCACGCTTGTAAATACGCATCGAGCCTCCGCCTACTTCATAGCCGTTCAGGACGATATCATAAGCTTGTGCGCGGATTTTGCCTGGATCTGTATCAAACAGGTGCAGATCATCCTCATGCGGACGTGTGAACGGATGATGCTCGGCTACATAACGCTGCGCATCCTCATCCCAGCCAAGAAGCGGGAAGTCTACGACCCATACGAACTTAAATTTAGTGTCGTCGATCAAGCCAAGCTCGCGGCCCACTTTCAGGCGCAGATTGCCCATGACATCAACAACAACTTTTTGCTTGTCAGCAGAAAATGTAAGCAAGTCGCCATCTTCAACTTGAAGACGCTCAGTCAATGCCGCGATTTCCTCCGGTTTCAGGAACTTCACGATTGGACCGCGCCATTCGCCATCCTTCACCGTAATCCAAGCTAGGCCCTTACCGCCATAACGAGCAGCGAACGGCTGCAGATCGTCAAGCTCTTTACGGCTCCAGCCGCCACAGCCCTTAGCGTTGAATGCCTTCACGACGCCGCCGGATGCTGCTACGCTTGCGAATACCTTCACTTCGCTAGTCGCTACAATATCGGTAATATCTTGAATTTCCATGCCGAAGCGCAGGTCAGGCTTATCGGAGCCATATTTATTGATGGCATCTTCATACGTAATGCGTTGGAACGGAAGCGCAAGCTCCACGCCTACTGTCTCGCGGAACAATCTTGCAGCAAGCTGCTCCATCATGCCCAGCAATTGATCCTGTGACAGGAAGGAAGTTTCAATATCGACTTGTGTGAACTCAGGCTGACGGTCTGCGCGAAGATCCTCATCGCGGAAGCAGCGAGCGATTTGATAATAACGCTCAATGCCGCCGACCATTAGCAATTGCTTGAAAATTTGCGGCGATTGCGGCAGGGCAAAAAATTCGCCTTCATGCACGCGGCTTGGTACCAAATAATCACGGGCACCTTCTGGTGAGCTCTTGGTCAAAATTGGCGTTTCAACGTCAATAAAGCCTTCTCCGTCAAGGAAGTCGCGGAAAATCTTCGCTGCTTTCGAACGGAGCAGCAATGTTTTTTGCATTTCCGGACGACGCAGATCAAGGTAACGGTATTTCAAGCGCAGCGACTCGTCAACTTCAACGCCGTCTTCGATTGGGAATGGCGGTGTTTTTGCCGCGTTCATAATTTCTATTTTTTCAACGCGCACTTCGATTTCGCCTGTTTCCAGGTTCGCGTTAACGGTCTCTGGGTCACGCTCAACAACTGTGCCTTGAACAGCAAGAACGAACTCGTTGCGGGCACGGTCAGCAATCGCCAGCGCATCGCCGGAAAAATCAGGGTTAAATACCGTTTGTACAATACCTGTACGGTCGCGAAGATCAATAAACAATACGCCGCCTAGGTCACGGCGACGCTGTACCCAGCCGTTCAAAATGACCGTTTGTCCAATATCACTTTTCGTTAATTTTCCACATGGGTGTGTTTTCAACATAATGGTTAGGCTCCTTTTATTTGAAAGATTTAGTGAACGAAGGAGCTGAGAGGAAATGAGTACCCAGTGCGGTACTTTATTTCGTCGCAGTCTCTAAGCTTGAATCGCTGCTGCAAGCTCGCTGATTGCTACGGTGCGCTGCTCGCCGCTTTCCATATTTTTCAGGGCAATTTCGCCGCGCTCCAGCTCGTCATCGCCGAGAATGGCGGTAAAACGTGCCTTGAAGCGATCCGCTGACTTCATCTGCGCCTTCATCTTGCGGTCCGTGTAGTCACGGTCAGCGCGCAAGCCTGCTGTACGCAGGTCATGTACGATCTTAGTCGCCTCACGCTCTGCTGCCTCGCCAAGGCTGATGACGTAAACGTCGACCTGGCTCGTTTCCTTGATGCCTTCCGTCTTCTGGTGCTCCAGGAGCAATATCGTCCGCTCCAGCCCGAGGCCAAGACCAACGCCCGGCTGATCCGGTCCGCCAATATCGGCAACGAGCCCATTATAGCGTCCGCCGCCGCCAATCGTATCGATGGCACCGATGCCCTCCGCTTTATATTCAAAAGCGGTATGCGTGTAATAATCAAGCCCGCGCACCAGCTTCGAATTGACATCGAACGGAATATTCATCGCCGTCAAATACGCTTTAACCTTTTCAAAATGCGTTGAGCATTCCTCATCCAAACTATCCAAAATCGACGGAGCACCTTCAAAATGCTTCTGATCGACTTTGCAGTCCAGTACGCGCAGCGGGTTGCGGTCCATCCGCGACTGGCAATCTTTGCACAGCAGCTCGCGCTTCGGCTCAAGGAAAGCAAGCAGGCGCTCGCGGAAGGCAAGCCTTACTTCCGGCGTTCCGACGGAATTGATTTCGACGCGTACCCCTTTAAGGCCAACCTCTGTATAAAACGTGTAGCCCAAAGCGATAACCTCGGCATCAAGCGCCGGATTCACCGAGCCCATCGCCTCAACGCCGAACTGGTGAAACTGGCGGTAACGCCCTGCTTGCTGGCGCTCATAGCGGAACATAGGGCCGATGTAATACAGCTTCGTCAGATCAGGCTCGCCATACAGTTTATTTTCAACGAACGCCCGAACGACACCGGCTGTGCCCTCTGGACGCAGCGTCACGCTGCGATTGCCGCGATCCGTGAACGTATACATCTCTTTCTCTACAACGTCCGTTGTTTCGCCTACGCCGCGCTGGAACAGCTCGGTCGCTTCGAAGATTGGCGTGCGAATTTCGCGAAAATTAAAGCGGCGGCATATTTCGCGCGCCTTCTGCTCGACGAACTGCCAGCTGTCGATTGAGCCCGGCAGCATGTCCTGCGTTCCCGGTAATTTTTGAAATGCCATGTCATTTTCCTCCTGACCTGCTGCTTAAAAACATAAAAACAAGCAAAACAGCACTCACCGTGTGATGACGGCAGGGCTCATTTTGCGGTGAAATATAAGCCAGTGGTAAGTGTAAAACTTATAAAGTCTTATATTTAAAGCAAAAAACTCCCGCCCCTGAACAGCAAATATTGCTGTCAGGGACGAGAGTATAGCTCCCGTGGTACCACCCACATTCCGAGACAGCCGCCCTAAGGCAGAAGCTCGCTTGAAGACGGTTAACGCCCGTCACCCGCAGTACGGCTACTGAAACAATCGCTTGCCTAGGGCTTAAGCCCCAGCAGGCTAACGTTCACCGTCTGTTCTCCGGAAAGTCTGTTCATCCCGCCATTATAAGAATGCTTGCAGCCTAAGGCATTCCTCTCTGCATATATGCGCATGGATTACTTTATTCCATCATGAAATCATTATAGTGAATGGTGCTGATGCTTCATTTTACTTGGGCGTCGTCAGAAAGTCAAGATGCGATTCAGCAGTAATCAGCCCGATTGTATAGAAACAGCCGTATGCCCGCCTGAAGACAGAAAAAAACCTGCAATCACATTGCAGGTCCAAAAGTAAATTATATTTTAAAAAAGGGGGTCGAGGTCTATTATAGGCTTGCGATATTAAAATAGCGTTATCGTTTGATTACAGTAACATTACAGTTTAGAAAGCGTTTTATTTCCTGTTATTTCGATCTTTCCCCTGCTTTTGCGCCAGCGTATGCGAACAAGCGTTTAACCTATGTCAAATGGCTTCTGACATCGTATTGTATCATGCTTCCGGTTCTTTGCCGCGCGGGTACCCTATTTGCATTCGGCTCCATATTACGTGTCCCTTATGTCGCTCCGCTTGCCAGCAGCAGCTGGAAAGCCTGCCCATTCCTCTGCCGCCTCCATGTCTTCCTCCAGCTGTGACAGCCTGATGGCTTCATGCCGATCTGCATGAAGCAGCCTGCGGCTAATCCGCTCCAGCCCTTGCTCCTTGCGGGATTGATGCATGCGTTCATTCGCCTCCGGTACAAAATAAATAGGCGCTCAGCCACGGCCAATCGCTGCCGAATGCTTTAAGCGCGCCCATTCTCTCCCCTATTGTATCCAGAAGGTCTCCCCACTAATCTTCATCCCAGCATGATTGCTTGTCCAATCGCCATTCATGCTGCTGGAAAAGATACACCTCGAACCATTCATCTTTTATTTATTTGAAATAAAATCCAAAATATGAAACATATTCTGTTTTTTGATCGTCATAAAGTTACGTCCGATTCGTACGCAATCGTATCCTTAAAGCGCTTAGTCGTGCAAAGAAAATGGTATACAGAGATTTATCAGTAAGAAAAATCAAAAAAGGGGCATGAATGATGAGGAAAAAATCTTTGCTGACCGCTACAATCTTACTACTATCGGCTCTCATTTTTACGTCAACCGCTTTCGCCTATACGTTTACGGGCCACAAATGGCCCAAGTCCGTTAATAATACTTACAACGTTTATGTAAAATACGCTACCACTAATACGACTTATAAAGCTGCTTTTGATTCCGCCGTCTCTGATTGGAATAGTGCCCAAAGTAAAATAAAATTTAATCTTTCGGCGCTCAACACTTCAACATTCAGCACCGTTGGCACTCAAAATGTCGATGATCCTTCGATGTATGGGGTATGCATTACTTATGTGAGCCCAGGCACAGCTTCAACTAGCTACTTTACCGCGGATATCAATATAGGGAACCCAAGTGTTGTACATTATCCCCAAACAAGAAGGAGCACTGCAGGACATGAATTAGGGCACGCCCTTGGTCTGGGTCATAGCTCTGTTCCTGTGACGGCCCTTATGAATTCAAGCAGAGACAGGGAGAACGTATACTTGCCGCAAACCGATGATAAAAATGGAATAAATGCCCTTTATCCAAAATAATTAAAGGAGGAAATCATAATGACGATACGATGGAATCTTCGAATGATCCTAATTACAGTGTTATGCGCAGCGCTCATGACCTCAGTAGTTTTTTTTATAACAAAAGAGAAGGAAATGCCTGCTACGTATAATGTGAATTATGCACCGGATTATGCAGTAAGTGGGGATGTTGCAGGATTAGTTCATCATTCCGATTATGTGGTCTCCGGCCGCTACGAGAAATTTATTGAGGATTGGAACATGGGAGAAAACCATTTTAGCGAGGTGTATTCGTTTGTAGTCGAGGAAGCCTTGTTAGGCGATATTGAAGGCACGATTCATATTTCCATTCCACATAACATTTTATTAAAACATACGGTAGATGAAGTGGAATATGAAGCGGTGCTCAATTCGCCCAACTACAGCAAACCTGATTTTGATCAAACGTATGTCTTGTTTTTGAAAAAAGCACAGACTAAGGATGTGTTTGGCCCCTCTTCAGTACCCTTTCAAGTGGAAGTGGATTCTTTTGGCAGCGTTGCTTTGAAAGTGAATACAGAAAACAAGGAGCTTTCCTTAACAACTGAGCAAAACGATACGATCCATTTCCAAACGGAACAGATTGAACTAGCCTCTATTGATAAAATAACCGGTTTGACTAAAGAAGGATTATTTACAGAAATTAAAACGGAGGTTGCTGCCAAAGAGGAAATGAATTAAGGAATTCCTCTGCGAATGCAATTCTTCTTTACGGCTCTATTCCTTGCTGTCCAAAATCAATGTAACAGGCCCCCAATTGACGAGCGATACATCCATCATGGCGCCAAAACGCCCCGTCTCCACTTGCAGCCCATGCTGCTGGCGAAGATAGGCATTAAACTGCTCATAGAGCGGCTCAGCCTGTTCTGGGCGTGCAGCAGCCATAAAGTTAGGTCGTCGGCCTTTGCGACTGTCTCCATACAATGTAAACTGCGATACGGACAAAATAGCGCCACCGGTTTCGACGATGGACAAATTCATTTTGCCAGCCTCATCTTCAAAAATGCGCAGGCCCGCGATTTTATCGGCCATCCATTTGATGTCTGCTTCTGTATCTTCGTGGGTAATCCCAACAAGCAGCACGTATCCGAAGTTGATTGCTCCTGTTATTTCCCCTTCGACGGTCACGCTCGCCTGCTTGCTTCTCTGAATCACAACCTTCATGCTTTCCCATCCTCCCTTAAAAAAGAAGAAGGCGGCTAAGTACGCCGCCATCCCTCTGTCATTCTTCCCTGCTTTGCGCATGCGAAGCAGGTGTAATCAATGTATGCCTATTGAACTACACAATAACAGTCAACTAAGTGTAGTCATTATCTTTTGGCTTTATCTTTATCTTTATCTTTAGCTTGTTGCCTACTGGCAATAGCTAAACTTGCTTTTTAAAACCTTTTCGGGGAAGAGGAGGGGGAGAGAGTGGAGTGAAAGGTTTGGGATAGAGGAGCGGAGCGTTCGCTTTTGCTGATGGATTTTAACCGCTACGGTTATATTCCAAAATCCATCAGCAATGGCGACCGAAACCCAAACCTTTCACGCAGCGTCCCCCCGCCCTTCCCCACCAAGGCTTTTACAGCAGTAAAATCAGCTATTCATAATCCTTTGGACGGAATATATATCCTGCACCCGTTTAATCTTCTCCACCACAGATGAGAGATGCTCAACGTTCTTAATCAGCACGGTCATATGAATCATGACCATTTTATTTTTCACGGAACGACCGGTTACTGCTGAAATATTCGTCTTGCTGCCGGATACGACTTGCAGCACTTCATTGAGCAGACCATTACGGTCATGGCCGGCAATTTCAATATCGACGCTGTAATTAGCCTCGACAGATTCTTCCCACTCCACCTCAATGACGCGATCAGCTTCCTCTCCGTCCATGCCAAACGGAATGTTCTGGCAATCCATACGATGCACCGAGACGCCGCGTCCACGCGTAATGTAGCCAATAATAGCGTCGCCAGGCACCGGATTGCAGCAGCGAGCAAAGCGAATGAGCAAATTATCAATGCCTCGTACCGTAACGCCAAGGTGCTGGCGATTTTTGCGGCTGACTCCCGATTTCGCATCTTTATCCGTTCCGAGCTCAATCGTATTGTTTTTCTCAGCTTCCTTGCGCAGCTTCTCCGTTAGACGAGTACAAATCTGTGCAGCGGTCACGCCGCCAAAGTTAACGCCTGACAGCATGTCCTCCACATCGTTAAATGAAAACTTGGACGCAACCTCCTGCAGCTTGTCCTCGGTCAGCCAAGCCGAAGGCTCTAGACCAAGGCGCTTGAGCTCACGCTCGACAGCCTCACGACCCTTCGCCACATTTTCCTCGCGCTGCTCCTTCTTGAACCACTGCCTGATTTTGCTGCGGGCATGCGACGATTGTGCGATTTTCACCCAATCCTGGCTCGGTCCATACGAATGCTTAGAGGTGAGAATTTCAATAATATCACCCGTTTTGAGCTTATGATCAAGCGGCACAATACGGCCGTTCACCTTGGCGCCAATCGTGCGGTTGCCAACCTCCGTGTGAATGCGGTAAGCAAAATCCAGCGGCACAGAGCCGGCTGGCAGCTCAATGACTTCACCGCTCGGCGTAAATACAAATACGAGGTCGGAGAAGAAATCCATTTTCAGCGATTCCATAAACTCCGATGCGTCGCGAGCGTCATTTTGCAGCTCCAATATTTCGCGGAACCAAGACATTTTATCTTCAAAATTGCGGTTTGGCACGACCGTGCCTTCCTTGTACGCCCAATGCGCCGCAATCCCGTATTCTGATGTACGATGCATATCCCATGTCCGAATTTGCACTTCGGTCGGCTCGCCATTCGGCCCTACAACCGTCGTATGCAGCGACTGGTACATATTCGCCTTCGGCATCGCGATATAATCCTTGAACCTTCCCGGCATCGGCTTCCACAGCGTGTGGATAATGCCGAGCGTCGCATAACAATCTTTAATATTTTCGACAATAATCCGAATCGCCATGAGATCATAAATCTCATTAAACTGCTTGTTGCGGTCGGTCATTTTTTTGTAAATGCTGTATAAATGCTTCGGGCGCCCGGAAATATCGCCTTCAATGCCCATTTCGCCAAGCTTCTCTTCAATTCGCTCAATAACATCGGCAATAAACTGCTCGCGCTCTGCCCGTTTTTTCTTCATCAAGTTGGCGATGCGATAATATTGCTGCGGATTTAAATACCGAAGTGCAATATCCTCCATCTCCCACTTAATCGCGGAAATACCTAGCCGATGCGCAATGGGGCAAAAAATTTCCAGCGTCTCATACGCAATCCGCCGCTGGGCTTCCTCTGACTGGAATTTCAGCGTCCGCATATTGTGCAGGCGATCGGCAAGCTTAATCAAAATAACGCGAATATCCTGCGCCATCGCCACAAACATTTTTCGATAATTTTCGTTTTGCTGCTCTTCCTTGGAACGAAAACGGATTTTCTCCAGCTTCGTCAGTCCGTCAACCAGCATCGCGCAGGTTTCGCCGAATTTCGACCGAACCGTCTCCAGATCGACTGTCGTATCTTCAACCACGTCATGCAGCAAAGCTGTAATAATGGACAGCACATCCATCTGCATATCCACCAATATATCTGCTACGGCAATCGGATGTAAAATGTAAGGTTCGCCTGATTTCCGCACTTGTCCATGATGAGCCTGATCTGCAAAATGATAGGCTTCCCTTATGCGTAATAAGTCCTGTTCCTTCATATAGGCCGATGCCTTTTCAATTAACTGCTCTATGCCCATGAACATCCCTTTCCGAAATGAGCCCTGCTTCGGCTCCCCTTCGCGCATTTTCCGAGTTTTCTAATATTATGCCTGTAAGCATAGCATGACGTCAACTACGCTGTCGATTGAAGTGTCGATTTAAGTCATGGAAATTTAAATTTTTCAACCGGTAACGCGGACTTTATAGTGCAAAAGCCAACCAGCAGCAGCTGGTTGGCTTAAACGTTCAAACGATTTTATTTCATCCTTCAAGATATTTCTAGTAAGTAACGAGTGAAACGACGTCCATATCGCCAAGCTTCTCACGGCCTGTCAAATAAGAGAGCTCGATGAGAAAAGCCGAACCGACAATTTCCCCGCCAAGCTGACGAATCAAATTAATGGAAGTTGCGATCGTGCCGCCCGTTGCAAGCAGATCATCGGCAATTAGAACGCGCTGTCCCGGCTGGATGGAGTCCTTGTGCATAGCGAGCACATCTTTGCCATACTCCAGGTCATAGCTCGCTTCAATCGTTTCGCCGGGCAGCTTGCCGCTTTTGCGAATGGGCGCAAAGCCTACGCCTAGTGCAAGAGCAAGCGGAGCGCCGATAACGAAGCCGCGTGCTTCCGGTCCTGCAACGATATCAATTTTCAAATGCTCAACCGCTTTGCGCATTTCTTCAATGGCAGCACGATAAGCTGGGCCGTCCTTCAGCAAAGTAGTAATATCCTTAAAGCGAATGCCTGGCTGTGGGAAATCGGGAATGACCCGAATGTAATCTTTAAAATTAATTTGTGACTCGCTCATCAATTATTCGTCCCTTCTGTCTATCGCCATTGCGGTGCTGTCAAACCAATATTGTAGCTGCAAAGAGTGGAGATTGCAATTGCTCTGCTTTACTTTTTGCCTCCTGATAGGAAGGCGCCGTGCTTAGCTCTCGCTTCTCCGGTGCCTCTGCTACGATTGCAATTCCATCCTCAATGCGGATAAACGCAAGCTCGGTAAACACGCGCAGCATAACCTCGGTCATTTCCTGCGGCCATCCGCTCAGCTCCGCGAGGCGCTTCGCAAGCCCCTCAAGCGGTGCCCGCTTCATTCTCCGCAGCATTTGATACACTTGACCGAAATGCTCACGTTCAGGAAATTTTGCATACACGCCTCCGCTGAACAGGTCATGAATATGCAGCTGCGGCTTGCGCTGGCCGTTCCATTCATTGATTGACAGCGCGCCTACCAGATCGACCGTGCTGCTCGCAATCAGCCGGTCAGCGATAGCTCCCATGCTGAAGCCTACCGCTTCCAGCACAGCCTGCCCACTCTTCACCGTCAGCTTGAGATGCTTCGCTTCCTTGCCCATCGTTCGCTTGTCTGCAAGCGCGGCGCCCTGAAAGAGCAATCGTGGCGATGGATTGCCCGCCCCGAACGGCTCCAGCTGCGCTAGCTCATTGATTGTTTGCAAATTAGCTTCTTCAACCTTGCACTCTAGATCAATGCCCGTTTTTGGAATCCAATCCTGCTCGCTGAGCCATTCCAAAGCAAGCTCCCCCAGCTGGCGTTCAAAATCAGCCAGCTGGTCACGATGCAGACTCATGCCTGCCGCCGCCTGATGGCCCCCGTAATGGTCCAGCAGCTCATCGCAGGCGGTAAGCGCTGCATGCAGGTCGTAGCCTTCAATGGAGCGCGCAGACCCCTTGCACATGCCGCTCTCTCCATCTATGCCGAGAATAATGACGGGCTTGTAATGGCGTTCCAGCAGCTTGGAGGCTACAATGCCGATAACGCCCACATTCCAGCCTTCACCCGCAAGCACTATGACTGCCGGCTCTGCTTCGCCCGCTTCCAAAGCTTGCGCTTGCTTCTGCGCCCACAGCTCCTCCGCCTCTTTGACGATGCCTTCCACAATGCGCTGCCGCTCGCGGTTCAGCATATCGAGCGAGGTCGCCGCCAGTATAGCCTCATCGTAGTTATCGCTGATGAGCAGCTCGACAGCGCGCCGCGCATGATCGAGCCTGCCAGCCGCATTAATGCGCGGTGCCATGCCGAAGGCGACGGTCGTAGATGTAATCGACGGCAGCTCAATGCCCGTCGACTCGGCAAGCGCGAGAAATCCGGTATTCGTCGTCTGGCGAAGCCGTTCCAGCCCGCTTTTGACTAAAATCCGGTTTTCGCCAGTCAAAGGCATTAAATCAGCAATCGTTCCCAGACAAACGATGTCCGTCAGCTCCATAGGTGGGCGTTCCAGCAGCGCTTGCGCCAGCTTGAATGCGACACCAACGCCTGCCAGCCCTTCAAATGGATAAGTGCAATCATGACGCTTCGGGTTAACAACGGCGCAGGCATCCGGAATACGTGCTGGCGGTTCGTGATGGTCGGTGACAACGACATCTAGCCCAAGCTCCTTGGCGTAAGCAATTTCATCGTAAGCGCTAATGCCGGTATCAACGGTCACGATTAAGCCAACGCCCTCAGCGGCCGCCTTCTCCAGTGCCGCCTTGTTTAATCCATAGCCCTCGAGCGCCCGATGGGGAATATAATAATCAAAATGAAGGCCGAGCTCGCGAAAAACATGCACGAGCAGCGAGGTGCTCGATACGCCGTCGGCATCATAATCGCCATAAATACGTACTTTTTCGCCAGCTGAGGCCGCCTCCCGAATACGGGCGACAGCCTCCCTCATATCTTTTAGCAAATAAGGGTCATGCAAATGCTCAGAGCCGCCTCTTAAAAACTGCTCCGCCTGTGCGACCTCCCTGTAGCCGCGCTGCACCAAAAGCTTGGCGGCAAGCGGCGACAGGCGCAGAGCTGTCGAAAGCTCCTGCGCCGCCGCGTCTGCCTGCTCGTCCCAAGGTGCAAGATTCCAACGTGTTTTAGCTTGAATCACGCCGACTTCAACTCCTTTCTGCCTTGCTGCGCTATTGCAGCAGCGTAGGCATATGTTCCTGATTCGGATCGTGATTGGATTTATAAGGATAACCGGGGTCATACGGCTCGACATGAACGGTTGCGTCCGTTAGGTGGGTAAAGCGTGTCAGCAGCAGTCGTTTCACCCTTTTCGCCACTTCATGGCCCTCAAGTACGGTCACGCGCGGATTAACACTGATAACGGCCTCCGCAACGACATAATGGCCCTGCTCGCGAGCGTTCAGCGACTGTACCGTGACGACGCCTTCCACCCGTTGAACGAGCTGCATGAGCTCCTCGGTATTTTCGCTATATACCTCTGTTGATGCTTCCTCCTTGTGAGAGGACGGCACAATAATACGATAGCCGCCATTCATGACGATAACCGAAATGACGATAGCTGCTGCCGAATCAAAATAATAAAGCACTGGAAGCGAAATCAGCTTGCCCAGCCACGCGGTCCCTGCACCAATGAATACCGCAAGCGTCGCATACAAGCTGCTGCCATGCTCCCTCTGTTTCCAGATGAGCTCCTTCACGAGCAGGCAACTAGCCAAAGCAGCAAGCGCGCTCCAATGAGGCGGCTTGCTGATTCCCTCAGCAATGTCGCGAACGGCCGAAATGCCAATCTCCAAACCAATTAGAAGCAGGGCTGCTGCTAAAACAACATTCATGAAGGTTTCTGTCTTCCTTGTTTCCTTGTGCTTTATAGCAGCAGCGCTGCCAGAAGATGTTTCGCTGCCTTTGCCACTGCGCTGCGTAACGACCTTTTCCGCGAAAATAGCCGCCGCCTCCGCCGCAGATCGGCAACCATCTGCAAGCAATGCTTTGCTGCCGGACAGCCAGCCTGCTGCCCCTTTCAACAACGCCAACGCCGCATTACCCCATATTCCTGACCAGTTGGCCGGTTCTGCTTTTGTATATCGTTGGTTCATTGTCATGACTGCCTCCTCCTACGCTGTTAGACCGCAGTCTTGGCAGGCTGCTTTGCTTTAGGCTTTTGTTTGCTTTTAAGAAGAAGCCAAAGCGGGCTCGCAATACAGATCGACGAGTATGCGCCGCTTGTCAGACCAATAATTTTTGCCAAAGCAAACAGCTTGATCGACTCGCTTCCAAATAGGAACAAACAGACCGCGATAATGAGAACGGCAAGCACCGTATAAATATTACGCGCCATCGTCTGCCATAGGCTCTGATTGACCATTTCTGCGAGCTGGTCACGCGTTTTCAGCTTGCCAAAACGAAGATTTTCACGAATTCGGTCGAAAATAACGATTTTATCATTAATCGAATAACCAATTGTCGTGAGCACCGCCGCAATAAACGGCAGGTCGACTTCCAGACGGAAAATGGAAAACACAGCGACTACAACAAAAGCGTCATATAAAATGGCAATATTCGCTGCTAAAGCAAAGCGCCATTCGAAACGAATCATCACATAAATCATGATCGCAATACTTGCAATAATAACGGCATAAATCGTCTTGAAGCCTAGCTCACGCGCCATATCTGGAGATACGACACTGACCTCTGCAGATACTTGATCGCCAAATTTTGCTTTAAAGGCATTTTGAATTTCTGTTACCTTCGCTTGCTCCAATACTTCTTCAAACCGAGCGGAAACGCGGTCGCCGTTCGTGCCGCCAACCGTCGGTGTAACGTTCGTAATGCCAGCTGTGGCCAAAACTTCCTTCGCATCCGCTTGGGTAAGCGCTTTGCCGACTACGATATCCATATTCGTACCCGCTTTAAAATCGACGCCATAGTTCAGATTAAACAGGAACAGCGAAATAATTCCTATAACCGTTAAAATAATAGAAGCCATGAAAAACTTTTTGCTATGCTTGATAAAGTCAAAATGCACCGTTGTTTTAAAGTTCACGGATGTCCGCCTCCTTCACGCCGAAATAGCTAGGTTTAGTAAACAGGTTGCTGCGAATCAGCAAATGAATCAGCAGGCGTGAGAAGAAAATGTTTGTAACGATACTGACCAAAATACTCAAAATCATCGTCAGTGCAAAGCCTCTGATCGCACCGTTTCCGATGTAATAAAGCACGCCGCAGGAAATCATGTTTGTAATATTCGCATCCATAATTGTGCGGAACGAGTTTTTGGAGCCGGCTTTAAGCGAGGAAAGCAAGCTTTTTCCGCTGCGAATTTCCTCTTTAATCCGTTCATACATAATAATATTCGCGTCAACCGCCATCCCGATCCCGAGAACAAATGCGGCAATACCAGGCAGCGTTAAAGTCACATTCAACATCTCGAATACGAGAACCAGCATCCAAGTAAAGGTAATAACCGTAATACCTGCTACAACGCCCGGTATGCGGAACAAAATAATCAGGAACACCAAAATGATCGCCGAGCCGATGATGCCGGCACGAACGGTATCTTCAAGAGACTGCTGTCCAAGCTTTGCGCCTACGCTTTGCGTGTATTTCTCAGTCAGCTTAAGCGGAAGTGCGCCCAGATTAATCGTATCTTTCAAGTTATTTGCCTCATCCAGCGTGAAGTTACCGCTAATTTGCGCGCTTCCGCCGCTGATTGGCTGGTTGACGTTCGGATTCGACAGCATTTCATCGTCGAGATAAATGGCTAGCGTCTTGCCTGTCAGTCTCCTCGTCACATCCTCAAACTTCTTTGCATCTTTCAGCTTAATCGAAACGACCGGATTATTCAGCGAATCATATTCGACCGTAGCTGCATTTTGCACAAAATCATCACCTTGAAGCTCTACCGTGCCATCTGGCGCTTTAAACGTCAGATTAACCGGCTTTTTGATGATGTCTCTTACCTCATCCTCATTCGTCACGCCAGCAAGCCTGACGCGAATGCGGTTCGTTCCTTCAGTCGTAATCTCCGGCTCGGAAATACCGATCTTGTCGGCACGAGCCTCCAGGCTTTTCGCCGTATCCTTCAGCAAAGTAGGCGTTACTTTATCGCCGGCCGTAAGCGGTTCTGCCTCATAAAGCACCTCGAATCCGCCCTTCAAATCCAGGCCTAGCCGAATGCCGTTTACCAGCGATGGGCTCGTCCAAGCGATCACGCCAAACATGATGACTACGATCCCAAGGAAGGCAAATAATCTTTTCCCGTTCATATTTCCTAAGTCCCCCTTATGATCTCAATATTCCTATTATACTTGCGAGCAATTTTTGAGTCAAAAAAAAGAAACCCTTCCCTTAGAAATGGGTTCCCCGGTAAGCGCTAATCGTCAAAAAGTTCATAAAGCTCGTCACCTTCAGCGACAAAATGTCGTTGACCAGCTTGTGCAGCTCTGGCTGCCCGCTCTTTTTATAACCCGCGCTTACGCATGCCCAAATATCTTTGCCATTCGCATGTTCATAGCCAATAAGCCGAAACTCCTCTGCCTTGCTGTTGCACAGCTGTTCAATTACCTGAGCCAGGTCCTGTTCCTCCATAGCCGCGCCTCCCGTGCTTTTTCGCCTTGACTGCTACTATTCGCTGCCTAGGGCGCATATTCCTGCACACGGAGAGATGTTCATAATCCAATCATGATTCGGACATGCCGTGCATAACTATGATACTGCAACAATATGGCTAATGGAATGAGGGGCGAGTATGACCAAGCAAACATTTATAAAAGGGGCCATGATTTTACTTGCGGCGGGCGTCATTAATCGAATTCTCGGCTTCATCCCGCGCATCGCGCTGCCGCGAATTATAGGCGCCGAAGGCGTGGGGCTTTATCAGCTGAGCTATCCGTTTTTGGCCGTCATGCTGACAATTATTACCGGCGGCATTCCGCTCGCCGTTGCCAAATGGATTGCCGAAGCCCAGTCAAACGGGGACGAGGGACGGGTCCGCCAAATTTTTCGCAGTGCGATGCTGCTTACGATCTTTCTTGCCATTACGCTGACCAGCCTGCTGCTGCTATTCTCGCCTTGGATAACCGCGCATTTGCTGCCGGACAAGCGTGTACAGCGCACGTTTCTGTTCATGACTCCGATGCTGCTGATCGTCGGAATTTCATCTGTATTTCGCGGCTACTTCCAGGGCAAGCAAAATATGATTCCATCTGCGGCCTCCCAAATTGTGGAGACGGTGCTGCGCATTATTTTCTCGCTTGGCTTCGCGATGCTCCTCATGCCCAAAGGCTTGGAATGGGCAGCGGCTGGCGCCATGCTTGGCGTTGTGGTTGGAGAAATAGGAGGCCTAGCTGTACTGCTATGGAAATACGCAAGGGAAAAAAGGACTCCCGCTCAGCTGGCTGAGGCAAGCAAGCCATCTACAACTGAAGATAAGGCACCCATTATGGGCAAGCTGCTTAGCCTTTCCATACCCGTTACAGCCAGCCGCCTTGTCGGCTCGCTCTCCTATTTGCTGGAATCCATTTTCACCGCTCGCAGTCTGGCTACGGCAGGTATCGCTACAGGCATTGCTACAGCGCAATACGGGGCGCTGCAAGGAATGGTCATACCGCTCATCCTGCTGCCTACCGCTTTGACCTACTCCCTTGCCTCCTCGCTTATTCCGTCGCTTTCCGAAGCGGCGTCAAGGGGGGATATGGCTACGATTCATAAGCGTTTGCATCAATCCATGAGGCTGGCACTTGTCGCAGGAGCACCCTTCGTCGTTATTCTTGGCCTATTTGCCGAGCCGATCTGCCGGATGCTGTACAACCACAGTGAAATTGCTCCTATGCTGCAACTGCTTGCCCCTGTAGGCCTTTTTATTTATTTGCAGGCTCCACTGCAAGCCACTCTCCAGGCGCTGGATAAACCGGGAAAGGCGCTTATGAACACGTTAATAGGGGCAGCTATTAAGCTGGGCTTCATTATTTATCTCGCCTCCAAGCCCGAATTTGGTATATACGGCGCTTTGATTGCGATTAATTTGAATATTGTACTAGTCACTGCGCTGCATGGCATTAGCGTTCTCAAGCTAATCGGCTTCCGCATGAAGCTGCGCGATTTTATGAAGGTCATCTCTGCTATGGTGATTATGGGGGCTGCTGCTCGCTTCGTCATGAACCGGGAGCCGCTCGCCGCGGAATGGGTGAATTTGCTCGTTGCTTGTGCATGCGGGGCTATTGTATATTTGGCGCTAATGGTATGGACCAACATTATTGACCGGCATGACCTCACCCGCCTGCCCAAAATCGGTCATTGGTTTTCACGGACCTAGGGGCATACATGTACAAAAAAAAGCCGCGAACAGGTTGGGACATTATGGCTCCCAAACTACCTTCGCGGCTTTTTCGTTTTATCCAAAAACAGCTTGCCTTTATGATCTATTGTACACAGGAATACTTCCTTGAAGTCGGTCACACCTTCTTCCTGCAGTACATTTTTCAACCAAAAACGGGTTTTTTCCAGCTTCTCCAAATTTTCATCCTGTACTTTGCCATCCATAATGAGCGGAATGGGCAAAATTTCAAAACGATATTTAGGCGGAATGACTTTAGATTCTTGCCTTGTGCTAAGCTTGCTTGTTAATTCCTGAATTTGCTCAGTCCTATTGCCTTCTTCCATCCGCAGCTGATGCTCTGCTTCGCTGCTGCTCAGCTGCGGCTCAGCATTCAAGCGCTCCTCCGACATTTCTGGCGGGGCCCCATCCGTATTTTTAGGAATAATCGACAGCTTGCCGCTCGTCTCCAAAATCGCAAATTCCACATCCGAGATCCTTGTAATTTGATTTTCTCTAAGCTGAAGCATAAAATCATCCAGATTGTAGCGCTGCTTGCGCATCACATCGCGATTGAGCTTGCCCTTCGCCATAATGATGCTGGGCTTTCCGTCAAACAAGAGCCGCAGCTTGCGATTTTTCAGCGCCACAAAAGCCATGCCCACCTGCACGAGCATTAAAATAACCATCGGCACAATGCCTTCCCACATCGTTCGATCCAAATCCTCTATAACGATCACGGCTATTTCGGCAATCATGACCGAGATAACCAGGTCAAAAACCGACAGCTTGCCGATTTCCCGTTTCCCCATAAACCGCATAATGAGAAATACGATGAAATAAATCAATACGGTACGCAGCACAAGGGTCAGAAATTCCAAGTGATCCCGCCTCCTTCATCGCTCGCGCCTGCTGCATTTTGGCCTGAGCAGTCTGTACACGTATTCTCACCTGCCGCCATGTCCCTCATACGAAACGGCCAGGCACGAATTTATGGTAAAGGCGGGAAAACATAAAATTATGGAATCAGAATAAAATACACATAAGCTGTGGAGACAAGCAGCGACATGAATGCAATCGGCGCTCCAACTTTAAGAAAAGCTCTAAAATGAAAACTTTTTCCTTCCCGCAGAGCAAGGCCAGCGGCAATTACGTTTGCGGAGGCGCCAATAAGCGTGCCGTTGCTGCCGAGATTTGCACCAAGCGACAGCGACCACCACAGCGGCTCCATTTGACCCGCGCTCAGTCCAAGCTCAGCACCCATCGCGTGAATGACTGGCACCATTGCCGTCACAAACGGCACATTATCCATCGTAGCGGAGGCAATACCGGAAATCCACAATAGCAGCACTGATGCTATATCCGCATTACCGGAAGTCATTTGCAGCAAAACCAAAGCGATTTGGCTTGTCCAATTCGTCGCCGAAAGCCCCGCTACCATAATAAATAAGCCGATAAAAAATAAAATCGTGCCCCAATCCACCATGCGGAAGGCGATTTCTGCCTCCTTGCGCTTTAAACCGATAACCATGAGCAATGCCGCGCTGCCGAGCGCAATAGCCGCCGGCTCTATGCCTAATATCGAATGGAGCGTAAAGGCAATGATGGTTAGCAAAAATACGATGACTGATTTGATCATCAGCGGGCGATTTTTAATATAGGAGCTGGCGGAAAGCTTCATTAGCTCGTCTGCTTCCTTGCTTTTATGCGTAGGCTTAAAATGCTTGCGGTACACGAACAAAAATAAACCAATAGTAACGATCAAAATAAACAACGATACGGGTCCTAAATGGACGATAAAGGCATTAAACGTCAACTGCTTGTTGGCAGCGCCAATAATCATATTAACCGGATCACCGATTAAAGTAGCAGCTCCACCAATGTTCGAAGCCGCAATTTCTGCAAAAATAAATGGGTAGGGATTCAGCTTAAGCAATTTTGTAATCGACATCGTTACCGGAATAACGAGCAGCATAATCGTTACATTGTCCAAAAACGCTGAGCTAATGCCAGTTAAGGCAATGAGCAGTATAAATATTTTCCACGAGCTTCCTTGGGCCCACTGGGCCAGCTTAATCGCTATGTATGGGATGACGCCTGCTCGGTTCAAAATGCCGACAAGCAGCATCATGCCGATGAGCAGCATAATAACGCGCCAGCCGACCGCCTCCGTAAATGCATACCGCAGATCCAATATGCCCAGCACCAATATGAGAAATGCGCCTGCCAGCGCCGCCGCTGCCCGATTGATTTTATCCGTAATGACAAAGGCATAGGTTACCAAAAAAATAACTGCTACTGCGATAACCTGCCAAGCCGCCGGATTGTAAAGCATTCCTGCTGCCTTGGTTTCCATCTCGCTTCACCCTTTCTTATCCCTCACATTATACGTAATCGGATAGAATTTCGTCCACCCTCCCACTTGTTTGTACTATTCCACACAGCCTGGCCATATGGTTTAAGTAAAAGGAATTTAAGGAGGAAATCGATGAATCCCATTAAACATGTGCCGCGGCCGCCCCAGATCGCTTCGCCTATGCTGGCGGGTCTCCTTTATGCCATCGTTTGGCTTGCTTTAGGCGCTTTGCTGCTCTCGCTTCTGCTGCACTTCGGCAATATGAAGGAAAGCAGCCTGCCAACCTTCGCAACGTGTATTCATGGCTTGTCCGCTTTTGCCGGCGGATTAACGTCGGGCAAGCGTTCCGGTATGAAAGGCTGGTACCAGGGCGGATTGCTGGGACTGCTCTATGGTGTGATCATATTGTTAATCGGCTTTCTTGCTGCCGATGCCGGCTTTTCCCTGCATACCGCGATTGTGCTTGGCATTACTTTGCTGCTTGGTGCTTTCGGGGGCGTTATTGGCGTCAATCTCAAGAAGTAATTCGGTGGCTGGCAAAGCTAACATTTCGAGGTTGAAACATAAGCCCATTATAAGGGAGTAACTTATACTTGTTTATATCTTAAAAAAAGCTTGCGCCTTGAAGGTTAGACCTTCAAGGCGCAAGCTTTGTGGAGCTATCCTACTAATCTTTCGAAATCGTAGGCGCACTGCTAACGACCGAGCTAATTGCGCTGCGTTCAAACGTCAGCTTAACCGTATCACTGACGCGAAGTACGACTGTGTCATCCGTCAATTCTGTGATTGTACCGTGCATACCGCCGATTGTTGAAATTTTATCGCCTTTTTTCAGTTGCGACAACAGCGCTGTACGCTGCTTCTGTTTCTTCTGTTGCGGACGAATAAGCAAGAAGTAGAACACGGCGAACATGAGTAGTATCGGCCATGCCATTCCCCAAATGCTATTCGTAGGCGCTCCAGCTGCATCTGCTAACCATAGTGACATTGAAATCCCCCCTTTCTAAAATCCTTTATCGTTATCCCGCAACCCATAGCTGTCAAAAAACTCATCGCGAAAATCAAGGAGCCGATCTTCGGTAATCGCCTGACGCACATCCCTCATGAGTTGAAGCAGGAAATGTAGATTATGATAAGTCGTCAATCTCATACCGAATGTTTCATCGGCCTTCATCAAGTGGCGAATATAAGCGCGTGAATAATTCGTGCATGTGTAGCAAGAGCATTTTGGATCAAGTGGCCCAAAATCCTCTGCATACTTGGCATTGCGAATAACGAGTCTTCCCTCGCTTGTCATCGTAGTTCCGTTGCGCGCAATTCTCGTAGGCAGCACACAGTCGAACATATCGATGCCGCGAATAGATCCTTCCAGCAGCGCATCGGGCGAACCAACTCCCATTAAATACCTTGGCTTGTCGGTTGGAAGCAGCGGTACCGTATACTCAAGTGCTTGATACATCAAGTGTTTCGGCTCTCCGACACTTAGTCCTCCAATAGCATACCCCGGGAAATCCATGGAAGTCAAATCTTTCGCACTCTGGATGCGCAGGTCCTCATACATGCCTCCCTGGACGATTGCGAACAGACCTTGGTCTTGTGGACGAGCATGGGATTCAAGGCAGCGCTCAGCCCAGCGTGTCGTGCGCTCAAGCGACTGTTTTACATAAGCATGCTCAGCCGGATATGGCGGGCATTCATCAAATGCCATCATAATATCAGAGCCGAGCGCATTTTGAATTTCCATCGCCTTTTCCGGTGACAAAAACATCTTATCTCCGTTCAAATGGGAACGGAACTGGACGCCTTCCTCGGTAATTTTACGCATTTCGCTCAAGCTGAACACCTGAAAGCCGCCGCTGTCAGTCAAAATCGGACGGTCCCAGTTCATAAACTTATGCAATCCGCCTGCGCGTTTAATCAAATCATGTCCGGGACGCAAAAACAGATGGTACGTATTGCTCAAAATAATATGAGCATCCATTGTCTTCAGCTCTTCCGGGCTCATTGTCTTTACCGTCGCCTGGGTTCCCACCGGCATAAAAGCCGGCGTCTCGATTACGCCATGGGGTGTATGGACGCGGCCGAGCCGCGCTCCAGACTGCTTGCACACTTTTAACAATTCATAGGTTACAGCCACAATTCACGCTTCCTGTCCTCTTTAATTTTGTTGCTCTACTATTAATAAATAAACATCGCATCGCCGAAGCTGAAAAAACGGTATTCCTCACGAATCGCTTCCGCATACGCGCCCATTACTGCATCGCGCCCAGCAAGCGCGCTGACGAGCATAACCAGCGTCGACTTGGGCAAATGGAAATTGGTCAGCAGCGCATTAACAAGCTTAAAGGAATAGCCCGGAAAAATAAAAATATCAGTCCAGCCGCTGCATGCCTGAATGAATTCATTCTCAAAGCGGGTCGCAACGGTTTCCAGCGTCCGCGCAGAGGTTGTCCCTACCGCAACGATTCGCGCGCCCTCGGCCTTCGCCTGATTCAGCAGCGCCGCCGTCTCCTCGCTAAGCTCGTAATATTCCGAATGCATGACATGCTCTTCCACAACGTCAACCGACATCGGCCGAAATGTTCCGAGTCCTACATGCAGCGTCACATAGGCAATTCGCACACCTTTATCCGCAAGCTGCTTCAAAAAATCGGCTGTAAAATGCAGCCCCGCCGTCGGTGCGGCTGCCGAGCCATCATGCTTGGCATAAACGGTCTGATAGCGCTCACGCTCCTCCAGACGTTCCCGAATGTAGGGGGGAAGCGGCATTTCGCCAAGCCGCTCCAGCAGCTCCTGAAAAATGCCGGAATAGGCAAATCGAATCGTGCGGCCGCCCATATCGCCTTCCTCTTCTACAAAGGCACGCAGCAGAGGCTGGCCGCTGCCATCGTCGCCAAACCAAACCTCTGTACCGATCTTCATGCGTTTGGCTGGCTTCGCGAGCGCCTCCCAGCGGTCTCCTTCGAGCTGCTTAAGCAGCAGAAGCTCGATCTTCGCCCCCGTATCCGCCTTCGCACCAATTAAACGAGCAGGCAGTACCCTAGTGTCATTAAGCACCAG
This sequence comes from Paenibacillus sp. FSL H8-0537, assembly GCF_038051995.1. Lineage (NCBI taxonomy): Bacteria > Bacillati > Bacillota > Bacilli > Caryophanales > Paenibacillaceae > Paenibacillus > Paenibacillus sp. FSL H8-0537. Next base: position 2,068,020 of record NZ_CP150290.1, on the reverse strand, counting down.
CACATCGCCGGCATGCAAATGCTGTGCCAGATCGGTGAAGCTTTCATGGTTCACCGCGCCATTGCTGCGATCCAACGTCAAGAGCCTTGATGAGGTCCGCTGCAGCAGCGGCGTCTGAGCGATTAAATGCTCCGGCAGTTCAAAATCAAACATTTCTACGTTCATCTGTCAGTCATCATTCCTTAGCGATAGTTACATCATTATAATAGTATTTCAGAATATAAGAGTAGTCATACCCTTGCTCGGCAAGGCCTAGCGCCCCATATTGAGACAAACCGATGCCATGACCGAAGCCTGTGCCGACGAAACGGAAGCTCGGCGTCTTGGTTGCTTCACGGACTTGGCCTTTGCTGCCCATAATATACAGCTTGGCATCCATTTGCTTCACTTCGCCGCCTGCCCCAACCGTATAGACCGCACCTGCGCTCTCCGGCTTTGTTGTCGTTTTCTTATTCGCTCCAATTACGGTCACACGTGCCGTCTCATCGATTTGGAACAAGGTGCTTGGCAAGCTTCCAAGCGCCGTCCGCAGCATATCTGGATATTTGACCTCCAGCTTTTTGCCGTTTGCCAGCAATTCCGTAGCGCGTCCAGACTGCCCTGTCTTGCTCACTTGAAGCGAATGAATCGGTCCGGATATCGTGGTGACGCTTTTGAGTGAAGCAACCAGCTCTTCTGAGCTGAACGGGCCTCGTACCCAAGACATCGGGCCCGATTGCACCGATTTTTCCAAAACGACAACCTTAGCGCCCGAATTAACCTGGCCTACTAGCGGAACATCATCCTGAATGAGCGGTATTTTCCGTACCTTTACGCCGTCCGTATTAACCTTCATCAGCTTAATTCCTGCAGGATTCGTTTCGCTTGTTGCCGTAAGCAAATCCTCGCGAATATAGCCTGTCAAGCCGCTTGGGAGCACCACGCGGTACCAGCTGAACAGCCCTTTTTCCGCCGAGCTGTCGGTCGGGCTTTTGACGCTGGTCAAATAGGGGACTGCATTGCCCCATACTTCCTTCGCATCCGCTGTAGCGCCGCCGCCATTAGAGGAATAAAGCGCCTCGATCAGCTTGCCCTTGTACAGTACAACCTCGCCTTGCGTCGCATCTACCGCTTGAATCGTTGATTGCTTCTCCGTGCTTGTGCCAGCATAGGCTTGGCTGCTCACACTATCGACCACATGGGCGATTTGAAAACCCGAGCCCTGATAGAGTGCATACGTTCTAGCGGCTACCGCCTGAGCTTTCAACGCCTCCTGGGGCCAAGAGGAAACCATTTCCGCACCTACAACCGAATACAAATACTGCTCAAATGGAAGTTCATTTACGACTGCAAGCTTGCCATTAAAATCACTGAATTCAAACGCTCCGCGATACGTGCGGCTGTAACGCTCCGTCAGCTTAATGGTTTCTTTGCCTGCCGGCTCTACCCACACTTTGGCGCTTGTTACAGGGAACGTATACATCGTAAGCGGGCTTCCCGCCTTGCCTGTCAGCGTGTGATCGCTCTTCAGCAGCAAATACGGCGTTTTTACATCGGCCTGCAGCAGGCTGATGCCAGCTGCTCCAGTCGCTACCTTAATAAGGTCCAGGTCAGCACTGCTCGCAGCAGCACCTACCATAACCGAATAACGCAGCCCGCTTGCAGGCTTGCGTACAGCGATATACGTATCAATACCTGCTGCCTCGAATGCTTCGGCCGCCTTGTCAGCCGCAGCTTTAGAAGCGTAGCCTGTGCTTTCCAGATGAAGCGGACCTTGCAGCTCCGGCTGGGAGCCGCCGGCAAGCTTCGTTAGCTCGCTGTCTGTCTTCCATTTGCTTAGCGCTGTTTTCGCTTCGTCAACGGTTTTGTAGGTACCTTCTGTTACCTGGTACACCGTCTTGCTTTTCTTCGTTAAGGAAGTAATAAAACCGCTGCCCATGGCCGTTTGCACTCGTTTATATGCGCTTAGGGCCGTTTCGAAGCTGGTCGTTTCCAGCACCTTGACCTTATAATCATCCTTGGCAAATCGGGCCTGTACATTGCCTGATTCCCGCAGCCATTCCTCCGCGCCGGATGGCTGCTTCACGCCAATGGACAAGCCGCCCGCCGAGCTGAGTGTAGCCGCGGCCGTATTCACCTGATATTTCCCCGGAAATTGCAAAAAAATAGCGACTCGTATCGAATCAAGCTGAGGTACGGCTCCTTGTGAAGGCTGTACATGCCACATTGAAATGAGCAATAACCCAGCTAAAGTTAGAAGCGACAGCCGTCTGATCGAAAAGCGGGTGTTCATCTCACCTTCCCCCTTCTGGGTGATTATTGTTCTGCCTTGGCGGCTTATATTCGCAGCCGTCAACCGAGCAGCTTTGCTCCGTTCTGCCAAACCATTCATAACGTCGGCTCGCAATGATGCGATAAATAGCATCCGCTATTCGGCTCATGCCTGGTATTCGGTAAAGCAGAGAAAGCACGCCCAGACCTTTAACCGTCCGCAGCACACGAATAACGCCATCTGCTCCGGCATATAGCACCCCATTGCTGTCCGCAACATGCATTTTCTCATAAAGCTGCTGCACACTCACCTGCTGAATGCCGGGGACGCTCACCGTCCCTTGCTGCTCCAATTGCTGAATTTGCACAAATTGCAATTCGGCCCGCGACGGTAGCTCCTTGAGCCTTGCAACCGTCGCAATACAGAGATTGCACTCGCCATCGTAGACGACAAATAGCTTTTCTGCTAAACGCTGCCTTGCTCCAGCCATTCTAATTTCTCTCCGGATAAGGAATGCCTAAATGGCGATAAGCCTGTTCGGTCGCCATCCGTCCGCGCGGTGTACGCTGGAGGAAACCGATCTGCATTAAATAAGGCTCATACACATCTTCTATTGTCTGGCTTTCCTCGCCAATTGTAGCCGCAATTGTATCCAAGCCTACTGGGCGCCCGGCAAATGTCGTCATCATGGATTGCAGCATTTTATGGTCGATGCTGTCCAGGCCCATCGGATCCACCTGCAGCAGCTCCAGAGCTGAGCTTGCTATTTCGTCTGTTATAATGCCATCGCCGCGCACTTGGGCAAAATCCCTTACCCGCTTAAGCAGGCGGTTGGCAATCCGCGGTGTTCCACGGGAGCGCAGCGCAATTTCTTGAGAGGCTTCGCCTACGATGGAAATATCAAAAATTTCCGCCGAGCGCGAAATAATATAAGCAAGCTCATCGACCGTATAAAACTCCAGCCGGCTGATGACGCCGAAGCGATCCCGCAGTGGAGCGGAAAGCAGCCCCGCCCTTGTCGTCGCGCCAATCAGTGTAAAAGGCGGCAAATCAAGCCGTACAGACCTTGCGCTTGGGCCTTTGCCAATCATAATGTCGAGCGCGTAATCCTCCATTGCCGGGTAAAGCACTTCCTCCACTGTACGGTGCAGCCTATGGATTTCATCGATAAACAGCACGTCGCCCTCCTGCAAATTCGTCAGCAGAGCAGCGAGATCGCCTGGGCGCTCAATGGCTGGTCCCGATGTCGTGCGCAGGTTTACGCCAAGCTCATTGGCGATGATGTTCGACAGCGTTGTTTTCCCAAGTCCGGGCGGTCCGTAGAGCAATACATGATCGAGCGCTTCCTTGCGAAGCTTTGCTGCGTCTATGTACACTTTCAAATTTTCCTTCGCCTTCGATTGACCGATATATTCAGCCAAATAACGAGGACGCAGACTTAGCTCCACCGCCTGATCATCCATCATAAGGTTGGCGGAAATAATTCTTTCGTCCATCCGTGCTCAGCTCCTTTTCGTCAACCTTTAAACAGCTGCTGCAAAGCGCGCTTCATGAGGGAATCGACCGTCTCCTCTGGAACAACCGTCTGCTGCAAGCCATGCCAAGCCCGATCAAGCTCCGCAGCTGTATATCCGAGCGCTGCGAGCGCCTCACGCGCCTCTTCCCAAGCGGTTCCCGCTCCCTGGCCGCTGCCGCTTTGGAATAAATCGGGCTCCAGGTAAGCGCCCGCCGCCGACAGCACCGCCGCATCGCTTGCGATGCCCGCAAGCTTGTCCTTCAAATCCAAAATCATCCGCTGCGCCGTCTTCTTGCCAATTCCGGGCAGCTTCGTAAGAAACGTAATATTTTCCTGCTGAATGGCAGCAATAACCGTTTCCGGCTTGCCTCCTGCGAGTATGCCCAGCGCCACGCGCGGACCAATGCCCGATACTTCCAGCAGCTTGCGGAACAGCGTCTGTTCCTCGCGCGTTGCAAACCCGTACAACAAAATCGCATCCTCACGGACGGAATGATGAATATAAAGGGTGACGGCTTCTTCCTTTTTCGCTAACGCATACGAATTCGGCGTAAACACCCGGTAACCGACATCCCGTACATCCAGCACCACATACTCCAGCTCGACATGGGACACTATACCTCGTAAAAAATCAATCATGATCGTCCCGCCTCATTTATTTTTTGGACTAAAACCGCCGAATGAGCATGGCAAATAGCCACTGCCAGCGCATCTGCTACATCATCGGGTTTCGGAATGGCCGATAAATTCAAGAACATTTTAACCATCTCCTGCACTTGGCGCTTCTCCGCCTTGCCATAGCCTACAACGGCCTGCTTAACTTGCAGCGGCGTATATTCCGCAACCGGAAGCCCGCGCTGCGCCGCCGCCAAAATAATAACCCCGCGCGCCTGCCCAACCGCAAACGCCGTTGATACGTTCCGGTTAAAGAACAGCTTCTCCACCGCAACCGAATCGGGCTTGTACTTATCCATTAGAGCAACAGCTGAATCATAAATTTGAATGAGCCGCTCCTCGGGCGGCGTATGCGCCTCCGTCTGAATACAGCCATACTGAACGGGCTTAAGCTTATGACCCTCTTTATCAATGAAACCAAAACCCGCTATCGCAATACCGGGATCTATGCCTAGAACGCGCAAACCGCCAACTCCTTATTCCTGCCGTTTATTTCTCCTATTATACCAAAAGACAGAAAGGATGAGAACATGCGTTTGAGGAAAGTGCTTAGGAGCAGTCGCTTTTCTTTGCACCATCATTCATTATACAACAAGAAGAGGACGTCCTCTATAAGAACGTCCTCCGGGCTGCTATTTTCATCTAATAAGCCGATCGTTTAGTGGATTTGCCATGTCCCAGCTCATAGTCGCTAAAGGTAGACAGGACGCTGTTAAATTCATCGATGTCATTAATTTTAATCCCATGCGACAGCTGTTCTACTTTATCACGAGGCAAGCTGCTTTCCATATACCGAATATCCAGTTGAAAAAAAGTTCGCAGCACCTTCTCCTGCTGGGGCGCCCCTTCAAACAGCGATAAATTCCCCTGCTTATCTACGCCCATATACGCTTCATTCTGGCAATGCTTCGAAAACTCATCCACCGTCTGCTCCACCAGCACCCGGTTCTTCGTTTTATCGAAGGTGGCGTGCCAACCGCTATTTGCCTCCAGCAGCCGGATCAACTGGAGCGAGGTCATACGGCCAAGCGGCCTGCTCTCCTGCCCACATAAATAGTAGCGGCGCAGCATGACGCTCACTGGCTCCTGCTGCTCTCGCAGCTCGCGCCGCAAGTCAGCAGAGGGGCCGCTGACGGCTCCTGAACTAAAAGCTGCTCCTACGGCATTAGCCACAGACGCTGAATCGGCAAAATTGGCGACGACGCTTGTCAAGTGGACGGCGGCAGCCGCTTTCCCAAGAGGCCAGACAGCACCCGCTAGCGTTATGGTAAGCAAGGCGATACTGCCCAGCGTCCATAGCGGACGGCGGCGAAGCTTTCTTTTTAGCTGCTTCCATAAGCTCATTAGCATTATGATTGAACCCCTTTGTGCTCTTTTATTGCATAGGGTTCCACTGAGCTTCCAATATTATGCGCGTAAGAGAAACGCAGCGGGCGAGCTAGCTTTTCTTCGTTCTACCGACAACCTTCTACTCAGCGTTTTCCACGTATTCAGCAGAACCCACATTTACAGCCTCAGCAAGCGTCGCAAATAAAGCATGGGTATACGGATGCTTGAGCTTGCCTTCCTCCCACTGGCTAAACGTTTCTACGATTTCGCCCTGATACATGACGGCAACTCGGTCGCACAGCTGACGGGCAAGCCCCAGATCATGCGTAATGAATAAGTAGGACAGCTCTTTCTGCCGCTGAATTTGCTGAAGCATCTTCACAATAGATGCCTGCGATAAAGGATCGAGACTGGCTAACGACTCGTCGAAAATAATTAAATCCGGCTGCACGGCCAGCGCTCTTGCGATGCATACACGCTGCTTCTGTCCGCCGCTTAGCTGATGCGGCAGCTTCTCCAAGAAGCTTTCATCCAAGCCGACGGCACGTATAAGCTGCACGCTGGCCTCCCGAATTTCCGGCGGACGCTTCGCGTCAAAATTGCGCAGCGGCTCCGCAAGTACTTCCTTCACAAGCATTCGGGGATGCAGCGAGGATGCAGAATCCTGAAGCACAAGCTGTACGCTTTTGTATACCTGCAGATCCTTCATATGAGGTCCATGAATAGACTGGCCGCCGAGCAAAATTTGCCCGGAGCTCAGCGTTTCAAGCTTCATAATGAGCTTGGCCAATGTGCTTTTCCCGCTGCCGCTTTCTCCAACAAGCCCAAGCGTTTCACCAAGGTGCAGCGCAAGATCTACCTGCTTCACAGCTTGAACGGACGCCTTGCCATCCTTCGCCTTGAGCCCGCCCCGCCTTCTGAGCAGCCGCAGCGGATATGCCTTGGACACCTGACGCAACTCCAATATGATCATAGGGCGCTTCCTCTCGCTTGGACTGAGGTTATCCCGCTGGGCTGCATCGTAATCACACGATCCGCGAATTTGCGGACGCTTTGCTCGTCATGCGAAATGAGCAGCACCGTCAGGCCAAAATCCGCCTGCAGCTGCTTTAGCAAAGCTAAAACCCGGTCGCGATTGAGGGCATCCAGCGCCGTCGTTGGCTCATCGGCAATAAACAGCGTCGGCTCCGTGCTCAGCATCATCGCAAGCAGCACCCTCTGGCGCATGCCTCCGCTTAGCTCAAAAGGGTATGCGTCCAATATCAGTTCAGGGTCCGCAAAGCCAATACGTTCCAGCAGCATATACAAATACGATTCCATTTCTTTGCGCGATCGCTTCGCCTGCAGCTTCAGCGTCTCGACCATCTGCTTGCGCACCGTGCGGATCGGATCAAGTCCGCTTAGCGAATGCTGAATGAGCAAGGCGATTTCCTCTCGGCGAAGCTGCTGCATGCGGCGCTCATCATAACGGGAAATATCATCGCCCCCGTAAAAAATTTGCCCGCCTGTCAGGCACAGCCCGGTTTCCAGCAGCCCGACAAGCGCATGGGCCGTCATGCTTTTGCCACAGCCGCTCGGCCCTACAAGCGCAGCCATTTCACCAGCATGAAGCTCCAAGGAAACATTTTGGACGATAGGGCACCATTTTCCAGCCTGCTGCCGGGAAATTTCTATATTTTGAACGCAGAGCAGCGGGGCATCGTTAAGGCCCACGCTATTGATAATGTTCGTGCTGCTTTCCGCCATCTTACACCTCTTTCGGAACGTAAGCGTTCTGCTCTTTAAATCGGTCGCCAATTAATTGGCATGATAACACGAAGCTCACGATCGCAAGCCCCGGAAAAATCATGACATGCGGCGCCAGCTGAAAATAACGTGTAGCATCATGCAGCATGACGCCCCATTCAGGAGTCGGCGGCTGCACGCCTAGGCCAAGGAAAGATAGACCGGCGATGAGCAGCACGATTTTGCCAATGTCCAGCGTACTAAATACAGCAATTGGCGCTGCAATCTGCGGCAAAATATAACGGCGCATAATTCGCAAATGCGAATTACCCGACATGCGCGCTGTAATTAAGTAATCCTCCTTGCTCACCTTAAGCACAAGCCCGCGGATAAGCCGGACATAATTGGCCCACCTCACGATAACAATCGCAAGGATCATATTCGTAAACCCGGGTCCGAGAATGCCCACAATCGCAATCGTCAGCACAAAATCGGGAAAAGCGAGCGTGCCGTCCATCAGCCGCATGAAAAAATGATCGGTGCGTCCGCCAAAATAGCCGGTCAACAGCCCGATCGGCAAGCTAATGCATAAGCTCAATCCCAAAATAACAAAAGCAATCGAAACAGTCGTCCGAATGCCGTATAAAATACGAGATAAAATGCAGCGCCCCAAATGATCGGTGCCGAAAGGGTATTCGCCGCTCGGCGACAGAAGCCGATTGGATAAATTGACCTGCAGCGGGTTATGAGGCGCGAGCCATGGGGCAAGCAAGCCCAGCAGTACGATGACTGCAAATAGGCCGATGCCAAGCAGCAGGCTTGTATTCTTTTTCTGAAAAAGGGTCTGCATAAAAAAGGGTACCTCCTAGCTTGCCCGCAGCCGCGGGTCCAAGCGCACATAAAAAACTTCCACCGCTAAATGGATCGCGACAAACAAGAAGGAAGTGAATACCACATAACCTTGAATGACCGGATAATCCCGCGCCGTTATCGCTTCAATAATATATTTGCCTACGCCGGGCCAAGAGAAGATCGTCTCAACGATCACATTCCCCCCCAGCATAAAAGCAAAGCTTGTCCCCAGCATCGATAAAATCGGCAAAAATGCATGCTTAAACACTTGGAAGATTAAAATCCTCCCCTTGGACAAGCCTCGCGCACGCGATGCCTTGACGAAGTTCTGGCTGTTCATCTCGAGCATATTCGTCCGCAAAACCCGGGCATATACCGCACCAAGTCCGAGCCCAAGCGTAACCGCCGGCATTAAGAGGTGAGCAAGGCCGCCGCGTCCCATGGAAGGCAGCCAGCCAAGACGGACCGAGAAAAAATAAATCAATAAAAAACCGAGCCAAAAGGAGGGGATCGAGGCGCCAAGCAGCGCCATCAATCGGCCCATCCGGTCAAGCAGCCCTGTTGAAAAGATTGCGGTGGCGAGGCCGATGAGGCAGGTTGCCAGCAGCATGACAAATGCACCAGCCGAGGCCAGCTCCAGTGTGGCGGGCAGCCTTTTAAGCAATTCGCCGGCAACTGGCTCCTTGGACATATAAGATGTCCCCCACTGCCATGTAAATACATCGCCAAGCCAGCGTATATATTGGCTCCATAAGGAGTCTGTCAGCCCCATTTCCTCCCGCAGTGCGTCAATCGCCTCCTGAGAAGCCGGGATATTGTGCGTGGTCAGCAAAATTCTCGCCGGATCGCCCGGAGATACCCTCATTAAAATGAAGGTCAGCGTCGCTACGCAAAAAATGACAAGCAGCATTTGCATGGCGCGTTCGAGCCAAAAACGAAGCATACTTAGGTACACCCTTTACTTAGGTGATATCAACTTCAGCTGTCACATAATAATATTCGATCGGATGCGGAATAAAGCCCGTTACCCCTTTTTTCACGCCAAATACATTGTCGGGGTGTACGATAAACGACTGCGGCAAATCTTCATTAATAATGTCCTGAGCTTCTATCGCAAGCGCATTGCGTGCTTCTGTAGCAGACGTTTCGTTCAGCTTGTTAATAACCGTCTCAAGCGGCTTCGATACATAATGGCTGACATTCGATTCGCTAGCTGATTGATAGAAAATGTTCAAGAAATATTGCGGATCGCCTGTATGTGCTGTCAGCATGCTGTACATAGCAAGATCCCAATCGGACTTCGCAAGCTCAGCATCAATATTTTCAACCTTGCGAATTTTCACGGTAATGCCTTCATTAAGCAGTTGGTTCTGAATAACCTCTGCCATTACGGACAGCTCTGGGCGGTGCGGGAACGTAAGGAGCGTCGCCTCGAATGGCTTGCCTTCCTTCTCCCACATGCCTGCAGCATTTTTCTGCCAGCCGCCAGCGCTCAGCAATTGCTCCGTCGTTTCCCCTGCTGCTTGCTCCGCTACTTTGCCAAATGGCAAAATTTCCGGGAACGGGCTTTTCGCTTTCGTGCCATAGCCACGCATAACCGATTCAATAATCGCCTCGCGCGGAATGGCTTGATCTACAACCTCGCGGTTCGCCTTTTCTTTAAACAAAGCAGAATTCATATTAAATAATACCATATGTGTACGAACCGATGGTGCAGACAGCACTTCCAGCTTACTGTCCTTCTCTACCAGCTCAATGCTGTCAATCGGAATGTCCGTTGCAACATCTACTTCGCCAGCTTGCAGCGCCATCAGTCGGGTATTGCCATCGGTTACAAACTTCATTGTCACTTCCTTAAGCTTCGCCGGTTGTCCCCAATACCCATCATAACGCTCAACAACAAGCGATACGTCTTTCGTAAACTGCTTGATTTTGAAAGCTCCCGTCATGGCCGGGTAGCTGCCCGCTTCCTTTATGCTGTCGACATCAAGAATAATCGTGCTTGGATCAGCCAAGCTGGAAATAATAGCCGAGTTCGGCTGTGTTGTTATAATTTTCAGCTCATCCGGTGCAACCACTTCAATATCTTTCACCAGCAGCAAATCCTTCGCCAAATGGCTATTTTCAATGGAACGAAGCAGTGAAGCTTTCACGCTTTCTGCATCCATCTTTTTGCCGTCGTGGAACGTTACGTTGTTCTCCAGCTTGAGCGTCCACGTGTTAGCATCCTCCTGCTTCCACTCCTTCGCAAGCCAAGCAGCCGGCTGCAGCTGCTCATTCAATTTAATAAGCGTTTCCCCTGCGCCAGAGCGCATAACGTCCCAGCTGTCATCGCCATGCGGGTCAACGCCTGCTGGGTTCCAGGTGTACGCCATTGTCAGTGTTTTATTTGCGGCAGAAGCATTGTTTTCCCCGGCAGCATTGGTGCCCTTCCCTGTGTTTGAGTCAGCATTCGTGCTGCATCCTGCAAGCACCAGCATCAAGCAAACGATCATCATTCCAAGTGAAAAGCTAAATGGCTTCTTCGTGTTGTTCATTTTTCTTTTGTCTCCCCTTTAAGTAAGCGTAAACGGCCGAAAGCCGTCCTGTGGCGGCAAAGCTACCGTTTCGCGTAGAAATATAGAGAAAGGATAGAAAAATCATATCCTTTCCTATATTTAAAAAAAGCATCCCCGACCCTTAAGAAAGCAGTCAGAAATGCTTTTATGATAAATAACTAAACCTTATCTGCGTCTGCTCGTCATGGAGCAGCAAATAATCGTTAGACATTTTGCAATAAATGGGCATAACCAACCACCTCCCTAAGCACCGTAGGTCAAACAGTGATGTTAAAACAGGCAGGTCTCCTGACTTGGGGCCTCCCTCTCTTCCCTTCCCGGCTAGCGCGAGCCTCTGCAATTCGTCCTGCGACGAAAAGAAGCTCATCAGCCAGTGGTTCATTTGTGAGGGGAGCGCAGCTTAATTAATGATTAGCTGCTGCCCTATACAGTGGCGGGTCCGTGTCGGCCTTTAACCGAACTTCCCTTTTAAGCGAACTAAGGCGTATATGTCCTTGCCTTCGTACCGCACCTATTTTCATTCAATTATGAAGTTTTGCAGGCTAATCAGCCTGTCTTGTCCGTAATCCACTCTTAATCTTAGGGAGGAAGTGCTGATCTGTCAACATTTTGATTTAAGTAAGCTATAGCTCCATCATAATGCACACGCCCCAGTGCCTTAAACAAGCTAAATGAAAGTATTTTCAATATAAAACTTTCATATTTTTTCCAGTAATGATATATTGAAAATACTTCACGCATGATGAGCTTATTTATTAAATTAGTCCAATAGGTACTCTATCAATTAGAAAAGGAATGATCACATTGTCGGTGAAAATCCTTCCAGTCGAAGTAAAGCAAATTATTGATTCCTATTGGTTTTACAGTGATTTTTATTCGATTATATCTCGCGTAGATTCGAAAAAAATGTGGTTTATGAATAATTATATTAATTTATTCGATATTCCAGATCCAAACCAATTATATACCTTTTTCTACAATGGTTATTATAGAGATAAAATGGTTGAGTTTTATGACTGCCCTTTTATTGATTTTCAGCGGATAGCGATAGACAGGCGAAGCTCGACTATTTTGAATAATGACCTGCTTGATTTTATTAAAGCATCGATTGACGGCGGCTATTATGTGATCGTTATGATCGACCGTTTTTATATAAAAGAATATGAAATTACTGCGAAGTCTCCACATGAAGTCATGATAAATGGGTATGATGATGCCAATAAAAAGCTGTATTTCTGCGACAATAATGCCAATGGAAAATACACAACGAATATCACCTGTGATTACGAGGCTTTTAGCAGAGCGTTTCATTTATTGGAAATTGAAGCCCATGATTTTAAACAGCATCTTTATTTATTGAAGCCTCTCGAAAATAACGACTATGCTTTTTCTCTAAAATACGTAAAAAATACGATGAAAGCCTATCTCTTGTCCAGGTCACATACAGATGAATATTACAACGAGGCTTTAGGCACACCTGGGCTAACCTTTGGCATTAATGTATACGACAAGGCCTCCGACTATTTAAAATATTTGGCTCAAGAGGAGGTAGTATTTGATATTAGATCGTTTCACCTGCTTTACGACCATAAGAAATGTATGACTATGCGATTAGACTACATGATTAATAACAAGCATTTGATTGATGATAATCAAATTTTGAACAGATGGAGAAAGCTCGAGGCGGATGTGCATGCTCTAAGAAATTTCATTTTAAAATATTTGTTTACTCGAAGCTCGGATGCTTTGTACAAGCAAATGGAGCAATTGCATAAATTAAAGGAGACGGAAATGGTTTTGCTTCAAGAGGTTGTGGACCAGTTGAAGGATGGCTAGAAGACCGTTTATGGTGACTGCATGGCTTCTATTAGACGTTTTAGGCTAAGTGAATGATGAGCATGGACGAGTTTACTTTTTCCCACCAGAAGCTAGCAAGTCAGCCACTTCTTTCATCGTTTCTCTAATTGTAATACTGTCTGCCAGATAATATTTGTCTTGGTCGAGTAGATATACATTTCCATTCTTGACTGCCGGCAATCCTTGCCATAAGCCTGATTTCAGAAGCTCATTGTAGTCTTCCTCATCCTCTACAATGAGCAGCAGATGATCCCCAACATACTCTGGAAGCAGCTCCTGCGAGACGACAACCGCATTTTTCCAACGATCCTTATTCATTTCTGCCTGAACCTTATCGACTGCTTTGGCTTGCAAGGCTGTCCTCACGACATACCCGCCAAAGTTTGTACTCAAATAAATTCGCAGTCCGCCTTCCTCGATAAGGAGAATAGAAACCGATTCATCTCCGATGGACTGTTTCACCTTCGCTCGCAAAACATCCCTCTCTGCCTCGTAATCTTTGATCCAACCACTCGCTAACGACTTCTTACCCAATACATCCGCAACTTTAGGAAAAACATCATAAATCGGATCGCTGAACTTGATGTACACAATCGGAGATACTTTTTCTAATTTATCCATAATATCTGGATAGATTTCTGGATAGACAGAACTGAAAATCATTAAATCCGGCGAAAGCTCTACTATTTTCTCAACATTTGGCGGATCACCGATAGAATCAACGCCTGCCAGTGATGGTTTTATGAACGAGTTAAGAAAATCATTATCGCAAACCGCAATCGGCTGAATGCCAACCGTTATGGCCACCGAAGAAAATTCGCATACAGCAACCTTTTGCGGCGAGACTGGAATTTCTACATCCCTCCCCATATCGTCGGTGAATACTCTTGTCCCCGCAGCCGCATCGGCTTGTGCTGCGTTCAGAGCAGTGTTGCTTCCTCCGTCCTCCAACGGCTTGTCTGTCATTGAACCACATGCCGCAATAACGAATAAAATGACCAGCATTCCTGCTATATATAATCCTCTGCTGCTGCTTAACTGTTTCATTTCTTCTTATTCCCCTTCAGTCCTATGATTAATAATGATTATCATAATCGATTATAGGGCTTCCTTCTTGATAATATCCATACACTATCATGATTGCTGATGGATTGTTATGTATCTTATTCATATTCTTCTCCCTCAATTCCTGCGCCTAATAGCACAGCCGCTTCTTCCATTTGCGCCATAATAGACAACGGATCATAAGCCAGCCACTGGTGTACATCAACTTGATAAATATTGCCGCTGCGCACGGCGGGGAAGGATAACCATACAGAAGACTCTTGAATGTCGGCCCATACTTGGCGAGTCTCCTCATCAGGCTGCACGACGACGATAAGGTGATCCGCCCTGAAAAAAGGCAGCTCATCCAGATTTATGACTGTGGAGTGATAGCTACCGTTTATTTCGAATTGCTTCGCAAGCTTATAAGGTGGTGTCAAACCAAGCGAATGGTACAACGAATAGCCCATAATTTGGTTTCCATACATTTGAAGAAAATCAGCCCGAACACGGAAAACCGCAATCGTCTGCCCTTCCATCTTCCTAAACAACCTGTTTCTAAGCTCAAGAGCTCTCTCTTCATAATTCCGCAGCCATTCCTCTACCTGTCGCTCCAAACCTAAAGCACTTCCAATTGCTTTAAATTGAATATATAAAGGATCTTTTTTGTCATCCACCTCTATAACCTTAGCTCCGCACTGCCCACGCTGCAGCCAGGAAGGTGGACCTATCACAATATCGGGCTTTAATTGATCTGTTGCATCCGAGTCATAATAGGGGAATTCATCTATTCCTACATCTAGAGCATCATCAGACCAGTCCGCAAGCAGCCCTCTAAGTCCGACCATGCCTGCGCTGACACCTACAGGACGAATACCAAGCGCTCGTATATGCCCATAGTAGTCAACCGCTACAACACGCAATGGCTTTTCTTGTTTGTACGCTGAAGGTGCGGCGCCCGTATTTAACTTAAAGCGGCGGCTAAAATAATAAGGATCGTCGAAGCCAACCATTCTTCCAACCTGTTTGACTGTGATGCCCGGACGCTGCAGCAGCAGCTTGGCTGCCTGTATTCGCAGTTCCGTCAAAAAGTCAACGGGAGATTGCCCCTTATATGTTTTGAATAATCTTGAATAATGCTCTGGATTTAGCCCAGCCATTTGTGCAAGTTGATTCCTTGTCAATCTATCGCCAAAATGTGCTTCCATATACAGAGCCGTTTCCTCAATTCTATCCTTTAACAATCTTTTTGTTCCTGTCGTTTTTTCACCTTTACTCATTGCAACCATGCTAACCTCCAAGTCAACGAAGCTTCTGTCAGTTGTCCAAGTAGAATGCCGCCATTTACAGTGGTTTGAGCTTTCTAATGACTTGATTATAGCATCAACCTCATGAACAGTATCAAATAAATGAAACTAAGCAGAATCGAAAATGACATGCGCTTCTAAACCGTTGTGATCCGCAAAGAAAATGAAACAAGCTGTCTTCGGTTCGATACCGAAGACAGCTTGTTGGGCAGCGCTCTTGTTAATGGTCTGCCAGTTGTAGACTTGACTAGGAGACAAGATGCTTCATTACGTTTTTTAACGGCTAATCCAAGGGCTGCTGTTTTGCTTACTCGTTCTCGAGCGAGGGGCAACGGTGCGAATAACCGCTTTTTTATTGGATTTGCGTTGCGTATTGTTTTTGCCGTTTTTCACATTGATTGTCGTTATTTCTTTTACTTCCTCATCTTCTTCACGCTTATCCTTGCAGCCGCAATTGCATGGTTTTTGTGTCTCTACTCCAGCGGTTTGCATAGGATAATATCCGTACGGTGGGAATGGAGGAAATGCTGAAACGGGATAGCCGTTGCAGTTGTTGCCAATTGGCGATACGGCTCCACCATAGCCATAGCCTTGCGTGTTCGCTGGCGATACGGCTCCGCCATAGCCGTAGCCTTGCGTTTCTGACGGCGATACCATTCCGCCGTAACCTTGCGTGCTTGCTGGCGATACGGCTCCACCATAGCCGTAGCCCTGCGTTTCTGACGGCGATACCATTCCGCCGTAACCTTGCGTGCTTGCTGGCGATACGGCTCCACCATAGCCGTAGCCCTGCGTTTCTGACTGCGATACCATTCCGCCGTAACCTTGTGTGCTTGCTGGCGATACGGCTCCACCATAGCCGTAGCCCTGCATTTCTGCTGGCGATACCATTCCGCCGTAACCTTGTGTGCTTGCTGGCGATACGGCTCCACCATAGCCGTAGCCCTGCATTTCTGACGGCGATACCATTCCGCCGTAACCTTGCGTGCTTGCTGGCGATACGGCTCCACCATAGCCGTAGCCCTGCGTTTCTGACGGCGATACCATTCCGCCATAACCTTGCGACTCCGCAGGTGATACCATTCCACCATAGCCGTAGCCTTGCGTTTCTGACGGCGATACCATTCCGCCGTAACCTTGCGTCGCCGCAGGTGATACCATTCCACCATAGCCGTAACCTTGCGTTTCTGACGGCGATACCATTCCGCCATAACCGTAACCATGTGTCTCAGCTGGCGACACTTGACCGCCATAACCGTAGCCACCGGCGCCGATACCACCTATCGGATACATGCCTGGAGGACATGGATTATAGCCTCCTCCCTGGCTCGCAGGGCTAACCATAGTTGGCTGCTCCCAATGACCGTAACCGCCTGTTTGGGCAGGTGATACCGTCGTAGGCATGCCGTAGCCACCGTATTGCGGCCAAGCAGGAGCAGTTGCAGCGGGAGATACAGTCGTAGTCGGATAAGTCGATGAGGCTTCTACCGCAGGCGTGCCATATTGCATAAACAAGTCAACGCTTTGCTGATGATGGGAATAAACCGGGTACGTCTTTTTCTCCACTGGCTTCTCAATTGGCAGCGGTTTTGGCTGTGGTGCAGGTGCTGCCTCCTGCAATGTAGGCGTCACAATGGGAGCGGTTGGCGTCTTCGTTATTGGCGCGGTGGGCATCTTCGTTATTGGCGCAGTTGGTGTCTTCGCAATAGGAGCGGTTGGCGTTTTTTCGGTTACTGGCGCAGTCGGCGTTTTGCCAGGTATTTGCCCTGTCGGTTTTTTACCGCCAACCCATTGCTGTACGCCTTGCATGACCGACAGCGGATGCAGGGCATGATGTCCTGCATGACCGCCGGTTCCAGCTGCAGTCGTCCCTGCTCCCGTAGTCCCCGCGCCTGTATCCGGTGTAGTCGTCATATGGCCTGCTTTAGGCACATTGACAATTTCGCCTGTCATAAGCACATTGGGATTTTTAAGTTGAGGATTCGCTTTGATCATATCGGCGAGCGGAACTCCCCATGCTTTGGATAGCTTCCACAGCGTATCCCCCTGCTTCACCACATATTGGTGCATAATGTCCATTCCACCAGTTCCATGGGATGAGGATGGGATTTTAATTTTCATGCCCACCTCAATGACGTCTGGATTCGTAATGGAAGGATTAAGCTTCAAAATCTCCTCAACCGTAACATGATGCTTCTGACCGATTAAGTAGAGGGAATCGCCTTTCTTCACTACATAAATTTTCACTTCCCGACAACCTCCTGTCACGTTCTTTAAATAACAAGCATAAATACTGCCGTGCATGTTTGCTTGCTATCAATCTTTATATCCTATGCAGCACATGGGCAGGTGTCCCCCACTTTGTAAAAAAAATAGCGAGCCGCAGCCAGCTTCCCAGAAGCTGTGCGTCTCGCTATTAGCAAAAATCAATTGCCTGGGCCTAATTCAGCCATTTAATCTATCCTTACAGCTAAGAAGAGATGCGGTAACTTGCCGCATTCCCCAAATCTGTTACCCGAGCCCGAGCTATTATCCTTTCGACTGCTGGAGCTGCTCATACGTAAAGCTTGGATAACTGCCCAGCACGCGTACCTGACAACCAATAGCTTCAATTTCAGAAATCGCAGCCGGCAGCAGCACGGTATCAAGCGACATCTCAATGTCGATATAAAAATAGGAATTACCCAGCTTTTTCTTCGTCGGACGCGATTCAATACGCGACAGATTGATGCGGCGCCATGCGAAAGCTGACAACACCTGATGCAGCGCACCTGGATAGTCATCCGGCAAATTCACCAAAATACTCGTCTTCTTGAAATCCGACTGCCGCGCCGTATAAGGCTGCTCACCCACGAGTAAAAATCGCGTATAGTTGTTGCTGTGGTCGGTAATGCTCGCCTGCAAAATATCAAGCTCATTGTTTGCTGCCGCTCTTGAAGTACCAATCGCCAGCCAGCCTGCTCCCGGATTGTCACGTACGATACGCACCGCTTCAGATGTACTGCCGACATGCTCGGTCTCAGCATGTGGAATTTCGCTTCTAAGAAACTGCAAGCACTGCGCCATTGCCACCGGGTGGCTGATTACCTTTTTCACACGGGAATAATCTACGGCGCCATACTCATTCGTCAGCTCTAAACGCCTGCCGATTAAATTTTGAATGGAAGGATACACCCATTCGGCCTGAATCGGCAAGTCCACTTCATGAACCATCCAGTCCATATGCAGACTAACCGAGCCTTCAATTGTGTTCTCAATCGGAATAATGCTGTAGCCGCTTTCCCCTTTAACCGTCGACAGAAACACATCGGCAATGAGTCGATGATGCTTCCACGCTACTTCTTCTCCAGTAAAAAACTGACGTGCCGCTTCATCTGATACAGAACCTGCTGGCAGTAAAGCAACCGATTTAGTCGTACTCATACGGCCTCTCCTCTAATCCGCTCAAGCAAGCCCAGCGATTCTGTGCCAGCCTCTGCCTGATCTATCGTAACTACCGGCCCTTCCGCACATGGCTTCAGCCATAGCGTCTGCGCTTCAATCCCTTCCTGCTTCAACGTTCCCAGCAGAAAATTCTCCAGCTCCTGCTTGCGAGGGCTGTCCGACTCTACAAAAGCGATCAGCGTCGGGCCTGCGCCGCTTAAAGCTGCTCCCAGCGCGCCATAATCGGCCGCTTTGGCCAAAATTTCCGCCATGCCGGGAATAAGCGCTGCCCGGTATGGCTGATGCAGGCGATCCCGCATCGCATGGCGAATGAGCCCTAGCTCGCCGCTGGCAAGAGCCGCAACGAGCAGCGAGCTGCGGCTCACATTAAATACCGCATCCTGCATGCTGATTTGTTTCGGCAGCGCATGACGAGCCTTCTCCGTAGACAGCTGGAATGCGGGAATTGCAACGAGCGCCTCCAGCTTCTTATGCGGCGCCAGACGAACATAATCTGCCCGCTCTCCATCCCAAGCGGACACGACAATGCCGCCAAACAGCGACGCGCCAACATTGTCCGGGTGGCCCTCCAGCGCTGTCGCCATCTGAAACAGCTTATCATCAGACAGCGGACTGCCGATTAACGCATTGGCGGCAACCAGCGCACCTACGATCGCCGAAGCGCTGCTGCCAAGTCCGCGTGTAAGCGGAATATTGCTGTACATCGCAATGTCCAGCTCTGGTACCTGTACACCCGCTTCCTTAAATACAAGCTGCGCCACTTTATAGATCAAGTTCGACTTATCCTCAGGGATGCCTGTCATTTCGTCTCCGTATAGGCGCAGCACCGTACGCTCGGCAACTGACATTTCAACCCAGGCATAAAGGGATAGCGCCATGCCCAGCGTATCGAAGCCTGGACCCAGATTAGCGGTGCTCGCAGGCACCTTTACAATTACACGACGGTTATTCATAACGTTATAAAGCTCCTTCGATTGCTAGTGTTGGCTTAACCTTCAACGCGATACACGCTCTTCACCTTGCGGATAACATCCAGCTCTTCAAAGGTTTGCAACACCTTCTGTATCGCTGCTTTATTCGCATCGTGCGTAATGACGATAATTTCCGCTTCTGGATTGACGGGGTTCGGCTGCTGCAGCACCGATTCCAAGCTCACCTCAAAGTCCGCAAATACTTGTGTAATACGGGCAAGCACGCCTGCGCGATCTGCTACATGGAGGAGCAGGAAATACTTCGAGGAAATTTGCTCATCGGTTTTGAGCTTCTTCTCCTTATACGTCATAATGCCTTGCTTGCCGTTAACGCCAAGCTTCAAGTTTTTCACAACTGCCACGAGATCGGCAACAATCGAGGTAGCCGTAGGCATGCCGCCAGCGCCCGGGCCATAAAACATCGTTTCTCCAACTGCTTCGCCATGTACATATACGGCGTTGAATACGCCATTAACCGACGCGATAGGATGCGTTTGCTTCACCATCGTTGGCTGTACACTAATGCTGAATTCATCATCTTGACGCTCTGCGATGCCAAGCAGCTTAAGCTCATAACCCAGACGCTTCGCATATTGGATGTCTTCACGGCTGACCGATGAAATTCCTTGAACGGATACATCATCCAAGGCCACTTTGGCACGGAAGCCAAGCGTCGCCAAAATCGTCATTTTGCGCGCAGCATCCAGTCCCTCAACGTCAGAGGTCGGATCGGACTCCGCATAGCCGAGTGCTTGAGCTTCCTTAAGCACATCAGAGTACGAAGCACCTTCCTGGCTCATTTTCGTCAAAATATAGTTCGTCGTGCCGTTAACGATACCCATAATTTTAGTAATCCGGTCGGAGGAGAAGCCTTCGATCAAAGTACGGATAATCGGAATGCCGCCAGCTACGCTCGCCTCATAAAGCACATCGCAGCCATGCTCCTGAGCAACTGCCAGAATTTCCGTACCATGCAGCGCCATCAAATCTTTATTGGCAGTCACGACGTGCTTGCCGCGCGATAAAGCTTCAATAATATATGGCTTCGTCTGTTCAATTCCGCCCATGACTTCGACGATTACATCAATTTCGGGATTGTGGATAATTTCCCAAGGGTCCTCTGTCAGCTTGGATGGATCGATTGAAATATCGCGCGCTTTGTTTTTGTTGCTGACGAGCACCTTCGCAATTTCAATTGCCGAACCGGTCTGGCTTTGCAGATCCTCCTGATGTCCTTCCACGATGCGGACGACACCTGTTCCTACTGTTCCAAGCCCTAGCAAGCCTACTTTAATTGGTTTCATATGATTCCCTCCATTTATACTTCAATAAAATAACGTTCTATTTCATCAGCCTTGCCCGATTACGGCGGCTTTACGCACGCCCTGCTGGCTGCGAATAACATCCATTAAAGAGTCCAAATCCCCGCTGAGCTGGGAAACGTCAACTGAAATGACCACATGGGCAAGTCCTTGCAGGGGAATGCTTTGGTTTATCGTCAGCACATTGCCTTCATGCGCCGCCACGAGCGACAGCACCTTTGACAGCACGCCCGATCGATGCTCCAGCTCCATGGAAATGGTTACTAGCCGCTCACGATTAATTTGATGCATCGCATAAACGCCATCTTTATACTTGTAAAAAGCGCTCCTGCTCAGGTTCGCCTTCTCGGCCGCCTCATGCACCGTTGCCGCTTCGCCTCTGGCAAGCATCTCCTTCACCTGCAATGTCTTGAGAATGGCTTCCGGCAGCATATCCTCCCGTACAGCAAAATACCGCTGCGTCACTTCCGTCCCCCCTAAAAAGACATTTGTTCTTCTATAAAGGACATTATAGCGGAATCATAGGGCTGGGGCAATAGGTTTAAATGATAATCCGCTTTTTATCTAGAATCGTCCTCAAAAAAACGTTCCCCGCAAAGTTAAGCTTCGCAGGGAACGAATTCAATTTCATCATTACTTTGTGGTTATCACGGCAAAACGTCCGCCTCGCGCGCTGCGCAGCCTACTGCTCTGTCCAAGTGACAGTCAGCTCGGAAATGCCTTCCTCGGAAGCCAGCTTGCCGCCGATGATCGATATAAATTCAGAGCCGGAAATCGTTCCCTGAATCACAATATTTTTATCATCTATCGTCTGGGCACCGTCCTTCAGCTTCTTTTCATTTACATAATCTTTGTACAATTGGCCCAGCTTGTCGAAGCTTTCCTTCGTCTTGAAAACAAGCAAAACCGATTTTTTGCCGTCATCGATATTTTCCGTCGAATTTATAATAACCGCATCATCGGGAATCGGGAAATCGGCGGGCAAATAGCCGGGTCTCACGCTTTCAGACGATTCTCCTCCGCCTTTACCCTCATCCGAAGGAGATGGGGATGACGCAGCAGCATCGCTTGGCGTCGCTTCTGCTCCAGGGCTTGCGCTTTCCGCTGTATTTCCTGGAGCTGCACTCGTCGTTTCCTGAGGAGCTGTATTTGTCCCGTTCGCGGCATTATCGCCGCAGGCGCTCACGACACCCGCTATAATAACGACCGACAATAAAGAAAACCATTTATTTTTTTTCATGTTTTAACATCCTCTCACTCAAAGTAAAAATCATCATCACAGCAGCTCATGCAAGGAATCTTCATGCAAGGCTGCATCCAGCTTAATAATTGCTGCTAATTGCTGCTAAACGCTAGTCAATTTTCCGACCAGGTTACTGTAATTTGTGAAACGCCCGCTTCTGAAAGTGTAGTGCCCAGCAGCCATATCGAATGCGTTTTATCAATCGAGCCCTCAATCATAAGCTTCGAATCCGTAAACGTCACGCTGCCATTTTCCAGCTTTTTATCTATCGTATAGGCTTGATAAAGCTTAGCAAGCTCATCCATCGACTTTTTTGTCGTAAAATTGAGCAATATCACTATCTTGCCCTCATTTACCGAATTGGAGGAGGTCATGATAACAGCGTCATCGGGAATCGGAAAATCTTTTGGCAGATCAGCCGGTCTTGCAAGAGCCGAAGACGGTTCACTGCCATCTGGCAGCTCGGTTTGCTTCGGTTCCGCCTGCCTCTCGTGCTGACCCGCCGCTGCCTGCGCAGGCCATGTCCGGTCCATCGCTGCTGAGGCGCCACTGCCGCCATCCCCCGTATCGTCGCTGCAAGCACTGAGCCATACGGAAATACTCACCATCGTAATTAAGGAGAGTACTTTGCTTCTTCTCATTACATTAAACATCCTTTCAACTACAGTTTTCCATGGCCTCGCAGTCTCTGCTGCCTGAGCCATGCTCGCTACTGATTCAGCATACCTCCTAACCCTTATCTCCACTTGTTTATGCCTTAAATAGGCCGAATCAATAAGCTGCTCTGTATAGCTATTACACCTTTTTCAGCAGGTTATAACAGCTTTAGCGCCATTTTGTGAAAATAGGGCTGGTTGAGCATATAAAAAAGACGGCTTGCGCCGTCTCCTTGTGCTGCATATTTGATTAAGCCATATAGTCGCTGCCTTCGAAAAATTCAAAGGTGAAATCGCCAATTTGCACCGTATCGCCATCTTTAGCGCCGTGCTTGCGCAGCGCTGCATCGACGCCCATTTTCCGCATAATTTGGGCAAATCGCATGACCGAGTCATACGAAGTAACCTTCATACGCTTCAAATATTTCTCGATGCTTTCGCTTTCTACAACATACAGCTCGTTTTCTTTGCGAATCGTATAGCTGGATTCTTCGCGTTTCTCGAACGTAAACACCTTACGCTCCGTGACATCCTTCACTTCTTCGATTTCCAGTTCATCTGGAACCGACTCCAGCGTATCCATCGCCTTGTACAATAGCTCCTGTACACCCTGTTTCGTTAAAGAAGAAATCGGCACAATAAGGTATTCCTTTTCGCCGCGCACCTCATCCAGCTGCTGCTTAAACATCTCAAGATGCTCTGCCGCTTCCGGCATATCCATCTTGTTAGCCGCAATAATTTGCGGACGGTCGGCCAGCTTCTCATTGTAGAGCACAAGCTCTTCATTGATTTGCAGCCAATCCTCAAAAGGATCGCGACCCTCGGAGCCGGACATATCCAGCACATGGATGATGACGCGGGTCCGCTCGACATGGCGTAAAAACTCATGTCCCAGACCAACGCCTTCATGCGCGCCTTCGATTAATCCCGGTAAATCCGCCATCACGAAGCTGCGGTCATCGCCAACGTCCACAACCCCTAAATTCGGCGTTAACGTTGTAAAATGATACGCGCCAATTTTCGGCTTGGCCCCGGATACGACCGACAGCAATGTGGACTTGCCTACGCTTGGAAATCCGACAAGACCTACGTCTGCCATTACCTTAAGCTCAAGCACAATCCAGCGTTCTTGGCCTTCTTCACCAGTCTCGGCAATATCCGGAGCGGGGTTGTTAATTGTTGCAAACCTTGTATTGCCGCGTCCGCCGCGTCCGCCCTTTGCGACTATAATTTCCTGGCCATGACGTGTCATATCGGCAATGATTTCCTGCGAGTCATCGTCAATAATGATCGTGCCTGGAGGAATGCGTACAATCATATCATCTGCACCCGCACCATGCATGCTTTTCACTTTGCCGCGCTCGCCGCGCTCGCCTTTAAAATGCTTCTGATAGCGGAAATCCATCAGCGTACGCAAGCCTTCATCCACGCGGAAAATAATATTTCCGCCTTTACCGCCATCGCCACCGGCAGGTCCGCCCTCCGGTACATACTTCTCACGGCGATAGGAAACGATTCCGTCGCCGCCGTTGCCGCCTTTTACAAATATTTTCGCTTTATCGACAAACATGTTGTGCCCCCGTTCAAGCGCGCTTTTCCGCCTTAAGCCGTATTTCCTCCTGCGGATGTTCAATATCGACCGCCTGCAGAGTCGCGCCTTTCAACTGCTGTTTTATTTGATCCTTCAATTGTTGCTCATCCATTAGCTCGCCCTCAAGTTCGAAAGCAACGTGAAGCTGCTGCCCGTCCCAATCAAGTACCAGAGTAAGCACGGCGACTTCGCCAAAACCAGGCTTAACCGCCAGACGATAGCTATTCATTATGCCAATTAATGCTTCGGAAATTTCATGGCTGGCAAGCGGCAGCTCATTAAAATTCAAGTCCTGCTCTATGTCCACCTTCAGCTCAAGGCAGCTTGTCAGTGTACGGAAGCCCTGAATGTAGCTGACGAGCGCTGGCTCCCCTAGCTTTGAAATTTGACTCTCCGTAAGCATCTTTGCCCTTATTCTCTCCACATATTCCACCGTTTTATCCGGTTTCTGCATCCGCGTGTAGCCATATATCACTTGCAGGTCGTTCATCCAGTCATGCCGATGATGGTTTAGCGTTCTCATCCCTGCGGCCTGGAGGCTGTGTATCGTAAGCGCAAGCTGCTCTGCATGCACGCGCCGCTCCGAGCGAATCCAGATGACTGCAGCAGCCGTAAACCAAAGCATGAAAAGCACTAGCAACCAGACTGACGAAGGCCATACAAGCATAGCCACAGCCGGTAGCACAATAGAAAAAGCTGCGATGTGCTTTGCCGATTTAATGCGATCCATTTATTGATCCCACTTTCTTCCGCATGTTTCCCAGCTAATTCAGTATAACATGCCGCTGCATTAGCCGATAGGTCTTTAAGCAGCAAATGCCCCGACCTACACGCGAGGCCGGGGCATTTGCTGCTATTATGCTTCTACTGCTGCGGCTACTGGAGCCAGGTCCACTGGATACACGCTCACTTTTTTGCGATCGCGTCCCCAACGCTCAAACTTCACAACGCCTTCGACTTTCGCATAAAGCGTATCGTCTTTGCCGATGCCTACGTTAGTTCCTGGGTGAATTTTTGTTCCGCGTTGACGGAACAAGATGCTTCCAGCAGATACGGTTTGACCGTCAGCACGTTTAGCGCCAAGACGCTTCGATTGACTGTCACGTCCGTTCTTTGTGGAACCTACACCTTTCTTCGAAGCGAAAAGCTGAAGATTCAGTTTCAACATGAGATTTCCCTCCCTCATTCAAGAGATTGTTGTTTAATCACAACATATTTTCCGTAGGACTGTGCAATCGTATTAAGCATCACCATCATCGACTCCAGCAGCAGCTGCACCTTATGATCGGTTTCCTGATCAGCTAAAACCGGAATATCCGATGATAACCATCCATTGTCCATTACATAAGGAAGCTTCACATCTGCCAAAGCTTCAACCGAGTTGACCGTACCGACTGAGATAGCCGACACACCAGCGCAGACAATGTCTTTGCCGAGCTTCGCATACTTCGCATGTCCTTTAATCTTAAACGATGTAATCCGCTTGTCAGCATTTCGTACAATCGTAACCGTGATCATAATAATCCTCTTATGCTTGGATTTTGCCGATCGTTACTTTTGTGTACGGTTGACGATGACCTTGCTTACGACGGTAGTTCTTTTTGGCTTTGTATTTGTAAACGATGATCTTTTGGCCTCTGCCTTGTTTTTCAACAGTAGCAGAAACAGTAGCGCCGGAAAGAACTGGAGTACCAGTTACAAGACCGTCTGCACCGGATACAGCCAACACGCGATCAAACGTTACGCTTTCGCCTGCATTGGCGTTCAGTTTTTCGATGAAAAGCACATCGCCTTCCTGAACTTTGTATTGCTTGCCGCCAGTTTCGATAATTGCGAACATTGTGAGTGCACCTCCTTATTGTCGAAGACTCGCCTAATCCAGGTGAATTGCAGCATGGGCTGCCATTGCTTGTACCCGATCGGAGCGGTATCTGCAAGTCCGCTGTATATAACAATCAGACATACTTGAACATTTTAGCATACAAAATCGAATCAAGCAACCTCTTTTATACACGATTGCCTATAGCATGCCCTCTTGCAGCACATTCCATTGTCTCCATTTTTTTTATTTTGTATAATAAGACCAATCTTAAGGAACGGATTACGACAATCATCATTCAGTTTAATCTGTCTGAAGTCAGCACGCAATGACAGGCAGCCCTCTGTTAAATGATGCTACAATATTGAGAGCAAAGGAAGTTGATGCGGCATGGAAGCTATTCTTCGAATGAAGGTTGCACTCGACCTGATGGAGCAAAAAATGGAGGAACGCCTCGACATCGCCGATATCGCCAAGGCCGCCTATGTGTCGCCGTTTCATTTTCAGCGCATGTTCCACATGCTTACTGGAATGACAGTCGCGGAATATATCCGTAAGCGCAAGCTGACACTTGCGGCACAGGAGCTGACGTCTACCACCATAAAGGTCGCAGACGTTGCCTTTAAATACGGTTATGATACTCCCGAGTCATTCTCCAAGGCCTTTCTCCGCATTCATGGCATTTCGCCTTCGGAAGCGAGAGCACCCGGCGTTACATTGAAAGCATTCCCCCGCATTTCATTCCAGCTATCGTTGAAGGGAGACAAGGACATGGATTATCGTATTGAGGAAAAGGAAGCTTTTCAAATTGCAGGCTTGTCCTATGAAGTGAGCTGTAAGGACGGACAAAATTTCATCGATATTCCTAAGCTGTGGGAGGTATTCAACCAAAGCGAAGCGCCCGCTGAGCTTTATGCCAAAGGGGATGGGGCAATTATTGGCGTCTGTCTTGACGGCCAGCCCGATAAGGAGACATTCACCTATATGATTGCTACCTCCGTTGATGCCAATGTGGCTGACAAGGAAAAGAAATATACGGTCCGTACCGTTCCCGCAGCTACCTGGGCCATATTCACCTCGACCGGCCCATTGCCTGATTCGCTTCAAAATGTATTTCGCCGGATTTTCCAAGAGTGGTTTCCCGGAACCGGCTATGAGCATGCCGGAGGCCCTGAGCTGGAGGTTTATTACGAAGGGGATACTTGCGCTGAAGATTACCGCAGCGAAGTATGGATTCCGATTTTGAAAAAAGAAACAACCGGCGCTTAGCTCGCTAAACCTAAGCAAAAACGACCGATGAAGGCTCCCCTTCATCGGTCGTTCTATTTGTCGTGCACCCAAACGCTATACCACTTTTTTGCACAGCTAGACTTTAACTTGCCCCTGCCTGCCGCTTCCTCCGCAGCACGGACAGCGCTCCGTTAGCTGGCCCGCAGCACCCTCCCGCGCTTTTTTGCGGGTCACCTCCATAAGCCCTAGTCTTGTCCAGCCAACGACCGAGCATTTTGTCGGGTCCAGCCTCGCCCATTCATTCAGGCGCGCGATAATCCGCTCGCGGTTTGGTTCATTTTCCATATCGATAAAATCAATAATAATGATGCCGCCCACATCACGCAGCCGCAGCAGCCGGGCGATTTCATCAGCCGCCTCCATATTCGTACGGAAGACGGTATCCTCTAAATTCGTAGCGCCTGTGTATTTGCCCGTATTTACATCAATAACGGTTAGAGCTTCCGTCTCTCCCCATACTAGCGAGCCGCCGCTTGCCAGCCGAATATTCGGTTGAAACGCTTCATGCACCTGCCGAGTGACGTCAAAAGCATCAAATAGAGTAAGCGAAGCACCCCGGTCATACAGCTTGAGCCGTTTTTCGAGCTGCGGCGTCATTTCCCGCAGCAGCGCAGCCGCTTCCTGCAGGCGGGATGCATCATCAATCCATACCTCTTCCACTTTCATATCAAGCGTGTCGCGGACGATTCGCCGCAGCAGACCCGCCTCCATATGTAGGCCTGCTGGTGCTTTCGCCTCCGCGGCCTGGCTTATTATACGCTCCCAGCTGGCGCGAAGCTGGGCAACATCAGCCGCAAGCGACTGCTCGGACTCACCTGAGGCAGCCGTCCGGAGGATGATGCCTTCCTCGCCTTGAAGCAGCTGCTCTCCCACATCGCGCAGTCTGGCACGCTCGCTGTCGGCAGCTATTTTTCGTGAAACGCCTACGTACCCAGCCTGCGGCATGAGCACCAGCCAGCGCCCCGGCAATGTGAAGTGGGTCGTCACCCTGGCTCCCTTGCCGCCAAGCGGCTCCTTCATCACCTGTACAATCAGCTCTTGGCCTGGCCGCACCAGCTCTTCAATTGAAGGCTTTATCTCCGGCTGCTTCTCCAAATTGGGATGCAATAAATCATCTATATAGAGAAAAGCGTTTTTGCCTAGTCCAATATCTACGAACGCCGCCTGCATGCCAGGCAGCACATTAATGACACGCCCTTTGTAGACGTTGCCTACGAGGCCGCTTTTCTCCGACCGTTCCATAAAAAATTCCATGAGCCGGCCATCCTGCAAAACAGCTGTTTGAAGCATTTCTCCGTCACTGTGCATCAACATTTGCTTCATCTCTCAAACATCACCCGCCAGCTCTCACGTTTTCTTTTATATTAACACAAGTCGCAGCGGGAGTTCCTTATCTGTTTTTTGTCCCCTTAAGGAAGAAGCTCAATAACAGGGCGGTTCGGATTGCGCTCAAGCAAATAACGGTCAACAACACGCTGCTCTGGAGCTACCCTGGCGATGCTGGAGCCTCGCTCCATAATATAAAACAAGTGATACCGCTCGCGCCAAAGCAAACGAACGGCATATGCCGCAGATTGCCTGCCATCCACCACGATAGGGCTGGCAAGCACGCCTTGCGCCATTTTGCGGATAGCTACCTGGTCGCGATGCATGAGAAACCGAATGAATAAATACGGGATGCTCCGATTATAGGTCCAGTTCGTCATAAACAGAAACGTTCCAATGATGAGCAGATTGAATTGAATAGCGCCGCCGGGACGCAGCAGCCCTAGCAGCGAAACGCCGATCATTAAGCTGCTGAGCACAAGGCTGATGCGTGCCGTCCAGCGCATAACGCTGAAAAAGTTCAAGCTATAGCTAAGGGCCGCTTGCAGCAGCTTCCCGCCATCAAGCGGATAAATCGGCAATAAATTAAATAAACCAATCATCATATTTGCCTGAACGACATAGGCCGACCATTCGGGGTCCCATAATCCCAGCTGGCCGAGGCCCCAAGCAGCTAGTCCCATCCATACATTTTGCAGCGGTCCGGCTATTGCTACAAGCGCATCCTCTCCTGCTGGAAGGCTGCCCGCATCCTCCACTTCAGCCACACCGCCGAAAGGCAGCAGCTTAACCTCTCGAATATGCCAGCCGAAAAAACGCGCCACCAGCACATGGCCAGCCTCATGGACCATTACGATTAAAAACAAGGTGAACAGCTCGACAAAATAACCTGTTAATACGGAGGCCGCCATTACCAGCACAAACAACGGATGCACCGACCAGCGAATGCCCCTCCATTTAACCAAGCGGGATCACGCTTACCGGATCAATATAGCGGTCGTTTTGCTTAATTGCAAAATAAAGCAAGCTAGGCTCCTCACCGCTTGCTCTGCGCAGGCTCCCGACCTGATCGCCCGCTTCCACCCAATCATTCACGCCAACTGATGCATACCCTAGCTTGCCATATACGCTGACTCGTTCATCCGCATGCTGGACTACGACGGTTACTCCATTATCCGATGGCTCCGAGACAACAAGCACTCTGCCTGTCTCTACCGCATTTACCGCTTCCTCCGATGAGCCAGCAAGCTCGACACCGTTTAGCAGCTCGGCAAATGTACGTACGATAGCACCGCCCTCAAGCGGAGCAACGATAGGCAGCTTGACTGCACCTTCTGCAGCAGTTGCCTCCTTCTGCTCCTCTTGGAAAATCGGAATAAACGTCGGCGCTCCGGCAAACGTTTCTTTATACCATTTTGCCGCACTGGCAAAATCCAGCTCATCATGAAGCACCTGCGCTACATAAGCTCGGCTTTCCATTGCCCACTTCTCATCAATCTGGTATAAGCCCCATATGCCAGCGAACAATACAGCAGCCGCAATTATTTTCCAGCGCAGTTCGCGAAAGAAGGGATTTGGACGGCCACCTTTTGGCGGTTCCGCATACGGCGGTTCTCCTGACGGATGACCATAACGATAATCCATGCGGCTCGTCCGGCTTCGCTGATCATCCTGTATCTGTGTCCATCCATCCCAAGGATTAGGGCTTTCCTTCCACATTTTCTCTGGGTCCCGCTCCTCCTCATCCAATGGTGGATAGAGCGGAGGCGCAGCGGGCACGCTGTATTCCGCTCTTGAAAGCCGCTCTTGCATGAATCCATCCCGAACGGGCTGCTCCATTAATCGTCTAATTTTCTCTTCACGGCGCCTTCGCACCGCTTCCTTCGTATCCATCATCCGTTCCTCCCCCTCTCGATTATCAGAGAGCTTGCTTCCTTCTACATCCTTATGAGGAAAAACGGACAAGTATGCAAATTCAGCAGGCAAAAAGAAAAAGAACGCTGCTTTCTCTTCCCAGAGAATTGCAGCGCCCTTCCAAGCAGCAGCTATGTGGTTATTCAGCCAGCTCATACACTTCCTGATGAGCCTTTATACTAAATACAATGCCGATACAAATCATATTCAGCAGCAGTGAAGTGCCGCCGTAGCTGATGAATGGCAGCGTGATGCCGGTAATCGGCATTAGTCCGATCATCATGCCGATATTTTGGAATATCTGAAATACGAACATAGAGGCAATGCCTATCGTCATATAGGCAGCGCGCAAATCATGACATTTGAAGGCGATTATGATAATTCGATAAATGAGCAGGAAATACAACAGCAGCAGCACGGCTGCACCCTGAAAACCAAATTCCTCGCCGATAACAGCAAATATGGAATCGGAGTACGGATAAGGGATGAACTTCCCGTTTTTCATCTCGCCCTGCAAATAGCCATCACCCGTAAGCCCGCCTGAGCCTATGGCAATTTTGGCATTTTGAGATTGATAGCTCGCATCAGCAGATGCTTCCTCTGGATGCATGAACGTATTAATCCGATTGTACCAGTGCGTTAATTCTTTTTCTTTCAGATAAGTATATATTTCCGTATTGAACATATTAAACAGCGTCATGAACAGGATCAAACCGCCAACAACGACAGCAAGCCCTACAAGAACATGCTTATATTTAACATTGCCAATCCAAAGCATTCCGAGCACGATAACGAGATAAATAATCGCATTTCCTAAATCAGGCTGCATCATGACGAGCGCAAACGGCAATAGGGAAAAAGCCGCTATCGGTAATAAATCTTGAGAAAAGCCTAATCTATCGCCTTTTCTTCGGCCCATAATGTAGGCAATCCCGATAATCAGAAAAATTTTCATGATTTCAGCC
This sequence comes from Paenibacillus sp. FSL H8-0537, assembly GCF_038051995.1. Classification (NCBI taxonomy): domain Bacteria; kingdom Bacillati; phylum Bacillota; class Bacilli; order Caryophanales; family Paenibacillaceae; genus Paenibacillus; species Paenibacillus sp. FSL H8-0537. The sequence goes on along the minus strand of NZ_CP150290.1, from coordinate 2,036,365 downwards.
GGTTGAAAGGAGAAGCTTCCGAGCTTGAACCAGCCTTTTGCTCCATTGATGACAGATCCAAAAAAATACACGGTGATCAGCAAAGCGACGCCAAAGCCATATAAGATATGCCAGGTTTTGAGCAAAATCCGGTAATCAAAAAGAGCGGCAAAAATCGTGATAAAAAAACCAACCCCATAAAAAATAGCCATTTTTTCAGTTGATGTAGCATATTGCGAATTGTCCCAAGTAGCACTATATATTACAAACAAGCTGAAAACCATGAGACAAACTAAAATTGCGACGATGCCCCAGTCAATTTTTTTGAATTTATTCAGCACAATGCAATCATCCTATTCCCAAAAACTTGCGGAACCGTTTGAAGGCGCCTGCCTTCTCATCTAGCAGCATAAGAGGAACCATATCGCCCAAAATGCGGCGGGCAATGTTGCGATAAGCAATCGCCGCGCGCGACGAAGGGTCCATCACCGTCGGCTCGCCTGTATTCGCGGATTTGATAACCTTCTCATCATCCGGCACGATACCGAGCAAATCAACGGCGAGCACCTGACAAATTTCATCAATATCAAGCATTTCCCCGCTTTTCACCATGTTCTGACGAATACGGTTAATGATGATTTTGGCAGCGATACCCTCTTTCTCAAGCAGGCCAATTACTCGGTCCGCATCGCGAACAGCAGCATTTTCTGGCGTTGTAATAACAATAGCCCGGTCTGCGCCGGCAATCGCATTGCGGAAGCCCTGTTCAATTCCGGCTGGACAATCAATAATGACATAATCAAATTCCTTCTTCAGCTCCAGCACCATGTCTTTGACCTGTTCGGGCGATACATCATTTTTGTCCTTCGTTTGGGCAGCCGGCAGCATGTACAGCTCATCAAAGCGCTTGTCCTTGATCAGCGCTTGATTCAAGCGGCAGCGGCCTTCAGCCACATCGATAAGATCATAAATAATGCGATTTTCAAGTCCCATAACAACATCCAAATTACGCAGTCCGATGTCGGTGTCAACCATACATACCTTCTTGCCAAGCAGAGCCAATGCCGTTCCTAGATTGGCAGACGTAGTCGTCTTGCCAACGCCGCCTTTTCCAGATGTGACAACAATCGCTTCTCCCATAAGTTACACCCCTCTCAACATAATCGGATTATTGCGTAAACGGTATAATTGCGAAATTTTATCCATCTGCATCGTTCCCTCATTCAAAAAAGCAAACTCCATCGCTGGATCGCCCGACATCCATTCCTCCGGCGGCCTGCTAATGATATCTGCTATGCGCAATTGTGTCGGCCGCATCAGTGATGCCGCAATAATAACATCCGTTCGGCCGTTAACACCAGCATGAGCGACACCACGCAGCGCGCCCATCACATAAATATCGCCGGTACTGATAATCGTTCCTCCCGGGTTCACATCCCCCGTCAGCAGCAAATCGCCTTCACGCTCTATCGTTTGACCCGATCGGATAATTCCGTTAATGAGCTGAATGCCAGGTGGCGGAGCCTGCGGCTGGCTACCTGCCGCCGGCTCCGATTCTACCGATTGTACAATCAGATTGCCCTGCGCGCGAATAACCGATCGAATCCGTTCTTTATCCTCATCGTCAAGCTGCCTGCTTCCTAGCTTGACATGGACGTGCACGAGCGGGCCGGTGAGCAGCTGCTGATGGGTTTTCTCCAGCTTGTAGTGCAGCTCATCGAGTAATAAATCAAGTTCACAACTATCGTCGAGAAGGAACACGAGACCTTCCTTGACGCCTTTAATCATAATATGCTGCTTTTCGGCCACGATTGTCCCTCCCCAACGTATTGCATTCTTTTCGAAACAATCGAATTCCTGCTTTAACCGCCAATTTATTCCTCATCCTGGTCCTGATTTAGCTTCGCATCCTGCTCATACAGCTTGCGAACAGGCACGTAAATAACCAAAGCAAAGGCAAGCTGCAAAAATAAGCTAGGCAAAATATGATCCAGCAGCGCGAAAGCATACGACTCCTCCGTCAACCGGAAAAGCGAATAAATAAAATAAACGGCTGAATCGTAAGCAATGCACGCAAAGCCAATGACGGACAGGCATGTAAGCAGCGTGCTGCGGCGGCGATCGAACAGAAGTCCGGCAAAATAACCGATTAGCCCCATCATGAACGTATGTACACCGAGCAAATGACCATAGTAGACGATATCCTGAATAAGTCCAATACCTATGCCAAACATCAGTGCCCGATGGCGACCGCTATACAGAGCAGCATATAATACAAAGACAAAGCTAAAATGCGGAATAATTTTGCCAGCATAATCGACCGGAATGATCCAAGGCATGACGCTGCCTTCAATAACAAAAAGGAAAAACAACAGCAGGATAAGCCGATTCGTGCTCATCATACTCATTTCCCCGCATCCTCCGATGCAGACACCTCGACGACAAACACTTCTTTAAGCTGGTTCAAATTTGCCGCCATCTCAATTGAAGCTGTGTACGTCAAGCCAAAATTGCCTACTTCCTTTGTCTCTACCGTTCCAATAACAAGACCGCGCGGGTAGACGCTGTCGCTTCCTGAGGTAACGACCAAATCACCGACGATCATTTTGTCGTTTTCGCCGATTCTTGTCATAATCAATCGCTGCGTCTCATCATCGTAGCTGGTAACCATTCCGAAAGAGTCACTCTTGCCAAGAATAGTCGCCGCAATCGCATTTGAAGTGGGCGACTTTTCATCTAGCTCCGTAATCGGCATTACCGTTGCCGTATTCGGCCTTACCTGGCTGACAATACCGATAATGCCGTCAATGGTTGTAACCGCCATGTTCTGCTTGATGCCATTCAGCGAGCCTAAATTGATTTCCAGCGTCTTGCTGTACGGATTATTGTCAACGGCAATGACATGGGCAATGCGGTAGTTGTAATTGTTTATTCTTTTCTGCTGCTCTGTAAAATTCAGCTCTTTCTGCAAACGCTCATTATCTTCCTGCAGAAAGTTATAGCCGATTTTGTCGCGGGCATAAGCCGCTGCTGTCAGTCTAAGGTACTCATTCTCCTCATAAATCGCCCGGAGATTGCCAATATCCTCAAAGAAACCCGCTATTGAAGCAGCGGGCACATAAAACCATTGCTGAACGAATCCGACTGAATCTCCGATAAACTTCTCCGGCATACTCAGCTCCTTACGGTCACTTAGCGAGAAGCCGATGACCACAATGAACAGAATAAACCCGAACATAAGCATAAACATGCGCTTATTTCTAAACAGCTTAAACAGCTCGATCACCTGCCTGTTCTAATCACATTTTCATTTCTTGCCAAATTGGCAGAAAGCTCTTCTAGCGTTTCGAACGGCCGCCTGAGCCGCCTCTGCTCTTGAATAAATGAATATGGTCAAGCGAACGGCCGGTACCTATAGCTACGCAGTCAAGCGGATTGTCCGCTACAATGACCGGCATGCCAGTCTCGCGCTGCAGCAGCTTGTCCAGATTGCGAAGCAGTGCTCCGCCGCCTGTCAGTACAATACCGCGATCCATAATATCTGCCGACAGCTCTGGCGGGCATTTTTCAAGCGTGATTTTAACGGCATCCACAATAGCGGTCACCGTATCCGCAAGCGCTTCGCTTACTTCATCCGATGTTATTGCAAGTGTCTTAGGCAAGCCGGATACGAGATCGCGGCCTCTAATTTCCACCGATTCTGGCGGATCAAGCGGCAGTGCTGTACCCAGATCCATCTTAAGCTGCTCTGCCGTACGTTCCCCAATCATCAGATTGTAGAAGCGTTTAATATATTGGATAATGGACTCATCCATTTCATCCCCAGCGACGCGAATCGAACGGCTTGTTACAATCCCGCCGAGCGAAATCACTGCAACCTCTGTCGTTCCGCCGCCAATATCAACGACCATGCTGCCCGTAGGTTCCCAAACCGGAAGATCGGCGCCAATTGCTGCTGCGAACGGTTCTTCAATCGTATAAGCTTCACGTGCACCTGCTTGCTTCGCAGCATCTTCAACCGCACGCTTCTCAACTGCAGTAATGCCAGACGGCACGCAAATCATGACGTTCGGATGGCGCGGAAACAAAGATCTTTGCTTTTGCGCTGAACGAATAAAATATTTAATCATCGTTGCTGTCGTTTCAAAGTCAGCAATGACGCCATCCTTCATTGGACGTACGGCGCGAATATTGCCCGGCGTTCTGCCGATCATTTTTTTCGCTTGCTCGCCAACTGCTTCTATCGTTTTCGTATCGGTACGCAGGGCTACCACAGACGGCTCCCTCACGACAATTCCTTTTCCTTTTACGTATACAAGAGTATTAGCTGTTCCCAAGTCAATGCCAAGATCTTTCGATAAACCACCAAACATGTTAGTGCTCCCTTCTGTAATGCCACAATCCTTCTTATTATATTACATGTAGCCTTGTTCCTTCAAACTAATAAACCTTCCATCCCCAATAACGAGATGATCCAGCACTTCAATGCCTACCAACTCTCCAGCAGAAACGAGCCGCTTCGTCAGCGCAATGTCTTCAGGACTTGGCGTAGGATCACCGCTCGGATGATTATGCACACAAATGAGCGAGGCGCTGCTGCATTTAATAGCCGCACGAAATACTTCCCTTGGATGAACGAGCGAGGCATTCAGCGTGCCCATCGATAGCGTCTCTTGGGCAATAATGTGATTTTTCGTATTGAGAAAAAGACAGACGAAATGCTCTTTTTTCAAATGACGAAGCTCATCCATGACATAATTCGCCGCATCTTCTGGTCTCTTCACCGTAACAACCTCGCCATTGCCCGTACGAGACACTCTGCGTCCAAGCTCAAGTCCCGCCCGCAATTGAATCGCTTTCGCCGGACCGATGCCGCGAATGGCCGTCAGCTCTTCCAGACTCATATCCATCAAGTTGCGCAAATTACCGCATTCCTTCATGATATTACCCGCAAGATGGACAACTGATTCCTTTTTCGTGCCTGTTCGCAAAAGAATGGCCAGTAATTCCGTGTGACTGAGCGCTTCGGCCCCATATTTCATTAATCGCTCTCTTGGACGTTCTTCCTGTGGGACATCACGAATGAATTGGCGCTGCGGCTCCATGCCCATCCCTGCTTTCGTAAGTTAGCTTGAAATACGTGGATCAAAATACATGTATGCGATACGCTGCGAGCATATCTGACAGCAGTGACAGCGGCAAGCCGACAACGTTGAAATAACAGCCCTCGATCCTCTCAACAAGCGTGGCCCCATAACCTTGAATGCCATAAGACCCCGCTTTGTCATACGATTCCCCGGTAGCTATATAACGATGAATCTGTTCATCCTTAAGCGGCCTCATATGCACCTTCGTCATGCGATGAGCCGAGGATTGTTCACCATTATCCGTTAAAACACAAGCAACACCTGTATATACTTCATGAGCTCTGCCTTGTAGGCTGCTCAACATAGCAAAAGCATCTGCCTCATCCACTGGCTTGCCCAGTACATGGCCATCCACAACGACAATTGTATCCGCGCCTACGACGATAGAGGATTCCGTATTCCCCTGCTTCCGCAAAAGTTCAGCCGTTGCCCGCGCCTTGCGCAAGGAAAGCTGTTCCACAATTTGCTCGGGGCTCCAATCGGACGGCACACTTTCGTCCGCTTCTGAGGACAAAATATAAACCGGCAAGGAAAGGTCAAGAGAGGCGACCAGTTCCTTCCGGCGCGGAGACGACGATGCCAGCACAAACTGGCTGATCGGATTCATAGGTATAGCTCTCCTTCGTTTAAGCTTACATTTTGCGATAAAGCCATATAGCCACTATAACACCAATAATACTGAATAAGCTAATTTGGAAGTTAATCGTCATTGTAAAGCTCAGCACATATAAATCAACGGCAGGAGACCATGAAGCCTGAATCGCTTTGGTCAAGAAAGTTATTCCCGGAATCGACTCCAGCCAGCGTGCCACCAAGGCCCCAGCAAGCAGACCAAGCACTAGGAAAAGCAATAACATCCAGCCGTTTTTCTTCATAGTTCAACGCCTCTCGCCAAGTAATGACAACTGCTCACTATTATACCTTAGTATGATTTCCGTTTACAATGCGCGTATAGTCTCAAACCATGTTTTTTGTGTCAGGATCGCTTCCATTAGCGCTCGCTGTACCGACCACAAGTGTGCCTGAGAAGGGTTTTTATCATATTCCGTAAGCGACGAAGCCGCCGTATTTACCGCTTGGACAACCGCCCCCATTGAAGCTTTACCCGTCTCGCCTTGAATGCCGGACTCCATCGCCTTTATGCTGAGCGTCCATTTTTGATGCTCCTTCCTCCAAGCCTTCGCCGCGTTCTCGCCAAGTGGTGCAAGAACTGGCTGCTCCAGCTGGGCCAGCGCCAAATCATCCAGCATGCTTATCAAGGCATTCGTCTGTTCAAAAAAGCGGTTTGCCTCTGCTGCATCCCCTTTAAATGGAAATTGCTGCGGCGCCTGAATGATAAGCTCCTTCACATATACCTCGGTGCCAGGCAGCATTTTGCTCAGCGCAATTGCCCTGCTGCGGTCACCCGCCATCCCCGCATATACCCGGTAGTCGTCTGCTGTTGTCGCAGCAGCAGCTGCAAGCCCCTTGCTAGCCAACTCCTCCATTGCGGCATCCTTGCCTTCCGAGTTGCTAAATACGCCATATTGCAGCAAATGGTAGGCCTGTGGCTGGATAGCCACTTCTACCGTTTCAAGCGGCGCAGCTGAACTTGCCCCATTCCCCGCACCTGCTTCCGTGCCCAAGCCATTTTCCGCACTTTGCGCAGCTGGATTTCCGCTAACCGCGCTTGACTGCCCGCCCGAATTAGAGGGGTCTGCCGAGGAGGAATCCAAAAATAAAGACAGCAGCAAATAACCGAATAATGCTCCCGTTGCCAGCGCCCCAGCGACAGATAAAAAAACATTGATCCATGATGGCGAATGTCCAAGCTTGCGAATAGAGCGAACCGGACGGTTGCCCAGCTCAAGCTCAGGCGAATGCCGCTCGCCGTCATTTGCCCATCCATAGTGGGCATTTTCTGGCCCATGCTCCGCTCCATTGCCATTCCATTTTGAGCCGCTGAAAGAAGGTGCCTGCTGCTGGTGAGGATCATTTGATAGCGGGACCCCTTCTTGCTCTTCCATCTGAAACTGCTCTTCAGAAATATGAACAGGCGGCTCTTTATCTACTATATGTTTCGGCGCTTTCGAAGAAATGGGCGAATCGGCATGCGAACGGATTCGACTAGCCGTCTTTGTCTTAGAATCTTCAGGCAAGTGATGATCCGACTCGCGAATCAATTGCTCCAGCTGATCCATATCCTCCCCGGCCTGGCTGCTCCATGGACTGAACTGCTCATCTGAATAAAAGGCTGCAGTTTTATATAAGGGGATGACTTCAGCAAAACCTCCCTGCTTCGAAGCACCTGGCTGCGCAGAAGCAGCCGGGATTTCCACAACAGGCTGCGCCGCGGCCATCTGCTTGTTTTCGGAGCGCGAAGCTTGTCCGGCTTGGTCGAAACGGTACGTAATGCGGTTTTTTGAGTTCATGTCATTCTCTCCTTGTCTCATTCTTCTATTCCTACTCTATGAGACAATTAAGAGATTTATGATTATGAACAAACGGATACGCAAGCAAAAACGACTTCGTCGTCCTTCTAGGACGAGCGAAGAGCTTTGCCCTAGAATTCTAAGCGGATATAAGGATGAAACTTATATATTCTTAGAATTCAAGGTGAAACGGCTATCGCCGTCCTTTGGCGGCGCGGCTCGTTTCATTCCGAGAAATATAAGCCCATTTATAAGTGCAAAACTTATAAATTCTTATATTTTAAATAACATTCGCAGCTTACCTCAAGTTTCGTACAGTCGACAACCTTTTTTGCTATAAAAAGCTAAGGGAATTGTATCCATCATAAAAAAGCGGTGCTAGTTCAATTGAATGCATGATGTAAATATCTTCAAAGACATTTGCATCGTTTGGGCGCAGCTCCTTTTTGCAACGAAATAAAAAACGCTGGAAAACGATTTTAACGTTTTCCAGCGTTTAATGGAGTCCATATGCCCTTATGCAAGGGATACCAGCTTTATTTACGGCCTGCCTTCAGCCATTTAGCCAAAGCATCCGCTGTTTTCCAAATATCGCCGGCTCCCATCGTAATGACAAGATCGCCAGCAGAAGCAGCTGTCTTCAAATACTCCAGCACTTCTTCCTTTGTCGCAATAAACGTCGTATTCGCATTGCTGTTCGTCTTAATCAGCTCGACCAGCCTCTCCGAATTGACGCCCTCAATTTGCTGTTCGCCAGCTGGCGAATAGATATCGGTAATAATGACCTCGTCCGCTTCCGGAAACGCCCGGCTGAACTGGTCGAGAAGGAAATAGGTACGCGTGTAACGCTGCGGCTGGAACACAGCTACAATCCGTTTGCCTGTCGCTTTGGCAGCACTGATCGTTGCGCTGATCTCGGTAGGATGATGGGCATAGTCGTCAATAACGAGAATGTCCTCTACTTCGCCGAGCACTTGGAAACGACGCTTCGCCCCAATGAATTCACGAATAGCGCCTGCAATTTGCGCAAATGGCAGCCCTGCTTCCAGACAGGTAATAATGGTAGCCATCGCGTTATATACATTATGTTTACCTGGTACAGACAGTTCAACCTGGCCCAGCAGCTTCCCTTGGTGGGTAAGCTCGAACGATACTTTGCGATCACCAAGCACGACTTTCTCTGCCTTGTACTGGGCTTCACCATCAATGCCGTAAGTAACGAGCTGTGATGGGTCGAGCGATTGGCTTGCATACAGCTTGCTGATGATCTCGTCAATATTGTCATCGTCCGCGCATACGATAGCTTTGCCATCCGGCTTTACCTGCGACAGAAACTGAACGTAGGCAGCCTTCAGCTTGCCGAAATCCCCGTCATAGTTTTCCAGATGATCCGGTTCAATATTAGTTACTATCGCAATAGACGGGTGATAATGCAGGAAAGAGCCATCGCTCTCGTCGGCTTCCGCTACGACGTATTCCCCTTTTCCCGCCTTTGCATTCGTGCCGACGTTTACAATCTCGCCACCAATAATATACGTCGGATCGGTGCCGCAGTTTTCCATAACGAGCGCGATCATCGACGAGGTCGTCGTCTTGCCATGAGCGCCAGCAACAGCGACGCCCTTGCCTTCATTCATAAGCTGAGCCAGCATTTGCGAACGATGCAGCACCGGAATATTGAGAGCTTCCGCGGCGCGGCGCTCTACATTATCCTTCGTTAGCGCAGTGGAGTAAACCACCAGCTCCGCACCTTTAATATTTTCCGGCTCATGTCCGATATAGATTTTTGCGCCTTTCGCCGCCAGCTTCTCTGTGAGTTCCTGACGAGCGACATCAGAACCAGTTACAGTATAGCCCTTCTCCAGCATAACGCGGGCGATAGCACTCATCCCGTAACCGCCTATTCCGATGAAATGAACATGTTTTGCTGTATTCAAAGACGGTTCACCAACCTTTTTCAGAATCAGAGTTGTACAATAAGCGGGCGCGAACGTCCGCTATTAAATAAAGCGTTCCGGTCACAACCCCAAGGTCTGTTTCCCCGGTCAAATGCTGCAGCTGCTCAAGCGCTGCTTTCCAGTCAGGCTCCACAATCAGCTCAAAAGCCTCGTCCCCCTGCACAGCACGTACTAGATCAGCCAGCGCCTGCGCATCTTTTTTGTTGCGAAAATCAGGCTCGGTCACAATTAGCGTATCTACTATTGGCAGTATATGCTTCATAACCTCGCGATGATTCTTATTATCCAGCATACCCATCATTAGGATTAAACGATCATAACGATAGGTTGATTTTAATGCGGCAGCAAGCGTCTGTGCTCCCTCAGGATTATGCGCGCCATCGATGAGAATACGCGGGGAATGCGACACCATTTCCAGGCGCCCGGGCCATGCAGCAAGGCGCAGCCCCTCCTCCAGCGCATCATCCTCCACGATAAGAGCCGCATATTGGCGAAGCACCTCAAGGGCCATCACTGCGACCGCTGCATTCGTGCGCTGATGGGCGCCGTTCAGCGTGATCGTCAGTGGATGAATCGGACGGAAAAGCCCATCAAAACGGAACGTTTGCTCATCCTCGCGGACCGAAAGCGCCGTCTCGCTGAACTGCTCGCCTAACAAATACAGCGAGCTTTTGCTGTCGATCGCTTTTTGCCGAATAACTTCGATCACTTCTGGCTGCGTAACCGCACTCACGACGGGAACGCCAGGCTTAATAATGCCTGCCTTTTCCGCCGCTACCTTCTCCAGCGTATCTCCAAGGCGATCCATATGGTCATGCCCGACATTGGTAATGATGGAGAGAACAGGCGTCACAATATTCGTAACGTCCATTCGTCCGCCAAGCCCCGTTTCCCATACGACATAATCGGGATAGGTTACCTTAGCGAAGTACAAGATAGCCAGCGCCGTAGACACCTCGAACATCGTTGGAGAGCCCAGCTCAGTTGCCGCAATTTCCTCAACGATAGGCTTTAGCACATTCGACAGCTCAAGCAGTGTCTGCTCTTCAATATCAGCGTTATTATATTGAAAACGATTCGTAAACTTCGTAATGTATGGCGATGTAAACGTACCTACATCATAACCGCACTTAATGAGCGTGCTCGTCAAAAAAGCACAGGTGGAACCTTTGCCGTTCGTTCCAGCGACATGGATAAACTTCAGTCTGCGATGCGGATTGCCCAGCCGCTCCATCAAGAATAGGGCCCGCTCAAGACCAGGCCTTATTCCGAATGGAATAAGACCATTTATCCAATCTACTGCTTCCTGGTACGACTGCAGCCCGCCGCTTTCCGGCTGGCCTGAGAGCTGATTTGTCATCGTAGAAACGCCTTCTTTCTTCCCGGTGTCTATCCGCGCAAATCCGCGATTCTAGCTTGAACCTTATCGCGTTTGTCCGCATAATCCTTCATTTTGGAGCGTTCCTCTTCAATGACCTTCGCAGGCGCCTTCGCTACAAAGCCCTCATTGCCCAGCTTCTTCTCAATGCGGGTTACTTCGCCGTTCAGCGTCGCAAGCTCCTTCTCAAGTCGGGCGATTTCCTGCGAAATATCAATCAGCCCTGCAAGCGGGAAGTACAGCTCCGCGCCCGTTACAATACCGCTCATCGCCTTATCCGGAGCCAATAAATCAAGACCAGTCTCAAGCTTCGAGGTTCCGCAGAACCGGCGGACAAACTCTTCATTGCGAGTCAGAATTACCGCTTCGGCTTCGCCGCTCGGCTTAATCAACAGCTCGATTTTTTTGCTCATCGGCACGTTTACTTCCGCACGGACATTACGCACGGAACGGATGATATCCATCAGCAGCTCCATTTCCTTCACTGCTTCAGGCGCTTCCAGCGCAGCATCGTACTGCGGCCATTCGGCAAGCGTAATCGTCTCGCCTTCATGCGGCAGATGCTGCCAAATTTCCTCACTGATGTAAGGCATAAACGGATGAATCAGGCGCTGCGTGCGGTCAAGCACATATGCGAGTACCGACTTTGTCGCTTGCTTCGCTTCTTCATCGTTGCCATAGAGGTTAAGCTTCGCAAACTCGATATACCAGTCGCAAAGGTCATCCCAGATGAAATTGTACAGCTGGCGTCCAGTCTCTCCAAACTCGTAGCTGTCCATCAAACGGGTTACTTCGCGAACCGTTTCATTCAGGCGGTGCAAAATCCAGCGATCCGCCGTACCCAGCTTACCGCTTATATCAATGTCGCTCGCTGCGAAGCCTTCCAGATTCATCAGCGCAAAACGCGACGCATTCCAAATTTTATTCGCAAAGTTGCGTGCCTGCTCGACCTTCTCAAAGCGGAAGCGCAAATCCTGCCCCGGTGTGCTGCCTGTCGAAAGCATATAGCGCATCGCATCGGCGCCGTACTGTTCAATGACTTCGAGCGGATTGATGCCGTTGCCAAGCGACTTGGACATTTTGTTGCCGTTCGCATCGCGTACGAGACCGTGAATCAGCACGTCCTTGAACGGCTTTTGCTCCGTAAACTCCAGCGCGGTAAAAATCATCCGGGATACCCAGAAGAAAATAATATCGTAGCCCGTCACCAAAACATTCGTTGGGTAGAAGCGTTTTAAGTCCTCGGTCTGCTCCGGCCAGCCAAGCGTCGAGAACGGCCACAGACCCGAGCTGAACCATGTATCCAAAACATCCTCATCCTGGCGCAGCGCCGTGCCACCACAAGACGAACAGCTCGTTACTTCTTTATGGTCTACATGCATTTCACCACAGGCGTCGCAATACCAGGCCGGAATACGATGTCCCCACCACAGCTGACGGGAAATACACCAGTCGTGTACATTTTCAATCCAGTGCAAATAAATTTTCTCAAAACGATCCGGAACGAATGTTACACCGTCGCTGGATTTTTGCGCTTTAATCGCCTGCTCAGCCAGCGGCTTCATATCAACGAACCATTGCGTCGATAAATACGGCTCAACTACCGCGCCGCTGCGCTCACTGTGGCCCACCTGATGCACGTGATCCTCGATTTGAACGCACACGCCCTGCTCCTGTAAATCCTTCACGAGCTGCTTGCGGCATTCGAAACGATCCAGTCCCGCATAAGGGCCAGCTTCCGCATTCATCTTGCCGGACTCGTCCATAACGATAATTTGCGGCAGATCATGACGAAGGCCTACCTCGAAGTCATTCGGATCATGAGCTGGCGTAATTTTCACAGCCCCGGAGCCAAATTCCTTGTCTACGTATTCGTCGCCAATGATCGGAATTTCGCGTCCAATGAGCGGTAATACGATCATTTGACCAATTAGGTGCTGGTAACGCTCATCTTCAGGATGAACAGCAACCGCGCTATCGCCCAGCATCGTTTCCGGACGCGTTGTCGCAACCGTAATATGCCCTGAGCCGTCCTTCAGCGGATATTGCAAATGGTATAAATGACCGTTCAGCTCTTTATGCTCAACCTCAATATCGGACAAAGCGGTTCTCGCAGCCGGGTCCCAGTTGATGATTTTTTTGCCGCGGTAAATGAGGCCCTTCTTGTACAACTGCACAAATACCTCGCGAACAGCCTTAGACAGCCCCTCGTCAAGCGTGAAGCGTTCGCGCGAATAATCGAGCGACAGCCCCATTTTTGCCCATTGGCCGCGAATCGTCCCCGCGTATTGTTCCTTCCAATCCCATACCTGCTCCAAAAAAGCCTCGCGTCCGAGATCGTAGCGGGATTGTCCTTGCTCGCGCAGCTTCTGCTCCACTTTCGTCTGTGTTGCAATGCCTGCATGGTCCGTTCCCGGCAGCCACAGAGCATCAAAGCCCTGCATCCGCTTAAAGCGAATGAGAATATCCTGCAAGGTGAAATCGAGCGCATGCCCAATGTGCAAAACTCCCGTTACATTCGGCGGGGGAATAACGATCGTATAGGTCTCGGCCTCTGGGCGCTTGCCCGCTTCAAAAAATTTTCCATCCATCCAGAAGTCATACCACTTCATTTCAGCGGCTTTCGGGTCGTAGGTCGTCGGCATCGACGGCGTCGTTTGATTTTCAGACATAAGCTCCATCCTCCACATATCGCATAATGGCATCCATACATAATTTTGAATACAAAAAAACCTTCCGCCCTTATAGCAAAGGACGAAAGGTTAGCTTCCGTGGTACCACCTTTGTTCCGCGCGTCTTGCAGCTGCACGGCACTCAAACAGATAACGGCTGTGGCCGGCTTGAATTAACGAATAGCAATTCGTTTGATTCAAGCAACTCCAGGGCGACTTGTACGAGTAAAATCCTGCGGAACTCTCAGCACTAACGGCTCCGCTCTCTGAAGGCTTGGCTGCGTACTCTTCCCCTTCAACGTCGTTCGTTGACTTTAAGACATATTTATCTAATGATACACTCTTTGTGAGAAAAAGTCAAACAAGGCTGGCACGCTATTCTGGAACTCTTCTCACAATTGCTAGTCCTATTAATCGTTAAACTGCTCCTGCAAACCAAATCCATTTTTCCGCTCAGCATCAGATAAGGAAAGTTCATTATTCCAAAGGGATTTTTGAAGACTTTGCACTTTCAAGCCCAACTCTATATTCCATTCACCTAATGGAACAAATGTATTGTTCGTCAACTGAATAACACCACTATCCTTAATCGGCAGCCTTGCTGTACGACCATTTCTTGTGAATACGATATCTGTTTTGCTGATGCTATAATTCAATTTAAACCCTTCAGAAGTCGCCTTGTACTCAGAGTTATATTTTTTTTATAAGCTTTAGCGACTTCAAATCATAATAAATTTGTACCGCATGCCTGATCCTTTCTTCCTTCCCTGCACTGCTTTGACTTACGGCTGCAAAACTAGTGGATGGTAGTCCTATAATTAAAATAATTGTAATAATAAGCTTGTACATTTTAACCATTTAACCCACCCTATAGTATGTATTTAAATAGAAAAAATATCACTTATTATACCTTTTGAAAAATGAGTTTACAATTAATTCTTAATACATTAACTGATTGAAAGTAATGTAAATGCAAACAACGTTCTTCAGCTGCCTAATATAGGCGCTGAAGAACGTTGTATTTTGATTAGATAAATTAAAGTGAGCTACGGAATATAAAGCAGCTGTCCTTCCTCCACCGTCGACTCATTCAAGCCGTTGTACAGCAAAATCTCCCGCGGGTTCAAGCTGTAGCGCACCGCAATTGAATCAAGCGTCTCATCGCGCTGCACGATGCATACCCGGATTTTACGGAATTCCCGCTCATCGGATTGCTTCAAAAACAAATTGCGCCACTCGATTTCATCGCCTGCGGGCTGCTGCGCCTTCGTCTGCTCCAGCGCATACTCCGCCGCCTCCTGCTCCGCAGCTTGCCGCGCCAATTGCTCGCGCTTGCTCGTTTGCAGCAGCGTCACAAGCCCCACGCCTGATGCAGGGGATACCGCTGCTTCCGGCGCCTTGCTGCCAAATGCTATTCGCATCTCCTGCTTCTCTGGCTCTGCTTGCGGCTCCGCACTTGCTTCCTCCGCCTCCTGCCACTGGCTTAAACGCTCCTGCTCGCTATCCTGCCACGGAGATGCATCGTAGCTGCTCTGCTCTGCCGCCGCCGGGATGTAAGGCTCCTCTGACTGTTGCGGTTGTCCCCCCGGACTCCAGCCAAAGTCCTCCGCTTGCTGATAGGCAGAAGTTCCCTGCTGCCTCTCCTGCGCGATGCCATGACCCAGCCCAGTTACGGCTGGCTGCTGCGCATAAGCAGGCGGCGAACTAAAATTTGCGTTAAAGCTCGGCTGCGACCCAGAATGCTCCTGCTCCTGAAACCACTCGGCTGCCGACCAGCCTGCATCACGCGGCGAAGGCGAAATCGTAACCCCAGCCTCCGGCCCTTCTGCTTCCTCGCGTTCATCTGCCTCTTCATACACCCGCTCATTATAAGCATTGTAAGCTTCAATCTCGGAATCAGACTCATCGAAAGCTGGAGCCCCATTAAACGCCTGAGCTTCTTCCTGCTCTACCCTGATAGGCAATTGCCCTTCCTGCCTTGCAAAATAAGGCTCTGCTTGCGGTCCCAAAGCAGCCTGGGCAGCCTCAGCAGCAGCAAAGGGTTCGCCACCACTCCGCCGAAGCTCCTCTTCGAGCGAAGCCTGACTCGTATCTACACGATCATGGACGACGGTGAATGGCTCCTCGCGCCACGCTTCCTCCGGCTCCTGCTGCGGCTCCACGAGAATACCGCGAAGCGACAACACTCCGGTAATGTTAAGCGTTCTCGATGATAGCAAATCGACGTCGAAATTATCAATTTCCACCGTCACATCGTCCAGCCGTGAAATCCGGTTGAGCGGCATTGTAATTTCGACGGGGATGAAATGCTCCAGTGCCTGAAGCGGGGCGGCTTCATTCGTACTGCGATATACTCCGCTTAGCAGCAGCTGGCCTTTTAATACTGCGTGCTCCCCCTGCTCAACAACCTGAATGCGAGGCACAAGCTCAATTTCTTCCAGCTCATCGATATCGGCAACTTCATCCGACAGATGCACGCGTTCATACACGTCAAAGCGCAAGCCTTTCGTTTGATCCGTCACGCTCAAGTCCTCCCTCCCTATACTGACCCATTTAGACAATGCTTGGGCTAAAAATGCTACTCTCACTAATTATCTATATGGGCTAATGGGGGAGAGCATGACTATCTTTTGCAGCAGCTACAATTTAGCTCGCAATTCAGCAAGCCAATCGGGCTCCGGGGCTGCAACTTCCACAGGCAAATCCGTCCACGGATGGGCAAAAAGAAGTCGCTCGCCATGCAGCGCCTGCGTCTTCAGCAGCTGCACAGAGCCTCCATAAAGCGCATCGCCAAGCAGCGGGTGGCCCAAGTGGCTCATATGGACGCGAATTTGATGCGTTCGTCCCGTCTCCAGCTGCAAATGGACAAGCGTAGCCGCTGCATAGTTTTCGGCCGCTTCATAGTGGGTTACAGCGGAATCGCCGCCCGGCGCAACACGCCGTCTGGAGCGATGATGGCGGTCCTTGCCAATCGGAGCATCAACGGTGCCCGCGGCCGGGCGCAGCCGCCCTTGAACAAACGCAATATAGCGGCGGTCGATCGCCTTGCGGCGCATCGCTTCGTCCAGCTTCCACTGGGCGAAATCATTTTTGGAATAAAGCACGGGACCCGATGTATCATCATCGAGACGGTGGATGTGGCGGACAGGCAGCGGATCTCCCTGCAGCAGCATATGGCGCGCCGCCGCTTCATCCAGCGTTCCCGCCTGATTGGCGCCTGTGCCATGCACAGCCATACCTGCCTCCTTATAAAGCACGAGACAAAAGTCATCCTCGAAAAGAACAACAGGACGGGCACTGCCTTGCGACAGCTTCGCTTGACGATACAATGGATCGCTAAGCAGATCGGCCGCGGGAAACGCGAGCAACCGAATATGCTGCCCATCAAAACGGATGCCACCGATGGAGAACAGCCGATTAATCCATTTTTCTGGAAAAAGAGAACGGGCCAGCAGCCACTGCCGCACTTGATGCGGATGACTGCCGGCCTCTAATGTTCCGGTGCGTTCTCCAGGTTTCCCGTCGTTATTTGGTGCAGACCATGAGCCTTCTGACAGCTCCTGCCAATCCAGCTCAAGCCACTCCCCCGCCCGCTTATAGTGAAGCATTGGCATGGAATGAAACCTCCTATTTTCGAATGCAATCGCCTAGATGGCTGCTTGCTAGAACTACAATCTGCTCAAAGCAGCCGCGTTGGCAGCAATCGTTGCATCAATATCTTCATCGGTATGGACAGCCGATACGAACATGCCTTCAAACTGCGATGGAGCGACGCTCACCCCAAGCTCCAGCATAGCGGCAAAATACGCCTTGAAGCGCTCTAAATCTGCTGTTTTGGCTGTATCATAATTGATGACATGCGTTTCGGTGAAAAACGGGCATACCATCGAGCCGACACGATTGATCGTCGAAGCAATACCAGCCGCCTTCGCATTCGCTTCGAAGCCGCGCTGTAAGCGGACCGCTTGGCGCTCAAGCAGCTCATATGTCTCTGGCGTCAGCAGCTTGAGCGTCGTATAACCAGCAGCCATCGCCAGCGGATTGCCTGACAGCGTGCCCGCCTGATAAATCGGACCACTCGGCGCCATAAGCTCCATCAGATCGCGTCTGCCGCCATAAGCGCCGACCGGCAATCCGCCCCCGATCACCTTGCCAAAGCATGTGATATCTGGCTTAATGCCATACAAACCTTGCGCACTGCTGTAGTGAACGCGGAAACCGGTCATTACTTCATCAAAAATAAGCAGGCTGCCGTATTGCTCCGTTATATCGCGCAGGCCTTGCAGAAATCCCGGAAGCGGCGGGACTACGCCCATGTTGCCGGCAATCGGCTCGACGATGACGCAGGCAATTTCCTCGCCGTATTTTTCAAATACGAGCTTCATCGACTCGATATCATTGTATGGCACGGTAATCGTCTGCGAGGCAATGCTTTCTGGAACGCCAGGACTATCGGGCAAGCCAAGCGTCGCCACACCGGAACCCGCTTTAATGAGCAAGCTGTCGGCATGACCGTGATAAGAGCCTTCAAATTTGACGATTTTGCTGCGCTTCGTAAACCCGCGTGCGAGACGCAAAGCGCTCATCGTCGCTTCTGTGCCAGAATTGACCATTCGGACCACCTCAACCGAAGGCACGCGCTCGCACACCAGCTCCGCCATAAGCGTCTCCAGTTCTGTTGGCGCTCCAAAGCTGGTGCCTTTTTCTGCGGTACGCTTGATCGCTTCAACGACTTCAGGATGCGCATGACCCATAATGAGCGGTCCCCATGAAGCGACATAATCGATATAGCTGTTGCCGTCGATATCAAATACGCGGCTGCCTTGACCGCGCTCCATATAAACCGGGTTCAATCCTACGGATTTAAAAGCGCGAACCGGACTGTTCACACCGCCAGGAATGACTTGCTTGGCCCTTGCGAATGCCTCGCGTGAGCGTGTATCACTTCTGCCTGTAGATGAATGATTCATCGACTATTCAGCCCCTTTCAACCAACGTGCCGCATCCTTCGCATGGTACGTAATCAAAATGTCCGCACCCGCGCGCTTCATTCCGGTCAGCGTCTCCAATACGACGGCGCGCTCGTCAATCCATCCATTTGCCGCTGCCGCTTTTACCATCGCATATTCGCCGCTCACATTGTACGCCGCCACCGGCAGGTCAAAATGCTCCTTCAGCAGGCGAATAACGTCCATATATGCAAGCGCTGGCTTAACCATCAGCATATCCGCGCCTTCAATGACGTCGGACTCCGCTTCCCGCAGCGCCTCGCGCGCATTGGCAGGGTCCATCTGATACGTCTTGCGGTCGCCGAATTGCGGTGTTGAATGCGCCGCTTCACGGAACGGACCATAAAAAGCAGAAGCATACTTGACCGAGTAAGACAAAATCGGAATATGTGTAAAGCCCGCTTCGTCTAAACCTTCGCGAATAGCGCCCACGAAGCCGTCCATCATGTTGGATGGAGCGATCATATCCGCGCCTGCCTCAGCTTGGGAAACTGCTGTACGAACGAGCTGTGTCAGCGAAGCATCATTATCAACCTCTGCGTTGCCTGTACGCTCATGTACATGGATTAGGCCACAATGACCGTGATCTGTAAATTGACAAAGGCAAGTATCCGCTATAACGAGAAGCTCTGGCACCCAGCCCTTTACCGCACGGATTGCCTCTTGCACAATACCATCAGGAGCAAATGCGGAGGTGCCTTCGCTATCTTTGTCAGCAGGAACGCCAAACAGCATAACGGATGGAATACCCAGAGCCGCAACTTCTCTGATTTCCTCTTCCAAGCGGTCCAATGAAAAATGATAAACGCCCGGCATCGATGTAATTTCTTCCTTCACGTTCGTGCCCACCGTTACAAATATAGGATAAATAAAATCATTAGCAGAAAGCGCCGTTTCCCTCACCATGCTGCGAAGAGCGGCGGATTGCCGCAATCTCCGATGTCTTACGACAGGAAATGCCATCTTCCATTCCTCCTCCAACTGTTTTGTGAGGCTTGTGTCGCGCCAATTACGGCTAGCATTTGCCTCATTTGTTAGCTACACCAAGTATTTGCCCATCTATACAAGCGTAAACAGCTGTCTTTGTACTCGGCGGCAATGCTACCGTTTCGAGGATGAAATACAAGCTGATCTTAAGTGTGAAACTTATAAATGCTTATATTTAGAAAAATAATGCCTTATGCCCGTTCCGCGCTGCGGTACTTAATCATCGCATCGATTAGCGAAGGTATCGTCGCCTGCTCGGCCTCAGCGGCTACACGCAAGCCCGCTTCTTTCATGGTAGCTGATGTCAGCGGTCCAATGCTGATCGCCGGAATGTCCAAAATCGCCTGCACAGGATCGCTAATGCCGCTGCGGCGCAGCTTCTCCAGCAGGTTCGTCACCGTCGAAGAGCTGGTGAACGTAATCATGTGAATCTGCTTCTCGTCGATCCATTCCAGCACCTGATCATCCTGCGTATCGGCAAGCACGGTTTCGTATACGTCAATTTCCGTTGGCAGCAGTCCCTTGGCTGCCAATTCGCGCGGCAGCACCTCGCGCGCCAAATCACCGCGCGGCAGCAGTACCCGCTCGCCAGCTTGCAGTTCTCCTGCAAGCTGCTCCAGCAGCCCTTCAGCCTGAAACTTTGCCGGCAGCAGCTCGACAGTCAGCCCGCGATTTTCCAGCGCTTCGGCTGTCTTTGGGCCAACGGCGGCGATTCTCGCCTTATGGAAGCGCCGGATATCGATGCCGAATCGCCGCAGCCAACGATAGAAATAGTCCACGCCATTTACGCTCGTGAACATCAGCCAGCCATATTGCTCCGCTTCCGAAAGCGCAGCACGCAGTGTAGCGACCGCTGCGGCCTCCTGAGGCTCGCGGATATCAATGACAGGATATTCGCATGGTTCGCCGCCCAGCTCATCTACAAGGTCAGCCAGCTCGCTTGCCTGTGCTCTCGCTCTCGTTACCAGCACGCGCGTGCCAAACAGCGGCTTGCTTTCGTACCACTGCAATTGCTCGCGCTGCAGCACGACATCGCCAACGACAATGACAGCCGGCGGCTGAAAATGAGCCTCCCGCACAATTTGCTCGATCGTAGCAAGCGTGCCGACAACCGTCTGCTGCTCGACTCTCGTTCCCCAGCGCACAAGAGCAACAGGCGTCGTGCCAGGCTTGCCATGTTTCATGAGCTGATCAGCAATATAGCCAATCTTCGCTACGCCCATCAGGAAAATAAGCGTTCCTGTAGCATTCGTTACCTTGTCCCAATATATCGAGCGATCCAGCTTATCGGGGCTTTCATGTCCCGTTATGATCGAGAGCGAGGAGGCAAAATCGCGATGCGTTACCGGAATGCCAGCGTAGGCAGGGACAGCAATCGCAGAAGTAATACCCGGCACGATTTCAAAGCTTATGCCGTTTTCCTTAAGCAGTCCCGCTTCCTCGCCTACGCGGCCAAAAATCGTCGGATCGCCGCCCTTAAGCCGCGTCACTACCTTGCCTTGCAAAGCAAGGTCCACAAGCAGCTGGTTAATTTCCTCCTGCTTCATCGTGTGGCGATCGGGAAGCTTGCCTACGTATACTTTCTCGGCGCCCGGCTTCATATGTGCAAGCAGCCTTGGGCTTGCCAAGCGGTCATAGACGACAACATCGCTTTTCTTCAAATATTCCAAGCCGCGCAGCGTAATCAGCTTGGCGTCACCCGGACCCGCACCAACCAAATAAACGATACCTTTCCCCATCACTACTATCCCCCGATTTCCGCTAAAATGCGGTCCGCTCCTCTTGCTATGAGCGCTGCGGCCACTTCCTTGCCCAGCACCTCTGGATCGCTGCCTGTCTTGATTTCCTTCAGCAGCACTTCTCCATCCGCCGAACCTACAATTCCCGTTAGCGCAAGCTCAGCGCCTTCCAGCGTACCGTCTGCACCTTTACGCACAACCGCATGCGCGCCAATCGGAATTTGGCAGCCGCCATTAAGCGCGCCAAGAAAGCTCCGCTCGGCCCGAACGGCATAAGCGGTTTCGGCGTCATTAAATAAATCAAGCAGCTCGCGAATCTGCACGTCATTTCCTCGGCATTCAATACCAAGCGCGCCTTGCCCAACAGCTGGCACCGATACATCCTCCTGTAAAAAGGCAGATATGCGGTTTTCCCAGCCCATTCTGCTGAGACCGGCCGCTGCAAGCACGATCGCATCGAACCCTTCCGTTTCCAGCTTGCGAATACGGGAATCAATGTTGCCTCTAATGGATTCTACAACAAGGTCAGGGCGCAGGTTTTTGAGCTGGGATGAGCGGCGCAGGCTGCTTGTTCCAACTTTTGCGCCTTGCGGCAAAGCAGCGAGACTGTCTCCCTGCTTCATAATGAGGCAATCGCGCGGATCAACGCGCTTCGGAATCGCCCCGTTCACTAACCCCTCAGGCAGCTCATATGGCATGTCCTTCATGCTGTGGACCGCCATATCTATTTCGCCATCCAGCAGCGCTTGCTCGATTTCCTTTACGAACAATCCTTTTCCGCCAACCTTCGATAACGTCACATCGAGGATTTGATCTCCTTTTGTGACGATTTTTCGAATTTCAAACGAATAGTCGAAGCCATGCTGCTCACTGATTCGTTTAAGCTCGTCAATCACTTGTCCCGTTTGCGTAAGCGCCAGTGCGCTTTGGCGGGTTCCTACGGTAATGGTACGCTTTTCCTTATTGTTTGCTGCCATTTATGTATTCCTCCTGTCAGTTGCTGCGATGAGCCGCTCAATCCAGGCCTCTACATCGCCGTCTTCCTCGCCTTGCCATGGCGCTTCGTGCGCCGCAAGCTTCAGCACTTCGCGTCGCAGCCTGTGATCGCCAATTGTGAGCTTCACCCGCTCACGAAGCTCCTTCAGCCTAGCTGTACTGCCAATATATTCCGGTCCATACTGCTGCGCCAGCTCCTCCCGAATACGCGAGGATAACGCCGGGCTCGCTCCTGATGCAGACACGGCAACGACCAGCTCGCCGCGCCTCACAACCGACGGATTAATAAAAGTTCCTGCCCCGGCCTCATCTGCACGATTAACCCAGATGCCTGCTTGCTCGCCATCCAGCGCAATTTGGCGATTCAGTTCCGCCTGATCCGTAGAGGCAAAAAGAAGCCGCGCAGCCTTCGCATCCTCGCTCGCATAAGCTCTCGCTTTCGCCTCGATATGACCGGCACGCGCAAGCTCCTCTAGCTGCGGGGTAAAAACAAGCGCAATAACTGTCACCTGATCGGCTCCCGCCTCAAGCAGCCCCAGCACCTTGCGCTCGGCAATCGGGCCGCCGCCAACAACGATGCAGCGGCTTCCTTGAAGCTTTAGCATTACCGGATAGTAGCCGTTCATAAACATCACCTAACTTCTAATGAAAATTAGATACGTAGCTTGCCAGCAAATTGAGAACTAGAAAGCTGAACGCCGCAATATGCAGCTTCGCAAGCTGCGTACTCGTGCGATTAAGCAACGACCGGTTTACTACAAAAATAATATATACAATCAGAGCGAGGAAGGAAGTGATCACTTTCCAATCCAGCAGCAGCATCGAACGTCCCTCAATAAGCAGCAGCGTCACTGCAAGAGACAGCGACAAAGCAAGCAGTGGAACACCGATAATGACAGCGCGATCAGAATATCTTTCAATTTTATCAAGGCTTGGCAGCCTTCTCACATATTTGGACCAGCGTTTCTCCCTCAGCTCCCGATGCAGAAAAATGTACATCCCGGCGAAAATAACGCCTATGGTCAATGACACGTAGGAAACGAGCACAAGGCTAATATGCACAATCAGCAGCTCTCTTGCTGTTGTAGAAATCGCAAACATCGCCTCATTGCCCGGCTTGCTGTAAAGATTAAGGGCCAGCACGGAAAAACCAACGACGTTTACAAGAAACACAATAAACTCTATTTTGAAGAACCGGCTAATGACAAGCGATATAGAGACCAAGAGCCAGCAAAACCCCAGCCAATATTCAAAGGTTGATATCGTCGCCACTTCAAAGTGCGACACGATTCGCGAAATCAGAAATAACGTCTGTAAAACCCATACAAAAATAAGTAGCCCTGTACCCATCCGTTTCGCTCTCCGGCTTGCGTCCATAAAATCGGAGAAATAAAACAGAAGGCTCAGGGCGTATACATAAAGTATCGCGTCATACAACCAGTTTAGCGTTGCCATAAATGCCTCCACATCGCCGCCCTATGCGTCTGTCAAGAGCGTGCTTCTACCGAAGGGCAGAAGCCAATGCTGCCGTAGCTGCAGGTGATTGCACATTTTTCATTTTTGCTGCAGCCGCCTCGGCAGCTTCCGCTTTAAGCTCAGCTTGCTGCGACTTGTCCAATTGCTCTTCCAATGCAAAAAGCTTTACAAACATGTCCATCGCCTCGTCAGCACGTCTTTCTCCGGCCATTTCCTTGATCCGCAAAATAGGGTCCTGCATCATTTGATTGACAATGCTCTTCGTCAGCTTTCTAATTACTTTAAGCTCATGCTCTTCCAGATCCGGGAGCTTGTTCGTCAAGCTGTTGAACGTCTCCTCATGAATCTCTGCTGCTTTCGTCTGTAGCGCCCGAATAAGCGGCACGACACCCAGCGTTTTGTACCATTGCTCAAACAGATCCATTTCCTGAGCGATCATCGTTTCGATTTTGGCGGCTTCCTTGCGGCGCTGTTCCAAGTTACTTTCCACAATGCCCTCCAAATCGTCAATGTCATATAAAAAGACGTTGTCCACCGCAGCAATCGTTGGATCAAGATCCCTTGGAACGGCGATATCAATCATGAATAGCGGCTTTGATCTCCGGCGCTGCATGGCGCTTGCGACTACCTGACGCGTAAGCACGAAGTTGTCAGCACCCGTCGAGCTAATCACGATATCAGCTTCATGCAGCCTATTCGTCGCTTCATCCATAGAGCAAGCTATTCCATTAAACTTGTCCGCCAATTGAACGGCACGCTCATACGTCCGGTTCACAACGATAACTCTATCAGCACCATTCGCGTACAGATGCTTCGCGGTTAGCTCACCCGTCTCGCCAGCCCCAATCAGCATGACCGTCTTCTTGGAAAATTGACCGAATATACGCTTGCCCAGCTCAACAGCAGCATAGCTGACCGATACGGCTGATTCGCCAATCGTCGTCTCCGAATGCGCCCGCTTCGCCATCGTAATCGCCTGCTTAAACAACGTATTGAAAAGCGTTCCCGTCGCTTTCTGCTGCTGGGCTAGTGCAAAAGCATCCTTCACTTGACCGAGAATTTGCGTCTCGCCGATAATCATTGAATCCAGTCCGCTCGTTACGTGGAAAAGATGATCGATTGCCTTCTCATCCTCATACATATATAAATGATTCGTAAATTCTTTCCTCGGCAGGTTAAACCACTGCTCCATAAAGCTGCGAATATGATGCCCGCATAATTGATGCCTGTCCACCACCGCATACAATTCTGTCCGATTGCAGGTCGCCACAATGACACATTCCAAAATGCTGTCTGTATTCATAAGCTGTTTGACAGCTTCCGGCAGCTCTTTTTCCGAAAACGCAAAACGTTCTCTTACTTCTACTGGAGCTGTACGGTAGTTAAGACCTACTGTAATGATGTGCATGTGTGTCACCTGCCTCCCTTATCAAATTGCCGCGTTCTTTCTTTCTACGCCATTATAGCACAGTTCGACATTCATACTTCCTTCATTTATGAATAAAGTTTGAACCACAAATCCATTATTCCCTAATCATACAAAGAAATAACCATGGAAGCTTCCATGGTTATTTCTGTATCATACATGTGAGAGCTTTAAACGAGCTCGATTTGTTTCAATTTCGGTTCTTCAACTTGCAATTCGCCCATACCACGTATCAGCTTTTTCGCATGAGTTGTTGTTGGCTTCAGCACAGCAATCATATAATCGATAGCCACCTGTGGATCCACGGTTTCGCCGCAAGTATAACAATCAAGCGCGGCAAATCCTCTCTCAGGATACGTGTGAATAGAGAGGTGACTCTCTGACAGCAACACGAGTACGGTTGCTCCTTGAGGCTCAAATTGTTTGGATTGCACCGACATTACAGTAGCGCCACAGCTTTCAGCAGCCTCCACCATTTGGGCTTGCAAAAATTCAGCGTTGTTCAGTAGATCGAAATCTACTCCCCAAGTATCAACAGCAACGTGTCTTCCGAAAGTTGAGTATTCCATCTTCCGGTTCCCCCTTCCTAGGAATAAAATGTTTAAAAATTTCATCCGCTAGGACCTACGTCATTCACTTCCCGAGGGAATAATCTCTCGCAACATAACCATGTCCTGAGTGAATCCTGGTTCCTATTATTGTGTTAAACGATGTTTTCAACGAGATTAAAAATAACATCTATCCGAAAGAATTGCAACCTTTTTTTTCAACCGGCCATATTATTTTTTGCATCCTGCGGACTGAATACGGAAATATGGTCGACCTTTCCGGTTGCCTTTGGGATAATGAATTTGAGCTGGTACTGGTCGTTAACCTTATACACGCAAATCTGATCGTCCCCATTCGTCGCCGTTTCATCGGCTTTGCCCAGCGATTTCTCAATATCAGCATAAGACAACTGCTGCAAATTGGTCGCGTAGGAACGCATATCAAATACCTTCATACCCTTGTTGAAGCCGATCGTGACGCCCCGTTTTGTATACGCTGCATAAATTCCTTTTCCGGCAGCCTCGGTACTGTCAGCCTTGCCCCAATCCTGCTCAATCTCGTCAAACAGCGCAATGTGCGCCGCATAATTCACCTCGGGAATTTTGCCTTCCTTCGCCAAAGCAACAAGCTGGCCTATGCTGGGCGTTTCACTAGCTTGGCCTGCCTGTCCGCTCTGACCTGCTTGTCCATTAGCAGGCGAGCTTGCTGGCGCTGTTTCCTGACCGTTAGCGGATGTTTCCTGGCCATCTGGCGTACTGCTTTGAACGGCAGACGACGCAGTAGGCCCACCATTCCCCGCTTCGCTGCAAGCAGCCAGCAGCAATATAGAAGCGGCTGCGAGCATACAGGACAATGTTTTGAATACCGTTGTTTTAAACATGCTGTATACCTCCAGATTCACTTGAAGCTCCCTGCTTCTTTTACTTGTAAAAGATTGCTCTTCGTTATTATGGACTATTTCTGTAAGCGAAATGTTGCAGTATGCAGCTTATCCCAAAAATTACCACACTATAATTTTGCCTCAAAGCAGCCCTTCCTGCTAATAAAAAAAAAGGAACCGCGGCTGCGATTCCTATAAGCTTATGTTTACTATTTGCTTGCCATGCATACTTTAATTACGCCTCAAGCATAAACAGCTTGTGCGTATGCATAGCCAAACGCTCATCAATAGCGGCGATTTCGGTCTGATTTTTCGTCTGATTCCGAAGATCAAGCAGTTCATTAATGGCATTATTAACCATCGAAATTTCGCGTTCAATCAAACGGCTGCGGAATACCCGCTCCAGTTGCCCGATCGTATCCTTGTACTCGAACACAACACGTGCGCCGCTCTTCGTTGTTTCAACGATTTTACGAACGGCTCCCTGTATATAGTGGTAGGTCATTGTATAATGGCTGTAAATGCGATTAACAACGGCGTCCCCATGGAATGCTGAAACAGCTTTGCGCATAGCATTGGTTAGCTTCTGGTGAACAAGGCGGCAGGTGAGCACACAAACGTAACGGTCTTGTTGACGCTCAAAGATCAGTCTGATCTCTTCCCTCCCTGCTACGTCTTCGAGAACCAGCTCCTGATTGCCGTTATCGAGCACCATCACTTGTAGGTGAAGCTGCTGATCATCAAAAAAACGGACAAATTGGGTCATCTCTTCATTCGTTAACTGCAGTTTGGCATTTACATACTCTGTGGCTAGCCGCTGAGCCATAAAAATCTCCTCAATTCTTTAAACTTGCAATTGGATGCTACAATCAATTCTATTCTTCTATACCCGCTTTACGCGAAATTGAAACGAATCCTTCAAATGACCATTCGCCCTTTCACGCTCGCTTACCTATATTATACGTGATTGCATCCAATTATTCCTGCCGCTCAGTGCCGAAATTCTCGCATATTTCAGAAAAAACGGGAAAATTATGCGAGGAGACCCACAAATCTTCCTGTATTCTCTTCTTTATGTGAAAAGTTGCCGTACTTGCTCGCTTATGTGGATATCGTCTCCGTAATAACGCTCCATAATTCATCGCGGCCTTGGCCAGTCTCCGAGGAATAGAGCACCACTTTATCACGAGGATCCGCTTGCAGCGTCGTCTTGATCATTTTAATATGCTTGTCCCATTTGCCTTTAGGGATTTTGTCCGCTTTCGTAGCCACAATGCAGGTGCGAATATTGTAATGCTTGAGCCAGTTGTACATAAGCTGATCATCCTTGGATGGCTCATGACGAATGTCGATAATAAGCAATTGCAGCTTTAGCTCCTTGCGATCGCGAATGTATCTTTCAATCATTTGGCCAAAAGCTTCGCGTTGGGTTTTGGAAACCTTGGCATAGCCATAACCGGGGAAATCGACAAAATAAATGCTGTCATTGACGCGGTAATAGTTAAGCTGCTGGGTTTTACCAGGCTGCGAGCTTGTTCTTGCCAAGTTTTTACGCATAATCATTTTATTAATTAATGAGGACTTCCCGACATTCGAACGCCCTGCCAGAGCAATCTCTGGCAAGGCATCCTCCGGGTATTGATGCGGCTGAACCGCGCTTATAATAAAATCTGCTTGTGTAATCTTCATAATATAGGTGTTCCTGCTTTCTCTTCTGTCTTGGCCGGAAGCAGCGCATGCAGGAGGACTTCATCAATATGCCCGACCGGGACAAACGTTATCTCACTCCGCACACTGTCTGGAATGTCACGCAGATCGCGTTCATTGTCCTTCGGCAGCAATATTTTCTTAATGCCTGCACGGTGGGCGGCAAGCGATTTCTCCTTGAGTCCGCCGATTGGCAAGACGCGTCCGCGCAGCGTAATTTCACCTGTCATCGCGACCTCTTTGGACACATAACGTCCAGTCAAAGCCGAAATAAGCGCAGTGGCAATCGTGATGCCCGCGGACGGACCATCCTTCGGAATCGCACCTTCCGGAATATGAATATGAATATCGTTTTTCTCATGGAACTGAGGGTCAATGCCAAGCTCCAGCGCCTTCGAACGCGTATAGCTGAACGCGGCCTGCGCCGATTCCTTCATGACATCACCGAGCTGCCCCGTGAGCGTCAGCTTTCCGCTGCCTGGCATAACGGTCACTTCAATAACGAGTGTATCGCCGCCGACCTCAGTCCAGGCTAAGCCTGTAACTGCACCGATCTGATTTTCGGCCTCAGCCATGCCGTAGCGGAACTTCGCAGGTCCCAGCCATTCCTTAAGCAGCTCCAGATCAACGTGGAGCGTCTTCACCTCGGCTGGTTGCTCTGTCTCTGCAAGTTGCTCAGACTGCAAGGCAGCCTCTTGCTGCTTCTCCAGACGCCCAGATATAGAGGCAGCTTCTCCGCCTTCGCCAAATGCGGCTTCCAATACATTCAATGCTGGCTCATCTTGAACAGCTGCTTCCTCTACCTTTATTGGAACCGTACCCGATGCAACAATTTGCTTGGCTGCCTTGCGGCAAATCGCAGCCATTTGCTGCTCCAAATTCCGCACGCCGGATTCGCGCGTGTAATCGCGAATAAGCTGAAGCAGCGTTTCCTCGCTCACCTGCAGCTGCTCATCTGTAAGGCCATGCTCCCGCTTCTGCTTCGGCAGCAAATAGCGCTGAGCGATTTTCAGCTTCTCAAGCTCGGTATAACCGGGAATGTACAGCACTTCCATCCGATCCAGCAGCGGGCGCGGAATATTATGCATGGCATTCGCCGTCGTTACGAACATGACGCTCGACAGGTCGAATGGAACCTCAACAAAATGATCGCTAAACGTATTGTTTTGCTCCGGGTCCAGCACCTCAAGCAATGCAGAGGCCGGATCGCCGCGGAAATCCATTGCCATCTTATCGATTTCATCGAGTAGAAATACCGGGTTACTAGAGCCCGCAGTCTTCATGCCTTGAATAATACGTCCTGGCATAGCACCCACGTATGTACGGCGATGCCCGCGAATTTCTGCTTCGTCCCGAACGCCGCCAAGCGATATGCGGACGAATTTACGTCCCAGCGACTTCGCAATGGAGCGGGCGAGCGACGTTTTACCCACGCCTGGAGGGCCGACTAGGCAAAGAATCGGTCCTTTAAGCTTTTTCACCAGCTGCTGGACCGCAAGGTACTCAAGTACCCGCTCCTTCGGCTTTTCAAGTCCATAATGATCCTGGTTAAGAATGTCTTCCGCCTTGGACAGACTGAGATCGTCCTCAGTCTCCTTGCTCCAGGGTAACGATAAGAGCCAATCAATATAATTGCGTATTACGCCGCCTTCAGCCGAGGTAGTCGGCATTTTTTCCAGACGGTCAATTTCTTTCTCAATCTTTTCTCTCACTTGGTCAGGCACGTCAGCCTGCTCCAGTTGGCTGCGCAGCTCCTCAACCTCGCCGGCGCGTCCTTCCTTCTCGCCAAGCTCCTTCTGGATCGCTTTCATCTGCTCACGCAAATAATATTCCTTCTGCGTTTTCTCCATCTGCTTCTTGACGCGCTGGCTGATTTTGCGCTCGAGCTCCAGCACTTCCCGCTCATTGTTCAAAATATCGAGCAGCCGCTCAAGCCGCTGCCGGACATCAATCGTCTCCAAAATATCTTGCTTGTCTTTAATTTTGAGAGATAGATGGCTTGTAATAACATCGGCCAAGCGGCCTGGTTCGTCAATATCCGAGACAGCCGCATGCGTCTCTGGCGTAATTTTTTTGGACAAGGACGTATAATGCTCGAATTGGCTGAGCACCGAGCGCATGAGCGCATCCACCTCAGGGTCAGTCGTTTCCTCTTCCGGAAATTCCTTAACCATAACCTCATAAAACTCTTCAGTCGGCAAATAATCAATAATTTCCGCGCGCAGGACGCCTTCCACCAGCACGCGGATCGTTCCGTTAGGCAGCTTAAGCATCTGCCGTACCTTCGCAATCGTGCCGACTCTGTATATATCTTCCTCGGTCGGCTCCTCTATGTTCACTTCCGATTGCGAGCAAAGCAATATCATATGATCGTCAACCATCGCGCGTTCTAGCGCACGAACCGATTTGTCCCTACCCACATCAAGGTGTAGCACCATGCTGGGATATACCAGTAGCCCCCTGAGCGGAAGCAAGGGCAGCCGACGGTTTTTCGTTTTTCCGGGTCCCACACCAGCACCTCCAAATGTTTAAGTCTCCCTTATTTTATCATTCTGCGGAATCAGCCTGCAAATAGGGAACAGCCGCCCCCATATACCGCTCGTTTGGAACGTGGTTTTCCACTTCGTTTACGACGGTATTTCCTAAAGGGAACACCAGATTGAATACTTCATCTACACGTTCCACAGGAATGACCTTCAAACCTTTTAAATCCGCAAAGATGGCCTGCCAGTTTTCACGCGGAATAATGACCGTGTCCGCCCCTGCCTGAAAAGCCGCCTCGACCTTCGCCAGCACGCCGCCAACAGGCTTGACGTCGCCATGGATGCCAACTTCTCCTGTCATAGCCAGCTTGTTGTCGATTGTCTCGTTTTTGATCGCTGAAGCGATTGCTGTCGCCATCGCAATTCCTGCAGACGGGCCATCGATCGGCGTTCCACCCGGGAAGTTGATATGCAGGTCATAATCCTGCGGATTGAGACCATATCGGCGCAGCATCGTCATGACGTTTTCAACAGAGCCCTTCGCCATGCTTTTGCGGCGCAGCGTACGCGAGCCTCCGCCTAGCTCTTCCTCCTCGACTACACCGGTAATCGTATATTGCCCTTTGCCACTGGCAGCCGGAATAGCACTGACCTCAACTTCGAGCAGCATGCCCATATTCGGGCCATAGACGGCTAGACCGTTGACGATGCCCACTTGCGGCGCTTCTGGCACCTTCCGTTCTGGACGCGGTGGAATTTGGCTGCTGTTCACAACCCATTCAACATCGGCAGCTGAAATGCGATCCCTTTTCTCGGATAAAGCAACACCTGCTGCCAGCTGAATGACGTTTACCGCTTCACGGCCATTTGTCGCATAACGCTGCACAACCTCTACAGCCTCAGGGCAGGGGGAAAACCCAATTTTCCGAACTGCATTTTCGGCAATGGAAGCAATCTCACCTGCGAGCAGCGGACGAAAGAAAATTTCCATACAGCGTGAGCGAATCGCGGGCGGCAGCTCCTGCGGCGAACGTGTCGTCGCACCAACAAGACGAAAATCGGCAGGCAGGCCATTTTGAAAAATATCATGGATGTACGAAGGAATATTAACGTCCTCGGAATTATAATAAGCACTCTCCAAATATACTTTGCGATCCTCGAGTACCTTTAACAGCTTATTCATTTGGACGGGATGCAATTCCCCGATTTCGTCAATGAACAAAATACCGCCATGCGCCTTCGTAACAGCGCCAGCCTTCGGCTGAGGGATACCGGCAACTCCCATCGCCCCCGCGCCTTGATAAATCGGATCGTGAACAGAACCAATCAAAGGATCAGCAATGCCGCGCTCATCAAATCTCGCGGTAGTCGCGTCAATTTCCGTAAACTTCGCTTCAGGCAAAAATGGCGAGGCTGCGTTTTTCTTCGCTTCCTCCAGCACGACGCGAGCGGCTGCTGTTTTGCCAACGCCCGGCGGGCCATAAATAATGACATGCTGCGGATTTGCGCTGCACAGCGCAGCTTTAAGCGCACGCAGGCCATCCAGTTGGCCAACGATATCCTGCATCGCCTGTGGCCTTGTCTTCTCGGCCAGCGGCTTCGTCAGCGAGATGGAACGCAGCTTGCGCAGCTTATCCATTTCCTTGCGGGACTCCCGGTCAACCGCAGACCGATTCGTTTTTTGATTGCGCAGCAAATTCCAGAAGTACAAACCGATAACCACTGCAAAAAACACTTGAATCAGCATCAAAATAATACTTAAACTCATACGTTACCCGCTCCTCTCAAAGGCACACTATCCGGCAATAAAGTTCATAACTGGTAGTATTGCCTCATCGGGAGAAAAATAACCGTCGATATAAGCGTAAATGGCGTTGCCTTCCGTTGGCGGCAACGCCCGTTTCGCGGTGAAATTGAAGCTGATTTATAAAAAACTTATAAATGTAGAAATATAGAGAAAGGATGGAAACATCATATCCCTTCCTATATTTTCAAAAAAACCGTGCCGTCGTTCACATGAACAACAGCACGGCCATGTTTATAAGGCAGGCGTATGATGCTTGCGGCCAGGAATTTCTCCTGTTTCTTCAAAAGCGCGTACGATAATATCAATTTCCTTCTTTAGCTCGCTGAGCAGCTCAGCTTCCGGAACTTTGCGAACCAGCTCTCCGTAACGGAACAACATCCCTTCGCCTCTAGCTCCCGCAATACCGATATCTGCTTCACGTGCTTCACCAGGACCGTTGACGGCACAGCCAAGCACCGACACCTTGATCGGCACCTTGATTTTCGAAATGTATTCCTCGACCTCATTGGCGATAGTAAACAAGTCAATATCAAGCCGGCCGCAAGTTGGACATGAGACGAGCGTTGCCGCATTCGTAATCAGTCCAAATGTTTTCAGCAGCTCCCGAGCTACCTTTACTTCTTCTACTGGATCAGCGCTTAAGCTAATACGCAGTGTATTACCAATGCCAAGCGTCAGCAGCGCACCAATGCCGGCAGCACTTTTGATCGTGCCCGTATGCAGCGTGCCTGCTTCCGTAATGCCAAGGTGAAGCGGGTAACGGATCTTCTCCGCAGCCATTTTGTAAGCGGCAATAGCCATAGGAACGTCGGAAGCTTTGAGCGACACAATAATATCATGGAAATCTAGCTCCTCCAAAATACCAATGTGGAACAAAGCGCTCTCCACCATTGCCTCAGGCGTCGGATAGCCGTATTTCTCCAGCAAATGATTTTCCAAGGAGCCGGCATTTACACCGATGCGAATTGGAATACCTTTTTCCTTGCAAGCTTTAACGACCGCTTCGACACGCTCGCGGCGGCCAATATTGCCGGGATTGATTCTAACCTTGTCAATGCCGTTTTCAATTGCAGCAAGCGCGAGCCTATAATCAAAATGGATATCGGCAACAAGAGGAATATGAATCCGCTTCTTTATTTCCTTAATCGCTTCCGCCGCTTCCTTATTGTTGACGGTCACGCGAACGACCTGACAGCCCGCTTCCTCGAGCCGAAGTATTTCCGCAACAGTTGCCTCTACGTCTGCCGTTTTGGTCGTGCACATACTTTGAATGATGACTTCGTCGCTGCCGCCAATCGTCAAGTTACCGACTTTGACAGGCACCGTATCTCTACGTGTGTACATACAGTGATCTCTCCCATGAACGTCAAAGTCCACCCTCTTGATGCGAGCTATGAAGCCGCCCAGCGGGTGGAACAATGACGGTGATGAATATTATTTAGGCGCTTTCTTCCTTCTTCTTGCCCTTCTTCGCTGTCAGTTCAGGCATAATTTTGTCCCGAACTGCCTGCTCCGTAACGAGGCAAGTGTTGACATCATCGCGCGACGGAATTTCATACATCACATCAAGCATAATACCCTCAATAATAGCACGAAGGCCACGGGCACCTGTATTGCGCTTGATTGCTTCCTTAGCAATTGCTTCCAGTGCGCCTTCTTCGAAGTCCAATTTTACATTGTCCATCTCCAGCAGCTTCTGGTATTGCTTAACGAGTGCGTTTTTTGGTTCAGACAAAATCCGTACCAAAGCCGGCTCATCAAGCGGCTCCAAAGTCGAGATAACAGGAAGACGGCCGACAAACTCGGGGATAAGACCGAATTTGAGCAAATCCTCCGGCAAAACCATCGACAAGTATTCGCCCGCCTTCAAATCCTTCTGTACTTCGCCAGTAGAATTGAAGCCGATCACTTTTTTGCCGATACGACGTTTGATTAGCTGCTCCAGGCCGTCGAAAGCACCACCGCAAATAAACAAAATGTTCGTCGTATCAATCTGAATGAACTCTTGATGTGGATGCTTGCGACCGCCTTGTGGCGGTACAGAAGCAACCGTACCCTCAAGAATTTTCAGCAAGGCTTGCTGCACGCCTTCACCCGATACATCGCGCGTAATTGAAGGGTTTTCGGATTTACGAGCCACCTTATCAATTTCGTCGATATAAATAATTCCGCGCTCTGCTTTCTCAACGTCATAATCTGCCGCCTGAATAAGCTTGAGCAAAATGTTCTCAACGTCCTCGCCAACATAACCCGCTTCAGTAAGCGAAGTTGCATCAGCAATTGCGAAAGGAACGTTCAAAATTTTAGCCATCGTCTGCGCCAGCAGCGTTTTACCAGAGCCTGTAGGGCCAACAAGCAAAATGTTACTCTTTTGCAGCTCAACGTCTTCGATTTTGCTTTGTGAATTTACGCGCTTGTAGTGATTGTAAACCGCAACTGCAAGCGACTTCTTAGCAAATTCCTGTCCAATAACATAGGAATCAAGAATACCGCGAATATCTTGCGGCTTCGGAATGTCTTTCAGGTCCAGCTCTTCTTCATGACCTAGCTCTTCCTCTACAATCTCCGTGCAGAGCTCGATACATTCATCGCATATATAGACGCCGGGACCGGCAACCAATTTACGCACTTGCTCCTGCGATTTGCCGCAGAATGAGCATTTCAACTGGCCCTTCTCATCGTTGAATTTAAACATGGAATCACCCCTTCTTCAAAATCTTATATCGGCGTGGTAATAACCTTGTCGATCAAGCCGTATTCAAGCGCTTCTTGTGCACTAAGGAAATAATCGCGATCTGTATCGCGGTCGATTTTATCATAGGGCTGGCCGGTACGCTCCACATAAATATTATTCAGCTTATGCTTGGTTTTAAGAATCCAGTCGGCATGGATTTTAATATCCGTTGCCTGACCTCTTACACCGCCGAGCGGCTGATGAATCATAACTTCACTGTTAGGCAGCGCGAAACGCTTGCCCTTGGCTCCAGCTGTCAGCAGAAGGGAACCCATGCTCGCAGCCATACCTACACAAATCGTAGACACGTCCGGCTTAATATATTGCATCGTATCAAA
The DNA here is from genome assembly GCF_038051995.1 of Paenibacillus sp. FSL H8-0537. Taxonomy (NCBI): domain Bacteria; kingdom Bacillati; phylum Bacillota; class Bacilli; order Caryophanales; family Paenibacillaceae; genus Paenibacillus; species Paenibacillus sp. FSL H8-0537. The sequence goes on along the minus strand of NZ_CP150290.1, from coordinate 2,000,689 downwards.
AATGCCCATGCCAGCCGTAACGGAACCGCCAGGGGAATTGATGTACAGATGGATGTCTTTCTCAGGATCGTCGGCCGTTAGAAAAAGCAGCTGTGCAATGATGGAGTTTGCAACATCGTCATCAATCGCACTTCCGAGAAATATAATTCTGTCCTTGAGCAAACGCGAGTAAATATCGTAAGACCTCTCCCCGCGATTCGTTTGTTCGACTACGATAGGTACCAGATTCATCCGACCAACCTCTTTTCGTTTATGGCTTAATTTCCAACTTTATTGTAACACGCCAAAAGCTCACTGTCATTTTTCACTACTACCTTATGCGAACGGCGATGCTTGATATGTACGGAGAACTGCCCCGCGCTTAAATGTACCATTATGTAGTTTGAAAATAAGGCACGTGGGTAGACGTGCCTTATTCTCAGGTTAATGCTTATATTCAGTTGATTAATTAAGCTTCTTGAACTGCTTCAACGATCTTACTGTTGTCATTCAAGAGTTTGATTGTTTTGCGCAGTTGAACATCTTGCTTCAGGCTATCGATGTTGCCGTTTTTCGTGAACAGTTCACGAAGTTCTTCAACTGGACGGTTGTAAGAAGTCGACAGTGTTTCAAGCTCAGCTGTCAAATCCTCGTCTGTAATCTCGATGCCCTCTGCTTTAGCAATAGCTTCAAGAACCAGGTTGTTGCGAACGCGTTTAGCTGCATCGCCTGCCATTTGCTCACGAAGCACGGACTCGTCTTGACCAGAGAACTGGTAGTACAGGTCCAGCGTCATGCCTTGCATGCGAAGACGGTTTTCGAAATCGCGAAGCATGAAATCCACTTCAGTATCAACCATCGGCTGAGGAATTTCCACTTGCGAAGCTTCGCTTGCTTTTTCAACGATTTGAACTTCAAGCGCTTGCTCTGCATCTTTAGCTTTCTTTTCTTTCAGCTTGCCAGCAAGATCTTGCTTGTACTCTTCAAGCGTATCAAATTCGCTGACATCTTTAGCGAACTCATCGTCAAGAGCAGGCAGGCTTTTGCGTTTGATTTCGTGCAGCTTCACTTTGAAAATCGCTTGCTTACCAGCAAGGTTTTCAGCGTGGTAGGTTTCCGGGAACGTTACTTCAACATCTTTGAAGTCGCCGATTTGCATACCAACTACTTGATCTTCAAAGCCTGGAATGAAGGAATTCGAGCCCAGCTCCAGCGAATAACCTTCGCTTTTACCGCCTTCGAACTGTTCTCCATCTACATAACCGTCAAAATCAATGACAGTTGTATCGCCGTTCTCAGCTGAACCTTCATCAAGAACAGTCAGCTCAGCATGGCGTTGCTGCAGGCGCGCAAGCTCAGCAGCGATTTCTTCTTCGCTAACTTCTGTGCTTGCAGCTGTAACTTCAAGGCCTTTGTACTCGCCAAGCTCAACTTCTGGCTTAACGATAACTTTAGCTTTGAATTTGAACGTTTGGCCTTTGCCAAATTGCTCAACATCGATTTCAGGACGGTCAACCGGCTGAAGATCGTTTTCTTCGATTGCGTTTGTGTAAGCTTCAGGCAGCAAAATGTCGATTGCATCCTGATACAGGCTCTCTACGCCAAAGCGCGATTCGAACATGCCCCGTGGAACTTTACCTTTACGGAATCCAGGAACGTTAACCTTTTGAACGACTTTCTTAAACGCCTCATCCAGTGCTACTGCTACTTTCTCAGCACCAACCTCAACATCAATAGAGATGAGGTTCTTGTCTATTTTTTCCCAAGTTGCTTTCATTTTATGCTTTCCCCTCCAAAAATACGCATACATCCGTAGATTTCACGTTTCATAAACCATTCTATTATAATAGTATTGAGCTTTTTAATCAAGGCTCTGGATCTTCATCCCCTGGTTGCTGTACAACGGCCACCTGACGAAGCGTCCGGCAGGCCTGTTCGTAACGGAATCTAAGTGCTTCTGTAATGCCGTATGTATCACGAATATCATCATCATTGACGGTGCCGTATACGGTAATTAACAAAGTCTGGTGCAGCGCTCCTGCGTAGCAATCCACCGTCTCCTCATCATCCCGCAGCATCCAAGTGTAAGCGGTCGTGCCGTATAAAAATTGCAGACTGTCTTTCCAAAGCTCTCTCGCAAAATGTGGAAGCGATGGATCATCCGCCTCCGTAATGCTCTCCACGCGCTCCAAAATGCGGTTGACGGGCTGTGGAAAATCATCCATTGCAAGCGGCGTCGCGTCGATCTCCAGCTCTGCCTGCTCGCCTAGCCGCTCCATAACGAGCCGTCCGGTCGCTCCTCGCTTGCGCAAGCATTGCAGCGCCTTGAACTGCACGATAGGATGAACGTCTGACGCTGTGGTGAGCCACTGTGAAATGATATCATTCACCTCGGTTGCCCGAATGAATACCGCCCGCTCCAGCGCTAAAATCTGCTGATCAATCATCGGGTGATGCTTCATAATGTAGAGCACCTGTTTCACATAACCTTCATCCTGCTCAGCAGGATTGAGCAGATCTTCACGTATCGCTTGCTCATCGGCTTCCTGCTCTGCTGGATTTAAAGCCTCCTCTTCACCAGGAACGCGATATTCCGGAAAAGCCATATCGAGCCAGGAAAGCAAGCTTTCCCATTCCTCATAGTGGCGCTCGTCCTCGCCTTTGCAGGAAAGCAGGAACTGCAGCAGCCGCTTGGCTTCACCATATTGCTCGGCTTCAAGCATCCGGGTCAATTGAATTTGATACTGATCCAACATTCGCGGGAACAAATACACGTTTTTTCCTGTGCCTTCATTATGCGAGTCATTGGGAGTTGTAATGGTACCACCACCTTGTCGGTCAAACTCCAGCTTCATCTGTCCATTGCTTGCGATAGATTATACCACGGAAGCGAGCAATATAAAAATATACGTTTATCCAGCAGCATAATTATAAAAAAAGCTTGCCCTGCTCATTGAAAATGTGTATATTAATTCATGTGGCTTTTTTACCCAAATATTTTCAAGCAGAAACATAAAATTGCCTATTGCGTAAATACAGGCCGCCATGCTATACTCATTCTTACGTGTCCCAGTAGCTCAGCTGGATAGAGCAACGCCCTTCTAAGGCGTCGGTCGGGAGTTCGAATCTCTCCTGGGACGTATTTCAATCAATAAGTTTATTGAATTGCAATTTAGTTAAGGGCTATCTTAAAGTCATGAAAATGACCTCAGGATAGCCCTTTTTATTTTCTACTGTAAGAACTGTAGGAATGGCTTAATTTATATACGCCTCAAGCAAGCACTTACATAATATGAACTCAACAAAAATATATGGTTATCCCATTCCAGCTTACTTCCGTATAACTTTAGAGTATAATAAACATATAAAAAGATAATTTTGGAGGGACTTCTTTTGAGGGTTGCGAATTTAACAGATCTATACAGATTAATCGGGTGCTTTGCAATTATTTGGTTTCACAATTCGTATTACGGTTCAATGTCTCCTGATCAGCAGAGTATTATCGACCAAGCTAAGCTTTTTGCATTTTGTTGGGCAATGCCCTTTTTTTATGTTGTATCAGCAAGATTTGCTCTCAAATCATTCAATAAAAAGCCGTTGATGATATTTACGAGAGTTAAAGAAATTGGACTTTTATTACTAGCATATGTTGTCTTGTATGATATTCCAAACTACATATTTTATGAAGGCTATTGGCGTTATCCGTTTCATTTGTTTTTAAGCGGAACCGACGTAAATTCTATTTTAAAGGATGGATTCAGCACCCTGAAATCAGGTAACTATAGCCCCGTTTATTATTTATATCAATTAATAATTATATATAGTTTTGCATTTGTTGTATCAATACTTATAAAAAAAGGTGGGTTTATAAAACGACTCACAGTTTTAGGGCTTACTCTTATGATTTTTTTAATTACTTTTGTAGATACCACGAAAATGGAGTCGATTAGTAACCTTTTACAATTAAATAAATTAGCTTTAGGAATAACTGTTTTAGCCTTCTTGTATGAAATTAGCGGGATCTCTAAGCATCTCCCAACCATTAAGCTTTCTTCCCCTATAAAATTAGTATTCATTTTATTTGTACCTTTAATAGCAATGGGATACGTATACGGAATTTTAAAAGGTGGGGAATTCTCTTCAGTACCCTTAAAAGCTTCTTTACCGATTTGGCTATCTCTTTCTTTCCTTTTCCTTGGTGATATTTATAGTAAAATTGAAATTCCTTTTGCCTCAAAATTATCTACTCTAGGGCAACGGTACTCTTTAGGAGTATTTCTATTACATTTCTTCGTTTTCATTTGGATTAATAAATTAATAGACTATGCTACAAAGTTAACAGATTCCAATATTAATAACCTCAGCTTATTTATTACTTCTAGTTTACTTGGCTTTTTAATTAGTTTGCTGATGACAGCTATTCTTAATAAATTTAGAATCTCTTCTTGGTTAGTATCCATTAGAAGTAAGCATTCTGAAATTGATGAAAAAATGAATAATATTCTTCTTGCATATTTAAAACACAGGAACGACTCCAATTCAGATCCTTTCATTTCAAAAGTGAAATTGAGTTTATCCGACAAAAACAATTAGTAATTAGACTTTTGAAACGTGCGCTCGCTGCTTTTTGATATTCAATCCAAAAAAGAGTAACTCCTCCACGAGAGAAGTTACTCTTTTCAAATTGTCGAGAAACCCTACGTCTCATCTCAAGACGTTCAGAACGAATACCGTAGAAATACCCAGAAAGATTATCTTGAAAAGAACAAGCGGATCAATGATCTTACGCCCGTTATCATTTGAAAACAAATTAACGCGGTGTCGTGTTAAGCTAAATATTTATAAAAAAAGCTGTCGATACTTTCTCGACAGCCTGAGAGCGGTTTCCCAGATGAGGATCCATTCCTTTGTTTTTACTATCTATAGCGAGACAATGCTCACTAAATTCGGACGCTTATAAAGTCATCATCACCGTATAAATCTAAAGTATAATACATTTTCTTTTCTTTAAAATCAACCGTTCCAAAAATAAAATTATGGAATACGCCATAACCCGAGCCTTCCCTCTCAATAGAATCGGCAGGGAACTGGCTAGGATACGTTTTGGAATAAGTGGCGAGATACAATCCGATAAATGCGCCTTCCACCTTCAAATTATCATAAAGCTCTTCAGAAATGTAATACATAATATCCGGTATAGACATATCATCCTTTTTCTGAAGCTTCATCAAATCCGAATAAACAGCAGTATCGTTAATTACTCCGCCAATTATAATATTTTTTTTATCCTCAGCAAGCGAAGCAAACCATGTAAACTCAAATTCCAAACCTTCATAGGTAATGTAGCTATATTCATCATTTAGAAAATTCTCAATTTGTTTCACCGTAGCAGCTTGAGTACTTCCAGACGTTGATTCTCCTGGCGCGGCAGCAGTATAAGATTTAGATTGCTGAGGCTTTTTCAAAAAAGTGCTCACATCTGTTGAAGGAATAGCTAGATTGATGGCTGCAGAGCTTTCTACAAGCGCAGTTGTAATGCCTACCAGCTCGCCTCTCAAGTTAAACAAGGCTCCACCGCTGCTCCCATGATCGATAGGCGTAGAAATTTGGATATAATTTTGGCCGTCAACCGTTCTGTTCTTCGTACTAACAACGCCTGAAGTGAGCGAGTTGGTGAAACCAAGCGGGGACCCGATTGCCACGACAGATTCGCCCAATTTCAGCTTGGAGGAATCGCCAATCGTAACGGTTGGCAAGTTCAAATTAGACGAATCTATTTTGATCAAAGCCAGATCTCTATCCTTATCGGCATTTAAAACAGTGCTGGATTCATATTTCACTTCATCACTTGTATAAATAACCGCTTTATGAGCGCCTTCAATAACATGATAATTGGTTATAATTTCGCCCTTTGATCCGACAATAACGCCGCTTCCGCTTGCGATTGCTTTATTATTTTGATCAACTACCTCAATATACACAACTCGATCGGACAGCTCGCCTATTTGTTCAATCGTCATATCTTGCGTTTTAGCAGGATCAGTTGGAGTTGGAGTTGGTGCCGGCGTAGTTGTAGGAGTTGCCGTCGTTGTACTGCCAGCATTCAGATATATTTTTTTGCTTTTCACTTCAATGCCATAGCCTAACGTTTCACTTACAAAACGAAGCGGCACATACGTTACACCCGATATCGACTTAGGAGCCACATTCAATTTAAAGGATGCCCCATTTGAATAGGCTACCGGATTATTAATTGTTAACATAATTTCTGTATTATCTTTCTTCGCATTAATCGTTTTCGTCTTGCCATTGTAGCTAATGGTTGCCCCTAATGCTTCAAACAAATTGCGGAAGGGCACAAGCGTAGTGCCTTCACTAACAAATGGAGAATTACTGAATGACAGCTCTGTACCATCCAAATATACTTTCCATTTCCCTTCTGCTGCATAACTTGTTGTAGCACTTGGAATAAATAACGAAATCATAAGGATAAAAAATACTATTTTCTTCACTGCAAACATCCCTTCAGTTTATATGCTTCCTGCTTATTGAAGTATATTACAACAATGCCACGCAAGTAAAAGATTATTTTTTAAAAATAAATAAATTTTACGAATTATAGAATTCATTATTTACTTACAAAAAGAAAAGACACCACTTCTTCCCCAATTAACGGGAGAAATGGTGTCTTTCATTCCTACTCATTCGATTATAGCAACGATTTACTACTGTCTTTCAACGGTAAAGCCATCTTTCTCAAGCAGCGTCACGATACCGTCAGGACCCAACATATGCAATGCCCCTACTACTACAAAATAGGTCGATTTATCAGTACCGTTCAAAAATCCTTTTACTTGATTCGTCATACCAACATTACGGTCTTTAATCAAAGCATTGTAATATTCAGGCTCTTTTTCAACTTCTGCTGTCAATGCAACGAGTTCATCGTCGCTGCCACTTACCCACATATCGGTTAAAGCATCGATGCCTGTAGGCTCCGAAGTTGCTGGCTGGCTTACTGCATCAAGAGTTTGAACCAATTGCTTCTCCTGCAATTCTTTTGAGAAACCTTCAAACATGGACAGTTGACCCTCTGCTGTCTCAAGAGAAATGACAGGAACATTCGCTTTATTCGCTTTTTCTGTGAAATAAAGATCTATGCCATTGCTAGTATTGTAACCAGTACCCTGCATACCCATCGCAGTAATGGTTTGTGTTACGATCCATGGCTTATAAGGATCAAAGGTATTTTCCGGCAATTTATTTGCTTTCAACAGAGCTGTAATTTTTGCATATGTCTCCGCCGAGATATGATCCTTGAGCGTCGTACCATCCGAGTAAGTACCCAATTTGTTTGCATAAGCCTGCAAGGCTGTAGGATCAAGCTTTGTCAAGTCAACCTCTACCGCCAGATGCTGTGCTGCTTTGAATGCCTCTTCAATTTCCGGACGAAGCGGATACATGCTGTCTTTCGCCACATGAATCGAGCCAAGCAGGTAAACTGTATTGCCATTTTTTTCTACTTTCCACAAGAAGCCTTTGCTGCCTTCGGCATTAACCTTAATCGTAAAGGTAATCGTGCGAAGCGCTTTGCTCCAGTCTACTTGATAGCCAGTTGCCTCGCCAATGAAGCGAAGCGGAATGTACGTTACGTTTTTGATTGTTTTTGGAGCTACTTCAAGCTGTTTTTTCTCGCCGTTGACCGTAGCCGTTTTGTTGCCAATTTGCAGCGACAGATCTACGCCTTCTTTGGTAGCGGTTACCGTTTGCGTGCTTTTGTTCCACACGACCTTCGCATCAAGCTCTTCCAAAATCGGACGCATTGGCACGAGGGTGCTGCCCTTTTCAATAACAGGCTCAAAATTGTCAAACTTGACTTCGCTGCCATTAATAACGACGCTTATTGGCTTCTCAGCCGCATGTACAGGAGTAAACAGGGAAAAAGCTACAAATAATGACATGAGTAAAGCACTAATTTTTTTCATTTGGACTCCTTATAAATCAGTAGTAGTAGAGAAGAATGCTGCTTGCTCGTTTTAAAAACTCCCCCCTCCATATTCTGCAAACGAACTGCAGCAAAGCTGCCACGACCGTGCGTTTTGCTGCATGGATATATGCAATCATTCAATCTCTCTTGGTAAGTTTACCCTCTACACCCACAGGTTTCAATACCTGCCTTCACTCGAATTGTAAATTAATTCCATATTTATGCAAATGAAAATAAAAGGCTTACTTATATGAAACAAAAAGCGAACGCTTACTGCATTGTAACCGCCTTATCGGTTCGCTACTTGACGAATCCATAAGACGAAGCAGTAAAGCATTCGCTATTCGTTTATAAAAAATAGTCGCACACAGCCTCAGTCCAGCTAACATCAACAAATGGCTTATCTTCGGTTGCCGCCACGATTGCCTGTCGGGTTATTTTGTGCATCATGCTTGGGATTTTTGTCGACAACCTGCTCGGCAAACTTCGGGTTCACCTCAAATTTCTGGCTTTTATCCTTAGGTGATTGACTCATCTTCTGATCCCCCTCCCATCGTCGCCTCATGAAGCGGCAGTCCCATCTGCTTAATATGGAGTTTCGTTGCTTCTGTGCCATACTCATGCAATAGCCCATAAATTTGCACAATTAAAGAATCGTACCCGTAATTCATTTCTTCATCACTGGCTGGGCTGAACGGCGTTTTGGCAAAATGGAACGTCTGCAATTCATCCATGCTCGAAAGCTCCTCAAATAGCTCCTGCAAGCGGATAAACTCCCGTTCGTTTGCCATAATCTCCAGCTCATAGGCTGCAGCGCCTTGATCCTCAAGAATTTGCCCTGCCTGGACGGATACATAATATTTTCGGCGGGTATGATCTAATTCATCGCCTTGTCTCATATGCAAGCTGACACTCCCTTCCGAATTAATGCCATAATCACAGCTGCTTGCCGCGCCGCCATCCTTAGCTTCCCCAGATGGACAGACATTTTATGCCTTTTTTCAGCATATGACTATTATTATCGCGACTGGAGTCCTGCAAAGAGAGGGATGAGGGCAATGTGTGGAATAACCGGCTGGATTGATTGGACGCGCGATCTGACCCAAGACAGCAGCATTTTGGAAAAAATGACAAAAACACTTGAGCTTCGCGGCCCTGACGCCTCTGGCACATGGATATCAGCGCATTGTGCGCTTGGACACCGGCGGCTCAGCGTTATCGATCCGGAAAATGGCGCCCAGCCGATGATTCGGCGCACCGAAGATGATGATTTATTTGTCATCGTCTATAATGGCGAGTTATACAACGCAGGAGAGCTGCGCAAGGAATTGGAGGCGGCTGGAAGTAAATTTACAACGACATGCGATACAGAGGTGCTGCTCCATGCTTTTATGGAATGGGGCAAAGCTTGCGTAGAACGCTTTAATGGCATCTTCGCCTTTGCGATATGGAATGTGGAGGAGCAGGAGCTTTTTTTGGCCCGTGACAGACTTGGCGTCAAACCCTTGTTTATCAGTCAGGCAAACGGGCTATTTTTGTTCGGATCAGAACCAAAGGCGATTTTGGCCCATCCTGACGTGCTGCCGGAGGTTGGCGCAGAAGGGCTTGCCGAGCTGTTTATACTTGGCCCTGCGAGAACGCCCGGTCAAGGCGTCTATAAGCATATTACCGAGCTGCTGCCAGCAGAGTGCATGACGGTGTCTCAAGCGGGGATCCGACGAACAAAATATTGGAGCCTCGAAAGCTCGCCCCATACGGAAAATGTTCAAGAAACGGCCGAGCATGTCCGCGACCTGCTTCGTGATACAACCGAGCGCCAGCTCGTGTCGGATGTCCCGGTGTGCACCCTGCTGTCTGGCGGACTGGATTCCAGCGCCTTGACGACGCTTGCGGTGCAATATTATGAGCAGACAAAGCAAGGAAGCGTCCATACGTTTTCCGTTGATTATGCGGATAATGCCAAGCATTTTAAGGCTCATGCCTTTCAGCCGAACAGCGATGCCCCATGGATCGAGCGGATGACCACCTACCTTGATACCATCCATCACCCGGTGCAGTTTGATACGCCGGAGCTGGTAGCCGCTTTGCGCGATGCCACCTTCGCCCGTGACCTGCCAGGCATGGCGGACGTCGATGCTTCGCTGCTTTTGTTTTGCCGTGAAATCAAAAAAGAAGCGACCGTCGCCATTTCTGGTGAAGCGGCCGATGAAATTTTTGGCGGCTATCCATGGTTCCACCGCGAGGATGCGCTGAATGCGTCCACCTTTCCATGGTCGCTCGCCTCTGATATGCGCGCGAGTCTACTCGCTCCGGATGTAAAAAAATGGATTAAGCCGCTTGATTATATCGGCGACCGCTATGCCCAAGCGGTTGCAGAAGTGCCGCATCTGGACGGCGAAAGCGCAGCTGTGCGAAAAATGAGGCAAATGTCATACCTCAACATTACCCGCTTCATGCCAACGCTGCTGGACCGGAAGGACCGGATGAGCATGGCTGCGGGACTTGAAGTGCGCGTCCCATTTTGCGACCACCGGCTCGTGCAGTATGTATGGAATATTCCATGGGATATAAAAACATCCGGTGACCGCGAAAAAGGCATTTTACGCAAGGCGCTCCGCGGCGTATTGCCAGACGACGTGCTGACACGCAAAAAAAGCCCCTATCCGAAGACGCATAATCCGAATTATTTGGCCGCTGTCAAAGGGCTGCTGCTTGACGTATTAAACGATTCCTCTTCCCCGCTGCTGCCGCTCATTGATGTTAAAAAAGTGCGCGAGCTCGCCGAGTCCGCTGACGCCAGCTCCAATATTCCCTGGTTCGGCCAATTAATGTCCGGCCCTCAGCTGTTCGCCTATTTGTATCAAACGAACCTTTGGCTGAAGGAGTACGGCATTACCATTAAGTAATCACAATTCTAGGTTGAATCAAAATAACGCCTTGTCGCCGTCAATTAAATATATATAAAGCCTACGAATCCAGATTACACATTGGATTCGTAGGCTTTATTGTTACTGCGCTGAAAGCTGATCTACATTTTGATAAACCCTATGCACTCTGAATTAAACCAACTTCGGCAAAAGTTTCTTCAGCGCATTTCCGCGATGGCTGATCTGCTGCTTCTCTTCCTTGGACAGCTGCGCCATGCCGCGAGCAAGCGTTGGCAGCCAGAACAGCGGGTCATAGCCGAAGCCGCCAGCACCGCGCGGCTTGTCCATAATAAAACCATCAACCGTTCCTTCGGCTTCCATAAACTCGCCTGTCGCTGGATCATACAGCGCCAGCACACATACAAATTGGGCACGGCTCAGCAGCCTTGTGCCATCCTCCAGCGCCTCAGCCGCTTCTGTCAGCGCCAAACGGTTCAGCTCAGCAAGCAGCTTTGCATTATTGGAGCTGTCTGTAGCCCCTTCGCCAGAATATCTGGCCGAATATACACCAGGAGCACCGGCAAGCGCCGCTACGCTCAAGCCGGAATCATCGGCGAGCACCGGCACCTGAAACGCATCCCCAGCCGCCTTGGCTTTAATTCGCGCATTTGCCGCGAAGCTATCCCCATCCTCCACAATATCCGCAAAATCCGGATATTCATTCAGGCTGACTACACGCTTGCCAAGCTTGGCGAAGGCATGGGCAAATTCCTTGACCTTGCCCTCATTTTTCGTAGCAATCAGAATGATCTCGCTGCTCAGCTCCATCATTTCTCTGCTCCTCCTCCGATCAGCCCCGCTGCTTCCCCAAGCACCTCGCGCTGCTTAGCAATCAGCTCAGCAATGCCGCCTTCTGCCAGCTCTAGAAGCTCACTCAGCTCCTTGCGTGAAAATGGCGCATCCTCCCCTGTACCTTGAAGCTCCACAAATTGGCCGCTTCCCGTCATCACGACGTTCATGTCCACCTTCGCCTTGGAGTCCTCGTCATAAGCAAGGTCAAGCATCGACTGATCCTGAATAACGCCAACGCTCACAGAAGCCAAATAATCCGTTATCGGATATTTCGCAAACGTTATGTTCGTGGATAATTTATTTACTGCCAAACAAAGCGCGAGAAAAGCGCCAGTGATCGAGGTTGTGCGCGTACCTCCATCTGCTTGAATAACGTCGCAATCCAGCGTAATCGTTCGTTCTCCAAGCGCCTGCAAATCCACGACAGATCGCAAAGCTCTGCCAATGAGACGTTGGATTTCCATTGTACGGCCTGTCAGCTTTCCTTTAGCCGATTCCCGATGATTGCGCGAATGGGTTGCTCTGGGCAGCATCGAATATTCCGCCGTAATCCAGCCTTTTCCCTGATTTTTCATAAAAGGAGGCACACGCTCCTCCACACTTGCTGTACAAATAACTTTCGTTTCTCCGACCTCAATCAGGACGGATCCTTCCGCATATTTATTTACGCCGGCCGTAATTGTAACCGGTCGCAGCTCATTTGTTTGACGTCCATCTGTTCTCATCGTCATGCAGCCTCCTAGCTATGTTTCAACACAATACTACCCATTTTACCAAAGTAAAACTAGAAAAGCATCCGAAACCGCAAAAAGAGGGCGCATATACGCCCTCTGCCCTCTCCTTGCCCTGAAGCTATCACATCAGACACCAACCCATTGCTTATATTACCCTTTTATGACTTCATCGCATTCACATGATGCGGTCTGCCGACTGGCTCGCTGTAAGAAGTATTTTGATCATCCACAACGTTCGCCTCGCCATTCAACCGGATTTGAACTTTGGCTGCCCCTGTATTCTCCGTCACAGATAGTACAACAGCCTGCAGCATTTCAGCTGGGGCATTTTGGCCGCTCTCATATGCGGTATCTTGAAGATCTACCGTTACGGTATCATCCTTTTGCTCTATGCTTGTAACCTGAATGTCATTCGTCATCACACCATTCAGCTGTTTGCGGTTAAGCGGACCGGCTATCAGCTCCTCCACCGCTGCTTTCACCGTCGATTCGGGCCTTGCGATCAGCCTTGTAACGGGCACATAATATTGCTCTTCGTTGGACGTTTGTGAGGAGAAATACAGCGTCACTGGTGTTGAATAGGCCGAGCTGACGCCATCCGCTGTTTCCAGATTAATGCCGACTGAGCGAGTAAGCGGACGGTCCAGCGGGAAACCATCAACCGGCATTTCGCTCAGCTTGCTTCCCTCGTACCAGAGCTCCACCTTTTCAATTCCTGTCATCGCCGTCAGCGTCCACGTGATCGCTTCAACGATCTCCCGCTCTTTCGTTGCCGTATAATCTGCAAAAGGAGCGGAAAACTCTACTGTCGCCAGCTTCAACTGCGGATCAACATGGTAGGACTTAATTTGAGTACCTTGTGGAATCACCGCCTGAAAATCTTCCGGCAATTGGCTCGCATAAGCGCCGCCATCGACCATCATTTCCAGCGCCTTCTGCCCGGCTGTTTCTTTGCCGCCAAGCGTCGTAAGCAGCGAGATTGGTGCAAGATACCCGTTTTTGTCCTCCAAGTAGACGGTCAATTGCGTTTCTTCCCCTTGTGGCTTTACGCTGCTTGTCTGTCCTGTATTCGTACCGTCAATGACGTTGGTTGATTCCGTCTGAGGCGGGTCAATCTCCTTGCTTGTCTCCGTTGAAAAAATCCCGCACCCTGCGGTCAGCAGAGGCACAACCATAACACCGCTTATCGCGGCAAGGCGAATCCATTTCGTTTGAACCATTTTATTTTTTCCTCCTCTAGTGATTTTTGCCGCATGCGGCTTTGTACAACTCTCATTTTGTAGTAATATGTATACGAGCCCTTCCCCGTTTTAGACCAGTTTTGTCCACAAAATTACATCCAATAAGGGGGACACCAAGATGACAACACCACAACCATACAGCTTGAACAGCCGCAAGGTTGCCGAGGCGACGGAGGAGTGGCTTGTTAAGCGCGGCATTACGAAGATCGCCGTGGCCCAGCTCGTGCATTTTTTGCAAAAGGATTATTTTCCTGAGCTAACGATCGATGAATGCATCGTAAATGTTGACGCCGTTCTATCCAAGCGCGAGGTGCAAAATGCAGTGCTCACTGGCATCCAGCTCGATATGCTGGCCGAGGAAGGCAAGCTGCTGACGCCGCTTCAGGAAATGATCAAAAACGATGAAGGACTGTACGGCTGCGATGAAATTCTCGCCCTGTCCATCGTCAATGTATATGGAAGTATCGGCTTCACAAACTTCGGCTATATTGACAAGCTGAAGCCCGGCATACTGAAAAAGCTTAACGATAAATCGAGCGGTGAAGTCCACACCTTCCTCGATGATATTATCGGTGCCATTGCGGCCTCAGCCGCAAGCCGCATTGCCCATCGGAAGCAAGCGGAGCGTGAAGGAGCAACTAATCCCCCGCTCGATTAAAGTCGGATATTTAACGAACAGGCGCCGCGTCTTACCCAAGACGCGGCGCCTGTTTTATGACTATCGACTAGCCCGTTAAAGGGCAGATGCACCCTTTAGATACACCTCATGTCCCCCTTCTGCCCTCAACCACCCAGCATTCTCTTTTCAGCTTTACAAGCTTTTTCATGAAATAATATCCGCTTTTTTTTGCTTTACGCTGTTATCCCCTTAGCTCAGAATTTGGGCTTGCCTATGCAACTAAACTTTTCTGAGCTGAGGGGATAACGCCTCAAAGCAAATAAAAGAGCAACCATACAGGATGATTTCGAATCATGATTTTTGAAAATAAGGCAATAATCATTCCTACCGCAAGCTACACCTCGCGCCGCTAAACAGCATTTAATTGTAATCGCTTACATGGTCAAAAGGGAACCTTTCCGCCTCTTTTCAGCTGAAAACGAGATTTTACAAACAGCATGCTGGAGGACTATGATCATGCGGAGAGATTATGCAGCTTTTTTTTCCATGGTGAAATAACTTATAACAGGAGATAGTAGCAATAACGTGCTCTGCAAAATTACCTTAGACTTTTACGACTAACAGCTGGCGGTGACCTGAAATGATGACTATTTTAAAACGGCTTTTAATCGGACGGCCGCTCAAATCCAATGAATTGGGCGATCAGAAGCTGAACAAGCTGAAAGCGCTGGCTATTCTTTCGTCGGATGCTCTATCCTCCGTTGCCTATGGACCCGAACAAATTTTGATTGTGTTAATAACCGTAAGCGCTGCTGCGTTCTGGTATTCCATCCCCATTGCCGCATTCGTGCTCATTTTGCTGCTGGCGCTCATCCTGTCTTATCGGCAAATTATTTTTGCCTATCCGCAGGGCGGGGGCGCGTATGTCGTTTCCAAAGAAAATCTCGGCATTTTCCCTGGATTAATTTCAGGCGGCTCCTTGCTAGTAGACTACATATTGACGGTAGCCGTCAGCGTCTCCGCTGGAACCGATGCGATCACATCGGCATTTCCCAGCCTGCATGAGCATAATGTGTTGATTGCTGTTATTTTCGTCATTTTAATTACGATATTGAATTTGCGGGGTGTAACCGAGTCGGCCTCCATTCTCGCTTATCCGGTGTATTTATTCGTCCTTGCGCTGTTTATTTTAATTGGGGCAGGTATTTACAACATTGTAAACGGCCACGTGCCGCCTGAGCTGCATACGCCGATTGGCACGCCAGTTGCAGGCATTAGCTTGTTCCTGCTGCTGCGCGCCTTTGCTTCTGGCAGCTCCGCGCTCACAGGAGTAGAGGCCATTTCCAATGCGATACCAAACTTTCGCGACCCGGCTCCCCGCAATGCTGCAAAGACGCTGGCATCGATGGGCATATTGCTGGCCATTCTCTTCTCTGGCATTGTGTTTCTGGCCTATTTTTACGGCATTAAACCGACGGCAGAAGTTACGGTTGTTTCGCAAATTGCTGAGCATACTTTTGGACGGCATTTTATGTATTTCTTCATTCAGGGCACAACGGCGCTGATTTTGATTTTGGCAGCAAACACTGGCTATTCGGCCTTCCCGCTGCTTGCGGTGAATTTGGCTAAAGACAAGTTTATTCCGCGGATGTTTACGGTCAGGGGCGATCGCCTTGGCTATTCCAACGGCATTATCAGCCTTGGCGTGCTGTCCATCCTATTAATTATTGCTTTTGGCGGTCAGACCGAGCATTTGATTCCGCTTTATGCAGTCGGTGTGTTCATTCCATTTACCCTGTCCCAGACGGGAATGATCGTAAAATGGGTACGCCAGAAGCCGAAGGGCTGGGTCGTGAAGCTGCTTATTAATTCGGCAGGAGCGCTCATTAGCCTAATCGTCACGATGATGTTCTTTTTGACCAAGTTCGCTCAAGTATGGCCTGTGCTCGTGTTTCTGCCGATTATTATTTATGTGTTTCACCGGATTAAAAAGCATTACAACGCCGTCGGCGAGCAACTGCGGCTCACAACCTGCGAGCCTGCCATGACGATTGAAGGCAATGTATTGATTTTGCCTGTGGCCGGCATGACGCATGTTGTTGATAATTCCATTGCCTATGCGAAGTCATTGTCAGTGAATCAAATTATCGCGGTGTATGTGCCGTTTGAGCGAGAGGAAGGCGAGGCGTTCGAGGAAAAATGGAAGGAGTGGCAGCCGGACATACGGCTCGTTGTGCTGCATTCGCCTTATCGTTCTGTCATGCAGCCGCTGCTGAAATTTATTGATACGGTGGAGCGCAAGGCAAGCCAGTCGAGCTACCGCGTGACGGTCATTATTCCGCAATTTATCCCGAAACGCGGCTGGCATAATATTTTACACAACCAAACGAGCTTTATGATTCGCGCCCTGCTGCTGCACCGCAAAAACGTCGTCGTAACGACCGTTCCCTATCATTTAAAAAAATAAATAACGCCCGCACGCTCCGTTCGCGATATGTTGCCTGACAGCTCCAGCTCATACAAATGGGCAAGCGTCTCGGCCATTGCAAAACGGTGCTGATGCGGGCTTTGTTGTACCCGTGCACCGAAAGATCGTTCACACACCTCAAAGCCTGTGAGCGGCTCCTGCAGCATCATTCGCATTTGCTCCAGCCGCTGCACATGATGCTGCTTGATTTCGGCGATCCGGCTGGCAAACGTAGTAAATGAATCATAATGACCTGGAAAAGCGCGCTTCACCTCGTATTCGCTTAATCGATCCAGACTTGCCAGAAAATCGCCAAGCGGATTTATCTCCTCACCTGGCATGATGCTAATATTAGGGGTAATGCGCGGCAGCACCTGATCGCCGCATATCATCCATTGTTTATTTGCTTCATAAAAGCAGAGCTGGCCATAGGCATGTCCTGGCGCATCTAGCAGCTCCCACTGCGAACCGCCAAGCATAAGCGTCTCTCCAGCCTCAATATAAATGATTTGCTCTTGCTGCGGCTGCGGCGAAACTTTTTCATGAAAGCTGCTAAAGTTGCTGCTAATTTCATCTATATCGTGCTGCGGCATGCCATGCAGCGCAAATAAATCAGCAAACTCCTCTGTCATTGTGCTGCCCTCTCCCCATAACCGTTTGGCATAGTTATGGGCGCGCCTTGACATCAATACTGGCGCGCCGCTTAGCTCGGCAAAATAGCCCGCCAAACCGTAATGATCGGGATGCTGATGCGTGAGGATGATGCGCGAAATTTGCTCTGGCGCAAACGAATGGTCCGCAAACACCTCTCCCCAAGCCGCAAGCGTCTCCTCCGTTCGAAGACCAGGATCGATAAGTGTATAACCCCCCGCAGGCTCAGTAAATACGTAGCTGTTTACCGTTTTTAGTGCAAAGGGCAGCGGAAGCTTCACTTGCAGCAGTCCATGCTCCCATTGCACCGCTTGAGCCGCCATTACGCAAGAGCCCTTCCGAGCATAATGAGGCGCGGCGAATTCAGCTCATCAAAGGCTGAGCCATCGACATTGCCGAATGTTTTCTCCAGCACAAGGCCTGCCTCGGCGAAAGCCCGCTCAAACCACGTGAGCGAATACAGGCGAACCTGCTCATCATAATGGCGATTTTCCGCCTCATTGCTGCTTACGGCAATTTCGATATGCTTTTTGACCCAACCATCCTCAATTTTACGCTGCTCGCGAATGATCCAGCCTGTAGCTGCATCCTTGCGCTCCGATGCCGCAACGAGATTACGCTCGACATAAGCCGGATTCAGAAAATCAATTAGAAATGGCGCGTTTGGCTTCAGCATGCGGCGAATTTCCCGCAGCACCTGTACGTTCTCTTTTTCATCTGCAAAATAGCCAAACGACGTAAATAAATTAACCGTCCCCTCAAACGTACCCGATTCGAAAGGGAGCTGGCGCATGTCGCCTTGCACCCAGGTTACGCGCTGCAACGCATCATGCTTCCTTGCTTCGCTAAGCAGCGGCTCAGACAAATCCATCCCTGTAACCTCGTAGCCGCAATCCGCCAGTGCCAAAGCATGACGACCCATGCCGCAGCCAATATCCAGCACCTTTGCTGTAGCCGGCAACTGGAGCCACTGCGCCATCAGTTGTACTTCCTTGTAGGCATTATCCCAATCCCGATGCTTATAAACAACCATATAATCGTTTCCGAAACTCTGCTCAAACCAGTTGGACATATGTATTCTCCTCTACCCTAGCAATTCACTTCTCATCCCTTCATTGTACTGCACTTTATGCTGCTTAGGCAAAAGGATACCCTGTAATGTTTCACTCCAATGGGTATAATTACTGGTCGCCTGGCGCACCTTAAGCCCGTGAGCGACAAGCTGGAAGGAGGGAAGCCCTGTGATCGAACACATTCGCCTGCTGTTTGCCCAATCGGTTGACTTGAAGGTGCAACAACTCAAAAATGATGAATTGAGTATTGAAATTGCCTATATTTCCTCTCTATGCGACGAGCAAATGATCAGCAATTATGTGATCGTTCCTTTTATGAAGGAAGAGGTGCCTTACGATAAACAGCTGCGTACAATTAGCGATTATCTAGTCGTTGACGATTCAGCTACATGGACCGATTTACTGCTTAAGGGCAATATCTTAATCGAAGCGCAAGGTATTGTTTACTCGCTTTACACAGCGAAAATTATTAGTAATGAAAGTACCCAAACCCAAGTAGAAAGCGCGATTCAAGGGCCTCAACTAGCATTGAACGAAGATTTGAAAAAGTCGCTCAACCTCATTCGCAGCATGTACCACTCCCCTGAGCTGTGTGTAGAGAAGCATACCGTAGGCTCGCTGTCGAAGACGGAAATTATTGTGCTGTTTGACCAGCGCCGCGTCGATCCTACGGTATTGAATCAATTGAGGCAAAGACTGACGAAAGCACAAACCGAAATGCTGCAGGCAGCAGGCGAGCTAGAAACTATTTTAACTGGAAAGCAGTGGCATTTGTTCCCTACCGTCCTGATCACTGAGCGCCCAGACCGCATTACGACCGCCATCTCCAATGGTAAAATCGCCATTCTCATAAAAGGAAATATGTTCGCTTTAGTGCTTCCCGTCACCTTTTTCGATTTTATGCATGCTGTCGAGGATAATTATGAAGCCTTTTGGATGACCCGCACGCTTATTTTACTGCGGTATGTTGCGGTTGTATTGACTATAACGCTGCCAGCTCTCTATGTATCCATTATTTCTTATAATCCAGAGCTGTTTCGGGTACAGCTGGCGCTCTCCATCGCTGGAAGCCGCTCGGCCGTTCCCTATCCGTCCTTCATCGAGGTAATGGTCATGCTATTTATGATCGAAGCACTAATAGAGGCTAGCATTAGGCTGCCTCGCTATATTGGCTCAACCGCTACGACCGTCGGCGGTCTTATTTTGGGACAAGCTGCCCAGCAAGCCGGTCTCGTCAGCAGCATTATGATTATCGTGACCTCCGTTGTCGCTATTTCCAACTTTGTCGTTCCCGTTAATTCCTTGTCATTTGCGATACGCTTTTTAAAATACCCGCTCATTGTGATGGCCATCTTTTTCGGTATTACCGGTGTTACGGTAGGTGCTTTCATGTATGTGGTGTATTTATGCAATTTGCGCAGCTTTGGCAAGCCTTATTTCCGCATGTTTGCAGGCAGAAAACCGCAGTCGGGGGACATTGGGCAGGTGAAGGTGGAATGACGCGCTACTTCTTTTACAACTTTTTTCTGACCAGCTTCGTTAACTTGATGCTGTATGTACCGCATATTTTGATCGAACATCGCTACACCGGCGCTGTCTCTTCAATGCTGATTTCCGGAGTCATCGGAACTTTGCTGACCTATGCCTACACGGCTGCGCTATCGCATTTTCCCGGCATGGGGCTGCCTGAAATTTTACGCGCCTATTGGCCTCGTTGGCTCGTCTCTCCCATTATGTTTTACGTAGCGATTATTTGCTTCATTTCGTCTACTATTGTCGTGACCGCCTTTGCGGTCATGATTAACCGCTTCTTCAATCCAGAGCTGAATCCGCTGGCCGTTTTATGCATGCTCGTTATTGCCTGCGGCTATGCAGCTTCGCGTTCGACGTTATCCGTCCAGCATATCATTGAGGTTGGGCTGCTGCTCAATGCTCCGATTATTTTTTTCGTGCTGTTCAAAATGGTGAGAAACCCGCAGCTGAATTGGGATGCCATTCATACCGTTGCCAATTTTGTCATGGTGCGTCCGGAGCTTGGTTCTATTGCAGCCGGAGTATTTGTATTCACCGGATTTTTCAATCTGTCGATTTTCAACCGTCTGCTGCCGCCGAATTTCAGCTATACGTACCGCTGGCTCGTTCCGATTTTGGGCATGATTATTTTGAGCATTTCCTTCTTCGTACCTATTGGGTTTCATGGTACAGAGGCAGTAGGCGAATATCTCTATGTCTGGAGCATGACTGCCGACGCGATTACACTGCAATACGGCTTCATCGAACGCGTATTGTTTCTGTTTCTGATTATCTATTTGAATCTATCGCTCATTTATACGATGAGCTGCTGGCATCAAGCGATGGAATTTATTAAAAGCTGCTTCCCCAAGCTGAAAATGGCAACCGACTTCGAGGAAACGCCGTTTATCAACTATATCATTTGCGGCGTGTTTGCTATAGCTGCCGTATTTTATTTATTTTTCAGCGATGAACGTTTGGAGTTTATATTTACGCGCTATTGGCTAACCGCGATGCTGTTTTCTTATATAGCCATCGTTATTTCTGTGTTCATGCTTAGCCGAAAGGAGCGTAAATCCGCATGAAAATGCGCTGGTTAAAGCTCACGCTGCTAGCTTTGTGCTTGCTATTGGTCTGTACAGCATCAAGCGGCTGCGGTTTTAAGGATATTGACAAACGTTATTTTATCGTGGCGATGGGTATCGATTACAGCGGCAAAAAACAAAACCCTTATCTCATTACACTGCGCCTCGCCATCGCCTCACCTAAAATCGAGCCTGGCGCTGGCAAAGCGCAAGTCGAAACCATTGAAGCTGCAAGCATCGCCGAAGGTGTGCGCATGCTGAAAGCCCATGTGGACAAGGAGCTGGACTTTGGCCATTGCAAAATTTTCCTCATTGGCGAGCGCGTGGCCTGGAAGGATTATTCCCCTGTGCTGGATTGGATGAAAAGACGGAGGGATATACAAAGCATTGCGAATTTGGCGATCGGCAAGCCGGATGCGCGGACGATTTTGCAAATAAATCCCATGGCAGAACGCTATCCAGGAAATGCGCTGTTTCTAAGCTTCGGAGCAGATGGAACGGATAATCCCTATACCTATATAGAATCGCTTTCCGATCTGTCCAGACGGGTCATGGAACAAGGTCTCGATCCTGTTATTCCGATTATTCGGGGCGAGGGCAGCAGCGGCTATATTATTAACCGTACTGCGCTGCTGGATAAAACGAAAATCAAGCTCGTCCTGAAGCCGGAAGAGTCACAGCTCTTTAATCAGTTGGCCAAAAACTTTGAGAAATCCTCCATTCAAGGAAGCTTCTCGAGCAATCGGCTTGTGGGGGCTGTCAGCAGAATTAAGAGCCGCTATTACTTCAGCGATAATAATGGCAAGCTGCAATTAAACATGGATGTTCGCATTAAAGCGCTTATGGAGGAAGCTCCTTCCAATCTATTTGAGCAAAGCT
Organism: Paenibacillus sp. FSL H8-0537; assembly: GCF_038051995.1. Lineage (NCBI taxonomy): Bacteria > Bacillati > Bacillota > Bacilli > Caryophanales > Paenibacillaceae > Paenibacillus > Paenibacillus sp. FSL H8-0537. Next base: position 1,978,743 of record NZ_CP150290.1, on the reverse strand, counting down.
GGGGGCCCGTGGAAAAAAAACTAAGTGCAGATTACTCTAAATCGACGGAGAAGCTGCTAAAAAAAATACAACAGGCTGGCGTAGATCCCTTTGGCTTTGGCCTGCGCTACCGGGCAACCCATGCGGGCGAAGCAGCCTGGCAGCAATGGCAAAATATTTACCCGACGCTGCAAATCGCCGTCAATGCCCGAATCAAAATCGAAGGGACCGGCCTAGTTAAATAGGCTGCGGTCCCTTCGTTTGCTGTGTGGGCTATTTCATCATTATTCGGCTTTCGAAGCTAGCCGATCTGTCTGGCGAAGCTGCTCAATCGTGCGGACGCCAATGCCGAACATCGCCGCCTTCAGCTCAAACTCAATTCGCTCAAACTGCTGAGTAAGCTGGCGAATCGACAGGTCGGTTGTCCCATGCACCGCTTGCGGCAATAAGACACGCCCAAAGCCAGCGAGATTCGCCCCAAGCGCAATCGCTTTAGCTGCATCAACACCATGCCTTAAGCCGCCGCTCGCAATGACGTTCATATGCGGCAATGTACTACGAATGGCGCTAACGCTTTCCGCTGTCGGAATGCCCCAATCCGCGAACGCCTCCGCAGCTTGTCGGCGCAGTCCATCACCCGCCCGGTATTTCTCGACCTGGCTCCAGGATGTGCCTCCCGCTCCTGCCGCATCAATAAAGGAAATGCCTGCATTCGCAAGCATTGCGGCAGTGCCAGCATCAATGCCCCAGCCTACTTCCTTCACGCCGACTGGAACAGGGAGCGCACGGCATACCTGCTCGATTCGCGCCAGCAAGCCGCGGAAGTCCGTATTGCCTTCCGGCTGAAAAACCTCCTGCATGCTGTTGACGTGAAGCACGAGGGCATTCGCCTCTGCAATGTCAACCGCACGCAGGCAATCATCCGTACCGAAGCCGTAATTTAGCTGTACGGCTCCCAAATTGGCAATGACCGGTACCGAGGGCGCCTCCATTCTGACATGGAAGGAGGACGCCAAGTCCTCGCGCTCAATAGCTGCCCGCATGGAGCCGAGTCCAATCGCCCAGCCTCGTGCCTCGGCAGCCTCCGCCAGCCGGCGGTTAATAGCCCCAGCCTCCGAGGTGCCTCCGGTCATGGAGCTGACGAGCAGCGGCGCTTTCATCGGCGACTTGAACCACTCCGTCTTAAGCTCAATTTCCTCAAATGACAGCTCAGGCAGCGCATTATGACGGAACCGCAACCGATCAAGCCCTGTATCGATATGCTGGCCGTTCACTTCCTCCTGCAAGCAAATGCGGATATGCTCATTTTTGCGCTTCGCGGTTTTCTCCGCTTCCTCCGCCTCCGTACGCTGCGTTATCGTCATTGCCCTTACCTCCTGCGAATATTCTATCCGTCCATCATAACATATGCTGTAAGCCCATGTTAAATTGATTGTAAAATTCATTAATATGAATTTTACAATCAAAATTATTGTTAAAAAGATAGTTTTGGTTTAAAATAAAATCATAACCTGAAGGAGGCGCTTCATGATGCAAATCATTCACTTTAACGACTGGGAGCTGCTTGACGCTTATGCGGCCCAAACCATTATTAATAAAATCCAGGAGAAGCCGGATGCAGTGCTAGGGCTCGCTACAGGCTCGACACCTCTCGGCATCTATGCCAAAATAATAGAAGCATATCGCAGCAAGGAGGTATCCTTCGCCAAGACGACTACCGTCAATTTGGATGAATATGTAGGCCTTCCTCCTGAGCATGAACAAAGCTATGCTTATTATATGAAGCAGCATTTATTTTCCCAAATTGATATTGCAGACGACCATTATCATCTACCTAATGGGCTGGCTGAAAATTTGGAAGCCGAATGCGGCCGTTACGACCAGCTGCTGGAGCAAAACCCGATCGATATTCAGCTGCTTGGGCTCGGACATAACGGACATATAGGCTTTAATGAGCCTGATGCGTTGCTATCCGCAGGCACCCATGCCGTTCAATTAAAGGCAGAAACGTTGGAAGCGAATGCCCGTTTTTTTGAATCGGCCGCAGAAGTTCCGAAGATGGCGCTGACGATGGGTGTTGGCTCCATCCTGAAAGCACACACCATAATACTCGTGGTTCGCGGCGCAGATAAAGCGGAGATCGTGAAGCAAGCGTTAACCGGCCCTATCACAACCAATGTACCGGCTTCGCTGCTCCAGACGCATCCCCGGGTTATCGTGCTTCTCGACCGCGAAGCCGGAAGGAAGCTGAAATAATATGTTCAACTCGCCCGCCTCATGGGTGATACATCACGTCCATATTGTCTTGGAAGACCGTATTATTACCGGCAGTGCCGTTATTAAAAATGGCCTCATTCACCGTCTGCTGGAAAATGATGCTGTTCCTAGCGCTGAGGAGCTGGCGCTGCCAACTATAGATGGAGCCGGCGGTTATTTATTGCCGGGCTTTATCGACGTCCATGTGCATGGCGGCTTTGGCGCCGACTTTATGGATGCCAGCCGCAGCAGCTACGACACGATTACCCGTTTCCACGCCTCCCAAGGCACAACTGGCATGTTGGCGACTACGATGACAGCGTCTAAAGAAGCTATCGAAGCTGTTTTGCAAGCAGCAGCGGATTACAGAAGCGGCGACATGCCCTATGCTGCGCTGCTTGGCGTCCATTTGGAAGGGCCTTTTCTGAATGAAAAATGGATCGGTGCGCAAAATCCCGCTTACCTCTCGCCTCCTCGGCTTGACTGGCTGGAAGCATGGACTGCAGCGTTTCCCGATTTAATTCAAATTTTGACGCTTGCCCCTGAACGGGAAGGCTCTCTTCCCCTCATTGCCTGGCTTGCTGAAAATAACATCGTTGCCGCTTGCGGCCATACAGATGCTACCTACGCGGATATGGAAGCCGCAGCAGACGCTGGGCTGTCCCACGCCGTCCATACGTATAATGCGATGCGTCCGCTGCATCACCGGGAACCGGGAACCGTCGGCGCTGTTCTCAGCGATCCACGGATTTACGCCGAGCTGATTGCCGACGGCCATCATGTCCATCCGGGAGCGATCCGGCTGCTTACAGCTGCCAAACCGGCAGACAAGCTTATTCTCATTACCGATGCCATGTCGGCAGCGGGCATGCCCGACGGGAACTACTCGCTCGGCGGCTTGGCCGTCGAGATGAAGGATCAGGTTGCCCGCCTGCAGGGCAGCGGCAGTCTCGCAGGCAGCAGTCTGACGATGCTGCGCGCCTTCCGGTACATGCTGGCGAACACTAAGCTGTCCGTCGCTGAAGTCAGCCGCTGCGCGAGCGGCAATGCGGCTAAGCAGCTTGGCATCTATGAGCAGACGGGCTCCATCGCTTGCGGCAAGCAAGCAGATGTCATCCTGACGGATGCTGATTTCTCCGCTGTGAGCCGCACCTGGGTAGGCGGCAAGCTTGTGTTTCATGCTTCCGACAAATGAACCCTATCCTGAATAGATGTAAGCCGCCCTTGCCTAACAGCAGGGGCGGCTTTATTCGTTTGAGATACATAGCACAGCATAGGCTTCGGTTTAATAATGCTTATTTCTGCCGGTTTTAATCAAATCCAGCTCGCCGCTAGCCTCATTACCCCTTTTCGGATAAACTTGGAGAAGTCAGTCCGCTAAAAGAAAGGAGAAGCTATGCGTTTATTCCACTCATTCCAATCGATTCGTTCTTTATCTGCTCAAGCACTCACTTTTATAGGAGGCTTGTTTTTCGTTGTCGTTTTCACTGCTTCCTTTATGAATACAACGCAGCTGCTCCAAAATCCCTTGCTCGCCGCTAGCGGCATTTTACTTACGCTCATCCTCATACTTGCCGCCTCTCGGCTGCTTGGGCGCAGCCTATCGGCTAAAGGCTATTTGCTTGCACTAATGGCGGTCAGCCTGCTAACCCGGCTTGGCTGGATGATTTGGATCGATACGCCTCCCGATTCCGATTTCCTATTTATGTATCATGCTGCCCAGCTCGCAGCAGCAGGCGATTTTTCATTTAATCAGGATGAATATTTCCTTAGTTGGGTATACCAGTTTGGCTTTACGATGTATGAAGCGGGCATGATCAAGCTATTTGGCGGAGCAGCGCTGTTCATGCTTAAGCTAGTAAATGTACTATTCAGTACAGCAACCGCGCTGCTCGTTTATTATGCTGCGCTAGAGCTGTTTAACGAGCATACGGCGCGAATTGCAGGACTGCTTTATGCCTTATATATTCCTACTATCATCATGTGCTCGGTGCTGACGAATCAGCATTGGTCGACCTTTTTTTTCACACTCGGCTGCCTGCTTATTATAAATAAACGCTTCGAAACCAACTATGGCTGGCTGCTAATCGGGCTCGCCTTCGGACTAGGAAACATCATGAGGCCGCTCAGCCTCGTTTATATAGCTGGCTTTGTTGCCTTTCTACTGTTATTTCGCTTGCTTAAAGCTAACTCGGATGATTGCAGGCCTGCCGGGCTATCGTTAGGCAAAGTCTCTACCGGAATGCTTGCCCGTGCCGCTGGGGTGCTTATTATATTTTACATGGTGCAATCTCTGGCCAGCTTTGCACTCGTGCAAAGCGGAGCCTCGCAATACCCACTTTCTAACCGGGAGCCTTACTGGAAATTCGTCGTGGGGCTAAATGCAGAAACCGATGGCAGATGGTCGCTTGAGGATGGCAAATATGTACTGCAATTTAAGCTTGGCGAGGAGCGCGATGCAGCAGAGCTGGCATTAATTAAGGAGCGTCTCAGTGATCCAGTCGCCGTCGCCTCCTTGTTCGCACGCAAGCTCACTGTTTTTTGGGGCGAAGAGGATTCAGCGGTCATGTGGAGCTTGAAGGATATGAACCGGATAGAGCTTGCTGTTACCCTTAAAATAGCGGAGCGTTTCCTCTTCACGGCTATGAGCGCAGCCGGGGTGTATTCGCTGTACAGCTTATGGCGCAGCCGATTTGCGCTGCAGCAGAAAGCCAGCTATATGCTGTTTCTGATTTTACTGCTAGGCTATGCGTTCGTGCAGCTTTGGATTGAAATACAGGCAAGATATCGGCTTGATCTGCTCCCTTGCTTTATTTTATTACAGAGCTACGGTATGTATTTAATGCAATCAAAACTACCTGCGCGGCGTAAAATAAAGCTCGGCTCCCTTGAATAAAGGCAGCCGAGCTTTAAATACCGAACAGGAGCAGTGGAAATCGTCTTTGGACATGCATTATTCGGTCTAAAAACGATATCCACAGCTTCTCATATAATAAGTGAATGATCATTTATATAGCGTCAAAAAACTTATCTCTTTATAGCGTCCCAGCTCATTTTAATCGCTATATCCAGCTTTTCAGGCGTAAACTCAAAATCACCTTTAAACTGCTCTTTAGCCAGTTCAGCTATCGGCAAAATAGAGTAAGTAATAAGCATATCATTATCTACATCCTTGAACAGCTGCTGCTGCTTGCCACTCTCAAAAAACTCATATATAGGTAAATAAAGCGCCGCGGTTTCTTCCAGGCACCAATTTTGCAGCAATGGAGAGTTTGAGATTTGTTCCATAAACAAAAAATAGGATTTGTGCTCCTGTATAAACTGGATAAAATTGCGAATGTACAGATCAAAGAGCTGCTGAATCGGTGCGGAATGGTCGACCCCATTAAACAGCTTATCGCTCATTATTTTCTTCGCTTTTAAATACGTCTTGCCGAGCATATCCTCCTTATTCTCAAAATAAATGTAAATCGTAGCCGCAGACACATTCGCCCGTTTGGCGATTTTAGAAATCGACGTTTCCGAAATGCCAATTTCATTAATCAACTGAATCGTAGCTTCAAAAATTAATTCGATTTTATTTTCATCTCTTAGTCTCATGCGTCAACAATAAACGATCGTTTATTTATTGTCAATACTAAACGAAAGCTAATCGTTACAATGCCACCCTTACATGGGGCAGGCTAATTCATGCAAAAGGAGGCAGCAGGAGCCACCTTTCCAGCTCCCGCTGCCTCCCCTGCTAACCATTCGTATCTGCTACATAAACGTCAATATTCAGCTGCTGTGCCGCTGACTTAAGCTCGCCTTCAATCGGCTGGTCTGTAATGAAAGCCTGCAGCGCTGCAAGCGGCGAAATCGAGAATAGTGACATTTTGCCAACCTTCGTCTGATCGAATACGGCATACGTCTGGGTGGAGCGTCTGATTAACGCTTTGGCAATTTGTGCTTCCTGTTCCGAATAAGTAGTAATGCCCCCGCCTGCCGATACGCCATCGACGCCAATGAACATTTTGCCAATATTCAAATGCTCGACCATGCCTTCTCCCAGCGGCCCGCAAAGCTCAAAGCTGTTATGGCGCATAATGCCGCCCGTTACAACGACCTGGATTGGGCTTCCCGCCAGCTCCATCGCAATATTGACCGCATTCGTTACGACGGTAATACCGCTTCTGAGCTTAAGCTGCTTAGCGATCAAATAATTGGTCGTGCCGCCGGACAGGCCGATGACATCGCCCTCCTGAATAAGCGATACCGCCTTCGCGGCAATTCTCTCTTTTTCGAGGTACGAAATATCCTGCTTTTCCGAAAAACCCATATCACGTACGACGCTGAGCCCGTCATACATCGCCCCGCCAATCGTCCGAATTATCGGATAGCTGGCCTCCATTTGCTCTAAGTCTCTTCTTGCGGTCGCCTCCGAACAATCGAATTGCTCCACAATCTCGGAAATCGTAACGCGCCCCTGCTGCTTAAGCAGCTGCAAAATCGCCTCGCGGCGGCGCTGTCCTTTAGACGACGGAACATTCGGTTCTGCCATAATTAACGCTCCACCCACGCTTTATCGCTCATTCGCTGCTCGACAACGCTCCATTCTGGAAGCGCCTCCCAATCTCCACGCATTTGAACGACGAGTGAGCCATTGATGCTGGCAAGCTTTACAGCTTCAACAGGCGTCATGCCCTTCATAATGCCAGCCAAAAAGCCAGCGCAAAAACCATCGCCCGCTCCGACCGTATCAATGACCTTCTCCGCCTTATAGAAAGGAACAGCCGTCTCCTCGCTGCCCTCCAGCACAATTGTCGCATCATCTTTGCCTTTAATGATCGTCACCGCATCCAGCTCAAGCAGCTTTTGCTTCACCGCTTCGTAGCTATCTGTGCTGTACAGCAGCATCAGCTCATCCCAGCCCGGCAAAAAATAATCTGCATCCGCAGCGAATGGCAGCAGCACTTCCCGCGCTTCCTCGATCGACCAAAGCTTCAACCGCAAATTGGGATCAAAGCTTACTTTGACACCCGCATCCTTCGCAATGTCGATGGCTCTGCGTACGGTCCGGCGGCAGCTATCGCTAAGCGCCGCTGTAATTCCTGTTACATGCAGCAGCTTCGCTCCCTGAATATACGCCTCATCAAGATGCTCAGGCTCCATTCGGCTGGCAGCGGAATGCTTGCGGTAATAATGCACTGCCATACGGCCAGCTACCGTCTCGCGGAACATCATACCTGTCGGTGCTTCATCACTCAGCCTAACGCGGGTTACATCTACTCCTTCACCGCGAAGCGTTTTCAATATAATCCGGCCGAAAGGATCATTACCAAGTGCGCCGAACCAGCCTACCGAGCTGCCTAAGCGTGAAAGACCAATGGCGACATTGCTTTCTGCACCGCCGAAGCCCTGCTCTAGTGTAGTCGCCCTTTCAATCGCCTTATGCTCCTGCGGCATAAATAGCGCCATCGATTCTCCGAATGTAATGATGTCTGGTGATGCTTGTCCCACATTCTCCGCCCCCTGCAACGTTGATTTGAGCTTACTTTCCTTCCATAGTCAAACAAACATTGTATTCACTTGCCGACTTTCTACATGGTAGTCATAATTGGATAACGCATAAAATAAATGACAACCACATACAGCACCAGCACGATAAGGCTCATGATGCGAGCTTTGCCGATATGTGCGGAAGCGCTTTGACCTTCACGAATAGAGGACACAATTCGCTTCAGCGGCTTTGTAATAATACCTCCGAGTGCGGCAATCCCCAAAAACAAAAGCGTTACAATAATCATCCAAATAACCGCATAATCGCCTTTCGACATCATGTATCCGCCTGTCAGCAGCTGGACAATGAGAAAATATTGCGCGATCCGATTTGCCGAAAGCAGACCCTCAGCGAGACCCTCCTGTCCTACTCCAGCAAGCTTCGATGCGCGGCCAATCATAATCGGAAGCACGATATAAAAACCCATCCCCCCTGCACCCAATAAATGCAGCAAAACCATTACGTCATACATTCAGCTTTCCTCCTAAAAAATATTGCGGGGCAGCATGCGCTTGGCAAGCATAGACCTAATTCTCGCATGGCAAAGCTTACGCAAGTCGCGTAAGCTTCATGGTTGCATTGCGAAGAGTGCCCGCCAGCGCTGCACTTGCACCGTTTTTCTACTAAACACAGTATACTAAATGAACCTATCAAATACAAAGAACTTCCATTAAGCGATTCGCTTTATTCGTTAAAAAGTGATCTTCCGCTCAATCCTCTGCCTTCAGGCCATATTTAAAAATAACGGCATGGATCGCAAAATAATCGACATCATCCGGCAGCGCATCTTTAATCGGACGCAGCTTCTCGGGACTCAGCTCCATAATAGCTGCTACAATCTCCTCTTCGCGATGGGCAGGAATAATACGGCTAAAGTCCAACTCATAGCCCTCCTCCGCACAGCGGATAATATGCCCTTCCACCGTTACCCGGCTGAGGCCGCGCTCTGCGGAAATGTCCTGCGGCGATTTGCCTTCATTAAACAGCTCTAGAGACAGCACATGGCTAGGCGTTTCATCGCTCGCCGCCTTGCCAGGCGACTCTGCGGAAGTCGTCCTAGATGGACCGCCACCAGACGCTTGTCCGGAGCCATAGGAAGCGGATCCGCCTGCTGCACGACCAGCTGCTTCATTAGGCTTGCCTGCATGCTCGCCTATAATAGCCAGCACCTCCGCGCCATACTTCCGCGCCTTGGCTGCACCAATCCCTTTCGTTTGCAGCAGCTCATCTTCCGTGAGCGGCCTTGCATCGGCCAATTCCTTGAGTGTTGCATCAAAAAACAGCATAAACGGCGGCACATTTTCGCGGGCTGCCGTCTCCTTGCGCCACTGCTTCAGCGCATCGAACAGCGGCGAAGCCATTCCGCCCTGCCCCGAATCCCGACGCTTCACCGTTGTCCGCAGACGCTGCATGACCGTCTCCTTGCCTTCGAGAACAGGCAGAGCATTCGTCGTAAGCGAGACGGTCGGATATTGCCCATCGCTCATCCGCAAATAGCCTTCGGCTACAAGCCAATACAGCCAATCTGTAATTTCCTTCTCCGGCCAGCTGCTGAGCAGCCCATATGTCGTGAGCTCATCCAGCCTGAACTCGAGCAGCCGTTTGTCGCGTGAGCCTTTAAGCACTTTGGCTGCCATCGTCACGCCAAACCGCCCGCGCATTCTGCCAACGCAGGAAAGGGCCTTCTGCGCTTCCGACGTACGATCAACGAGCTCGCTTTTATCGAGGCAGTTGCCGCATTTTCCGCACGGCTCCACATTCTTCTCGCCAAAATAATCGACGATAAACTGCTGCAGGCAGCGATGTGTCCGGCTGTAGTTCATCATCGTATTCAGCTTGGACAGCTGAATCGACTTCCGTTCTGTATCGCCGACACCCTGCTCGACCAAAAACCGCTGCACCTGCACATCCTGAGGCTCGAACAGCAAAATGCATTCACTTTCCTCGCCGTCGCGTCCAGCCCGGCCCGCCTCCTGATAATACGACTCAACGTCGCCTGGCATTTGCCAGTGAAGCACATAACGCACGTTAGGCTTGTCGATGCCCATGCCAAACGCATTCGTTGCGACCATGACGCGCAGCTCATCAAAACGGAAGCGCTCCTGCGTCGTAGCCCGCTCCTCGTCGGGTAGCCCGCCGTGGTATTTGCCTGCGGCAATGCCTTTGCGTACGAGCTGGTCATGTACGGACTCGGCTTCTTTGCGCGTAGCCGTATAAATAATGCCCGACTGCTCCTCGCGCTCGGAAATAAACTTTTGCAAAAACTTCTTCTTGTCCGCACCGCTAATGACCGACAGCGATAAATTCGGCCTTGCAAAGCCGCTGACAAAAATATTTGGATCACGCATGCCCAGCATAACCGATACATCCCGTGCCACCTCATCCGTTGCCGTTGCGGTAAAGCCTGCAACTAAAGGACGATTAGCCAGTTGTCCAATCCAGCCTGCGAGCTGGCGATAGCTTGGGCGGAAATCATGACCCCACTGTGAAACACAGTGCGCCTCGTCAATGGCGATCATTGGAATTTCCATCTGCTCGCTAAGCGAGCTGAACATCGGCGCATCAAGCCGCTCTGGTGCCACATACAGCAGCTTGTAATCGCCTCTGAACGCGCTCCGCAGCACTTCGCGATATTCAACAGCCCCAAGCGAGCTGTTCAGAAAAGCCGCTGGAATGCCGAGTCTGTTCAGCGCATCGACCTGATCCTTCATAAGCGATATGAGCGGAGAAACAACAAGCGTCGTTCCATTCATCAGCAAGGAAGGTATTTGGTAACAGACGGACTTGCCTCCGCCAGTCGGGAGAATGGCAAGCGTATCCCGGCCTTCCAGTATTCCTTGAATAATGGCTTCCTGTCCAGGTCGAAACGAGTCATAGCCGTACACCCGTTTCAGCTCGGCTCTAGCTTGCTCCAGCATGCTTCTTTCCCTCCCTTTTTACGATAAGCATCCTATACAATAGACCATTTACCAATAAAAGCCGATTAATAGGTGTGAAGCTTATAAATGGTTATATTTCAAACGGAAAAACCCTGCCAGCAAAGTGTCAGGGTCCTCCCGTACCAAATCTTTTATAAAAGCCAGCTTGCTTTGGCTAAATCAATTAAGCAGACACGATTTGGATGACCGTTCTCACCGATTGCGCCGATTGATCAAGCGCAGCCTTTTCGTCAGCCGTCAAATCAAGCTCCAGCACCTTCTCAATGCCATCGCCGCCAATTACAGCGGGTACACCCATGAACAGATCGTCATAGCCATATTCGCCTTCAAGGTAAGCGATAACTGGAATAATGCGTTTTTTGTCCTTCAAAATCGCTTCTGTCATTTGCACAAGCGCTGCAGCAGGCGCATAATAAGCGCTGCCGTTGCCAAGCAAATTAACGATTTCGCCGCCACCAACGCGAGCGCGCTGTACGATAGCTTCAATTCGCTCAGCAGAGATCAGCTTTTCGATTGGAATGCCGCCAGCATTGGAATAACGAACAAGTGGAACCATATCGTCGCCATGACCGCCGAGCACGAACCCGCGAACATCCTCCACGGAAACGTTAAGCTCTTGCGCAATAAAGGTGCAGTAACGAGCAGTGTCAAGTACGCCGGATTGGCCGATAACGCGGTTTTTAGGGAAACCAAGCGCTTGGTAAGCAACGTAAGTCATAGCATCAACCGGGTTGCTAAGAATAATGACATAAGCGTTAGGGCTTGTTGCCTTTACGTTCTCACAAACGGATTTCACAATACCTGCGTTTGTGTTAACAAGATCGTCACGGCTCATGCCGGGTTTACGGGCAATGCCCGCTGTAATAATAACGACATCGGAATCTTTCGTATCTGCATAGTCAGAAGTTCCGATAATGTTAACATCAAGGCCTTGTACGGGTGTCGATTCAAGCATGTCAAGCGCTTTGCCCTTAGTCGGGTTTTCCAATTGCGGAATATCGACGAGCACAACGTCGCCAAGCTCTTTTTGTGCTGCCATCAGGGCAGTTGTAGCACCTGTGAAGCCTGCTCCGACAACTGTAATTTTTCTGCGTTTGATTGCCATTGTCTCATTACCTCCAAATATTGTTGGCTCTAAAAGTTGTTAATAACCTCGTCAGCGAACTCGGAGCATTTCACTTCTTTAGCGCCATCCATCAGGCGGGCAAAGTCATAAGTAACGGTTTTGTTGTTGATCGATGCTTCCAGACCTTTGTAGATCAGGTCAGCCGCTTCCTGCCAGCCAAGGTGCTCAAGCAGCATGACGCCGGAGAGAATAACCGAACCTGGGTTAACAACATCTTTATCCGCATATTTAGGAGCTGTACCATGCGTAGCTTCGAAGATAGCATGTCCAGTCAAGTAGTTGATGTTAGCTCCTGGAGCGATACCGATACCGCCAACTTGCGCTGCAAGTGCATCGGACAGGTAGTCACCGTTCAGGTTCAGCGTTGCGATTACATCAAAGTCAGTCGGACGAGTCAGAACTTGCTGCAAAGCGATGTCCGCAATAGCGTCCTTCACGATCAGCTTGCCAGCCGCTTCAGCAGCTGCTTGTGCTGCATTTGCAGCGTCAGTGCCTTCTGCTTCTTTAATGCGGTCGTATTGACCCCAAGTGAAGGTTTGCTCCGCAAACTCAGTTTCAGCTACTTCGTAGCCCCAGTTTTTGAAAGCTCCTTCTGTGAATTTCATGATGTTGCCTTTGTGTACAAGTGTAAGCGACTTGCGGCCATGCTTAAGCGAATATTCAATTGCTGCGCGAGCAAGACGCTGGGAACCTTCTTTGGAAACCGGCTTGATGCCGATACCCGAAGTTTCAGGGAAACGGATTTTGTTAACGCCCATTTCAGTTTGCAGGAAGTTAATCACTTTTTTCACTTCTGCGGAACCTTCTTGGTACTCGATACCCGCATAAATATCCTCTGTGTTTTCACGGAAAATAACCATGTCAACCAGCTCAGGGCGTTTTACAGGGGAAGGAACGCCGTCGAAGTAACGAACAGGACGCAGGCATACATACAGGTCAAGCTCTTGACGAAGCGCTACGTTCAGGGAACGGATACCGCCGCCGATTGGCGTAGTCAAAGGACCTTTAATGGCTACGATATATTCACGAATTGCTGTCAGCGTATCAGCTGGCAACCACTCGCCGTATGCATTGAATGCTTTCTCGCCGGCAAAAACTTCGTACCAAGCGATCTTTTTGTCGCCGCCGTAAGCTTTCGCAACAGCTGCGTCAAGCACGCGTTTCGAAGCGCGCCAGATATCGCGGCCTGTGCCGTCGCCTTCGATGAAAGGAATGATTGGATTGCTAGGTACGTTAAGTACACCGTTGTCGATTGTAATTTTGTCGCCTTCAGTAGGTAATGCGAATTTTTCGAATTGAGCCATTGTTTATAATTCCTCCTTTAATTTGTGTAACGGTAATAACAGCAGCGCTTAGCGCTCGTCGATTGGAATATATTTCGCGTTGACTGGACCGATATAGTCGGCGCGAGGACGAATCAAGCGATTGTTCTCGTATTGCTCAAGAATATGAGCGCTCCAGCCGGAAACGCGGCTAATCGCAAAAATTGGCGTGAATAGGTCACGGGCAATGCCTAGTGTTGTATAGACGGAAGCTGAGTAAAAATCAACGTTCGGCTTGAGGCCTTTTTGACCCGTAACGAGCTCTTCGATCTTAATTGACATTTCATAAAGCTCCAAATTTCCAGTCAGCTTGCCAAGCTCTTGCGACATTTTTTGCAGATGCTTGGCGCGCGGATCGCCGTTTTTGTAAACGCGGTGACCAAAGCCCATAATCTTCTGCTTGTTAGCAAGCGCGTTGTTGATATAAGACTCAACATTAGCAAATGTACCGATTTCCTCCAGCATAACCATTACCGCCTCATTAGCACCGCCATGCAGTGGGCCTTTAAGCGCTCCGATTGCAGAAGTCACACCAGAATAAATGTCGGACAACGTCGCAACCGTTACTCGAGCAGCAAAGGTAGAGGCATTAAGCTCATGATCAGCATGAAGCACAAGCGCCTGATCAAGCGCTTTCACAGCAATCTCTTCAGGATCTTTGCCTGTAAGCATGTAGAGGAAATTATGAGCGATGGATACGCCCTTCTTCGGAGCAACAGGATCCTTGCCTTCACGAATGCGAGCGAACGCTGCTACAACGGCTGGCAATTGCGCCTGCAACTTAATTGCTTTCAACTGATTAGCTTCAGCAGTCATTTCATTAGCCGACCCATCATATAGTGCAAGGCTTGAAATGGCTGTACGAAGTGCCGCCATCGAATTCGTATCCTTCGGATACAGCTTGATTTGCTCGATAACGCCTTCAGGAATTGCTGTGTATGCATCTAACTGCTCCTGCAGTTTTGCTAGCTCGGAACGATTAGGCAGTTTGCCATACCATAACAAATAGGCAACCTCTTCAAATGTCGCATTTTCTGCCAAATCATCAATATCTATCCCACGGTATGTCAACACTCCGTCAATAATCGAGCTGATTGACGAAGAAGCGGCGACAATTCCTTCCAGACCTTTAGTTGCTGTCATCGTTCTCTCTCCTTTAGCTTGGAAATTTCACATCGCAAAATATCATTCGAATCCATGTCGTCCGTATAATCATAAATGATTTTGACAACAAAGTGAACAAAAGCACATATAAAAATGCTTTATCAGTAAGAAAGAAATTTGTGATGGGTCAGCTGTCATGTGAAATAACCTCACCATTGGACATCCTGACAGATCTGGTTCCTGCTTATGTAGTTAGATGTAAACACCCGTCTTCTATCTTAACAGAAAAACAGGCAGAGTACTAACTGGTCACGTGTACAAGCTATAATAAACGTTTGTAAATAGACGAAACGACCGCTCCCCAGCAAAATACCGGGAAACAGCCGCAGCTTCATTTTTTAGATCAAATTGTTTGGTGGTTAATGATTTAACTCTCCGAAAGATGAGCCTTGGTACTGTGGCTGTTGATAAGCGAAGGACTGGTTCGCATTTGAACTGGAAATTTGATTGCAAATGCTAGAAATTTGCTGCATTTGCTGCATCGCCTTTTGGTGACCTTGCAATGAGGTTTGGATAATATGAGCCGCTTGATGCTCACGCTGAGCAATTTGCTCTAACTGTGCAGCATTCGTTTGTTCTTGCTTTAGGAGCTGCTGATACATGCCTGATGCTTGCTGAGTTTGCTGCATCAGCTGCTGTAGAAGCTGCTCGCATTGTGAAAGCTGTTGGCTAATATTCGTTTGTGAAAACTGATTCATTCGTAAAACCTCCAAATGGTTTAATAAACTGCCTCCTTTAATATGACTTGTAAATCCATTTTTATACTTGATTCGACAAATTTCGGTTATTGCGATTGTTATGCCTAGAAGCTGGCTTTAATGTCCCTCTACGCTTATTAAGACATTCAGCATCCGCTATGTTAAAATAAAGTATTGCAAGGTGAAACGGCTGTCGCCATCCTTTGGTAGCGCGGCGCGTTTCATTCCGAGAAATATAGAGAAAGGATATCGTCAGGTTATACTTTCTCTATATTTCAAAAAAAACGGAGGTTCGCTATGAATGAACATCGCATTGGTATTATAGACATAGGCTCCAACTCGGTGAGGCTCGTCGTTTATGAGCGAACAGCAAACGGAGCCCACCGCGTCATTGACGGGAGCAAGCGTCCGGCACGGCTTAGTGAGCGAATTGACGAGCAGGGCAATCTATCGGCTGAGGCAATAAGCGAGCTGCTCGGTACACTTAGTCATTTCCGCTTAATTTGCGCCCATAACCGCACCGGGGAAATTCGCGCAGTGGCAACGGCGGCGATCCGCAATGCTTCGAACCGCACGGTCGTGCTGGAAGCGATAAAAGCCGAAACCGGACTTGACATAGAACTGCTTAGCGGCGAACAGGAGGCGGCCTTTGGCTTCCTTGGGATGATTAATGCAATGGACCTGGAGGATGGGCTGTTAGTCGATATTGGCGGCGGCAGCACGGAGGTATCGCTGTTTCGTGGACGCAAGCTGCAGCACTCCGTCTCCTTTCCTTTTGGCTGCGTCAGCCTGAATCGGCGTTTCGCGGCGAAAGGCATGCTCAGCGACGAGGCTCTGCGCGCGCTAGACAGCGTAGCGCTTGAGGCCTTCAAGTCCGTTCCATGGCTCGCCAAAGCGCAGGGACTGCCTATGATTGGCGTCGGCGGCACCGCCAGGGCGCTGGGCAAAATTCATCAAGCGGCGACAAGCTACCCTTTTCATCAAACGCATAATTATGCCCTACCCGGCGGAGACGCCGAAATGGTTTTTGATCAGCTGCGTGCCCTGCCGCTGGACAAGCGCAGCAAGTTCCCCGGCCTGTCCAAAGATCGGGTGGACGTTATTGTGCCCGGCCTAGCCGTGCTTCGCCAGCTTTACAAGCTGACTAAAGCTTCCGGCTATATCATTTGCGGTGCTGGACTTCGCGACGGTATTTTCCATGATACTAGATTTCCACAAGGGTCTCAGCATCAGGATGTGCTTGGCTTCAGCCTGCATAACATCAGCATGCTCCATCCCGCTGCACCGATGCAGCATGTATCGCAGGTGAACCGGCTTGCACTGCAGCTGTACGATGAGCTGAGAGAGCTGCACCAAATGCCATCCCGAGCGCGGATCTTGCTTGATGCCGCTTCAAGCCTGTTTCGAATCGGCGCTTCCATCGACTACTACGACTATGCCAAGCATACGTTTTATTTGATCGTCAACTCGCATTTGAACGGATTGTCCCATAAAGAAATTTTGATTACGGCTTCGATTGCTTCCTACAAAAGCAAAAGTCGGGCAAGGCAGCAGCTCCGCCCCTACAAAGAGATGCTTGTCGAGTCCGACTATGAGTTAATCGGCAGGCTGGGTACGCTGCTGCAGCTCGCATCAGCGCTTGACCGCAGCGAGACACAGGCGCTGAGCAGATTGAGCGTCTCCCTTGCTCCTGAGCAGCTTAAGCTGCATGCGGTACGCCCTAGCAGCTCGCTGAGCGTTGAGCGCCTGGAGGTAGGCGAGCTCGCTTCCGAGTTCTCCAAGCTATGGAAATTGACTCCTGTGCTTGAGCTGCCTGATTATATTTAAGCGTAGACGGCGGTGCGTTCCTCTCACACATAAAAAGCGCGGTGAAAAAGGAAAGTAGCATTCCTTTTTCACCGCGCTTTTTAATTTTTCTATACTTGTACTTTCCAGCCTGGAATGTGTCTAGCCTCGAATTGGCTGCGAAACGGTTTAAGTTCATTTTCAACATGAACGTAAGTGCCGCTGGAAAGGAGCTTCCTCGCTTTGACATTGTCATTCAAATTCAAGTTCAGCATGTTGATGAGCGTCTGCCGCAAATGCGCGTCGTACACCGGACACATCAGCTCCACTCGCTTCATCAGATTGCGCGTCATCCAGTCGGCACTGGATAAATACACTTCCTCTTCCCCGCCATTGTGGAAATACATGACCCTTGCATGCTCCAAATAACGGTCTACAATGCTGATCACCTGAATGTTCTCGCTTCGGCCAGCCACACCAGGACGCAAGCAGCATACGCCGCGGACAATCAAATCGATTTTCACGCCTGCCTGCGATGCCTCATAAAGTTTATCGACCATCTCCTGATTGGAGAGCGAGTTCATCTTCGCAATGACACGGCCCTTCTTACCAGCCGCCACATGGGCGATTTCCCGGTCAATGAGACGGAACAACTTCTGCTTGAGGTCCGTAGGAGCTACACCAAAAGCTTTCCAGTCATACGGATCGGAATAGCCCGTCACCTCATTAAACAGCGCCGATGCATCGCCGCCGATTGTCGGATGCGAGGTAAACAGGCCAATATCGGTGTACAGCGTCGCTGTGCTGTCATTGTAATTACCCGTGCCAACATGCACATATCGGCGCAGCGTGTCCTGTTCCCGGCGCACGACAAGTAATATTTTCGCATGGGTTTTCAGCCCAATCAGACCGTAAACAACATGACAGCCTGCTTTTTCCAACTGGCGAGCCCAAGCAATATTGCGCTCCTCATCGAATCGCGCCTTCAGTTCTACAACAACCGTCACCTGCTTGCCGGATTCGGCCGCTTCAGCCAGTGCCTGAACGAGCGCAGACTTGCCGCTGACCCGATACATCGTCATTTTAATGGCAAGCACATCCGGATCAATCGCTGCCTGCATCACAAAATCATTAACCGCATCAAACGATTCATATGGATGGTACATCAGCACATCGCGCTGACGAATCACTTCAAACATATCGTCCGTGTCGTCAAATTCCATCGGATAGAGCGGCTCCATTTTTTCATAACGCAAATGGTCGTAGCCTGGAATGGCCTGGACGAATTTCATCAAGAAGCTTAAATCGAGTGGACCATCAATTTCAATTAGGTTATCCTCGATTTCCAGCTCATCCTTGAGAATATCAAGTGTCTCCGGATGCATGCCGCGAGCAACCTCTAGCCGTACAGAGATACCCCAACGGCGCTTGCGCAGCTCCTTCTCAATCTCCTCCAGCAAGTCTTCGGCATCCTCATTAAGCGTAAAATCAGCA
Organism: Paenibacillus sp. FSL H8-0537; assembly: GCF_038051995.1. NCBI lineage: Bacteria > Bacillati > Bacillota > Bacilli > Caryophanales > Paenibacillaceae > Paenibacillus > Paenibacillus sp. FSL H8-0537. The sequence continues at coordinate 1,960,441 of NZ_CP150290.1, read as the reverse complement.
TTGCGCGTCAAACGAAATGCATGTACCTCATAAGCTCCATAACCATTAAAAAGGGTATCAATAAATTGCTCAATCAAATCCTCAAGCAGCACATATTCGCGCTTTTTGCTATTCGGACGCTCAGGTAGGGGCACAAATCTCGCTAAAATCGATGGCACCTGTACCATTGCGAACAGTGGGTCTTCCTCCGGTGCGGCTTCCGGATGGCGCAATAAAACAGCTAAATATAATTCCTTCGTATGTACAAGTGGAAAAGGCCTGCTTTGATCGACCGCCATCGGTGTCAGGACAGGAAATACGATTTCATGAAAATACTCCGATACGGCCTTGGACTGCGTCATATTCAGCTCGCTCATTGAACGAATAGTGATGCCTTCCCGTCCCAAGCCGCGCAGCACGTCCCGATAAGATTTATATTGATCATGCACCATTTGATTTGTACGTTTAATTAATCGTTTCCATAAGCCAGCGGGAGTATAACCTGTAAAATCAATTTTAGAATAGCCCGCCTTGATTTGCTCTTGAATGCCCGCTACACGAACACTCATAAATTCATCTAAATTACTGGATACAATGGCTAGAAACTTGGCCCGCTCCAGCAGCGGATTGTTTACATCCTGAGCCTCTTGAAGCACTCGGCAGTTAAATTCGGCCCAACTCAAATCTCTGTTAACATAGTGGGACAAATGTTTTGTCATTATGTGCGCCTCCCTCGTATATGCCCCTATTATGCGCTACAACTATTCGTGTCATATTATTAATTTGTAAAGCTAATGTAAATATCTTAAAACTTGCGTATGGAAAAAGACCCGCCGCGTATCCGTTTCTCCAGCCAATGCAGCATAACTTGCTGATAAAAGGAACGCGTAAACGGCAGCAGAAAGGTAATTCCGATCAGATCGGTGAAAAATCCGGGAATCAGCAGCAGCAAGCCGCCTGCCAGCACACATAAACCTTCAAGCAGCTTGCGCCCAGGTATTTGACCCTGCTGCAGCTGATGCTGCGCCTCTGTCCACACCTTGCGTCCTTCCGCCAGCGTTAAATAAGCACCCGCCATACTGAACAGAACAATGAGCCCAAATGTCTGCCAGCCGCCAAGCCAGCCGCTTACTTGTACGATGCCCCAAAACTCTATTAAAGGCAATATGATTAATGCTGCGATTATCCACTTTTTCATTACAAATTCCTCCCATCCACTTTATGCAGGCAGCAGCCGTCATCCTTTAGCTTATTATCTGCCTTATTAAATCATACAGCGCAGGAAGCCCTTTGTCCAAACGCATAGGGCGCCACTCCTTATTCACCCATACATGCTTCGTTCCTCCCGTAACGAGCCGCTCCCCCGGAAGACTTTCCTGCAGCTCGTAAAAAGCGGGCTTAAACGACGCCTCATCCACTTTGCGAATTTCAGATTCGAAGGCTAAGCGCACGGAGGTGAAGTCCGATATGCGTGTGCAAATAAGCAGCGTGTCATCGTATCGCGCCGGCAAAGCATAATGGCAATGCAAATCGATGACAGGCAGCAGCATGCCGCTTTGTTCAATGGATTTGTAATCAAAGCCTGCCGATCGTATGAGCTCGGTGCGCCCAATTTCAAACCAGTTCAAATAGTTTGTGTGAAACACAACACCCATCTGATCCGTTTCCTGATACCGGACACGCAGCGGATGCGCGAACCACCCGGACAATGGGCTGCTCATCATGTAAACCTCCCTTTAAGTTCAACAAAAGCGACGGTGAATTCACCATCGCTTGTTGTTGCTCTGTCTATACGAGCAGAGAATATGCAGTTAAGGTGAAACGGCCGAAAGCCGTCCTCTGGCGGCGCACGGCGTTTCAGTCCGAGAAATATAGAGAAAGTATGACGAAATCATATACTTTCCTATATTTTAAAAACTATACAGACTTGGATTGGCCGGAGTAAATAACGCCTGTTTCGCCGTAAAGCGTAACTTCCATGCCATCTTCCAAAATAGTTGTAGCATTAGAAATGCCCAGAATAACTGGAATTCCAAGGTTGATGCCGCAAACAGCCGCATGGCTAGTAATGCCGCCTTGCTCCGTAACAACAGCAGCCGCTTTCTCGAATGCAGGCATATATTCTTTATCCGTCGATACGGTTACAAGAATCGAACCCTGTGTTGTTTTTGCAATCGCTTCTTCAGGCGTGCGGGCAACGACTATTTTACCAGTAGCCGTTTGGCTGCCGATACCTTGTCCATTTGCCAAAAGCTCGCCAATGTGGTGAATTTTGATCAGGTTTGTTGTTCCAGAGCGACCTACTGGCACACCAGCAGTAATAACGATAGTATCGCCAAGAGCAAGCAAGCCAGTGCTGAGCGCACCCGTTACTGCATTTTCGAACAAACCGTCTGTGGAATCAACGAGGGCGCCTTTAACCGGAATAACGCCCCATACAAGTGCCAGGCGACGCATAACCGTCTCTTCTGTTGTTACCGCAATGATCGGCGCTTTCGGACGGTATTTGGATACCATACGGGAAGTGAAGCCGCTTTGCGTCGAAGTAACGATCGCTTTCGCTTTCAGATCAAATGCGGAATTAGCTACCGCTTGGGAGATCGCTTCTGTTACGCTTGTTTGCTGTGCATTCGCTTGTTTCGTGAAAATTTCACGGTATTCAAGAGCCGATTCTGCACGCTCAGCGATACGGGCCATCGTTTGTACCGATTCAACTGGATATTTACCAGCAGCTGTTTCGCCAGAAAGCATGATTGCATCTGTACCGTCGAAAATCGCATTCGCTACGTCACTCGCCTCAGCACGAGTCGGACGCGGGTTGCGCTGCATCGAATCCAGCATTTGTGTTGCTGTAATAACGGGCTTGCCAGCGCGGTTACATTTTTGAATCATCGATTTTTGTACGAGTGGTACTTCTTCTGCCGGAATTTCAACGCCAAGGTCGCCACGGGCAACCATCAGGCCGTCGGAAACTTCCAAAATTTCATCAAGGTTGTCTACACCCTGCTGGTTCTCAATTTTAGAAATAATTTGGATATGGCCCGCATTGTGGCGCTCCAGAAGCTCGCGAATTTCCAAAACATCGCTTGCTTTACGCACGAAGGAAGCCGCGATGAAATCTACGCCTTGCTCAATACCGAAGACGATGTCATTAGCGTCCTTCTCTGTAATACCAGGAAGCGAGATGTTTACGCCTGGTACGTTAACGCCCTTCTTGCTTTTAATTTGACCGCTATTGACGATGCGGCAAATGATTTCTGTTCCTTGCACATCTTCAACCGTCAAGCCAATGAGGCCGTCATCGATCAAAATGGTCGAACCAACCGAAACGTCGTTAGGCAGATCCGTATACGTAATCGGAATACGCGTTACATCGCCAAGGATTTCTTCTGTTGTCAAAGCGATTTTCTCGCCTTGAACCAGCTCAATTGGCTCTTCTTTCAATTTGCCCAGACGAATTTCTGGACCTTTCGTATCAAGGAGAATGGCTGTTGTTTTGCCGAGTTCGATATTTGCTTGACGAATATTCTTGATGCGGTTACCGTGCTCTTCAAAATCGCCATGGGAGAAGTTCAGACGAGCGACGTTCATGCCCGCTAGAATAAGCTTCTTCGTGTTTTCAAGTGATTCGCTGGATGGTCCGATTGTACATACAATCTTTGTTTTACGCATTTTTAGTTTTCCTCCGTTATATTGCCTGCTTAAATGGTAGGCCTTGCTAGTTGATCTTCTTTTAAAAATATAAGAATTTATAAGTTGTTCACATATAAATAGGCTTATATTTCTCGGGCTGAAACGCGCTGTTCCGCCATAGGACGGCGAAAGCCGTTTCACCTTGACCACAACTTAAATTACACGATTACGAGCAGCTTGTACAGTATAAAATATTTGTAAACTATACCTGCGCCGATTCCGGCTGCACTGCTTTCTCGGTGCTTGGTTCTCCGCTTGCTGCCGCAGCCTCGGTAGGCTCGTCCGCCAGCTCAGCGGTTTGCTGCTCTTCTGCCAGCGTCTGCTGGGCAATCTGGAACTTGCCGATTTTGCGGAATTTGCTGTAGCGGTCTTCTTTCAGCTCTTCCGGAGTCATGGCGCGAAGCTCCTGCAAATGGCTCCACAGCTTGGCTTTCAAGTGCTCTGCTGTAAAAGCCAGATCACGATGCGCACCACCCTGCGGCTCCTCTACAATGTCCTCGATGACTTCAAACGCGAGTAAATCCTTGGCTGTAATCTTCATCGCTTCTGCGGCCTGATCAGCTTTCGATGCATCCTTCCAGAGAATCGAGGCTGCTCCATTCGGCGAAATCGCAGAATAGATCGCATTTTCCAGCATCAGCACCCGGTTGCCTACGCCAAGCGCAAGTGCGCCACCGCTGCCACCTTCGCCAATAACGACGCAAATGATCGGTACGCCGAAACTAGCCATCTCCCGCAAATTACGGGCAATTGCTTCCGATTGGCCCCGTTCCTCAGCAGTATTGCCAGGATAAGCGCCTTTCGTATCAATAAAAGTAATAATCGGACGGTTAAATTTATTGGCTTGCTGCATGAAGCGCAGCGCCTTGCGAAAACCTTCCGGGTGGGGACTTCCGAAGAAACGGGCGATGTTATCGCGCGTATCCTTGCCGCGCTGGTGTCCGACAATCGTTACCGGTACGCCGTTCAGCTTGGCAAGTCCGCCTACGATAGCCAAATCATCGGCAAACAGGCGGTCGCCATGCAGCTCGATGAAATCGGTAAACACCGCCTGAATGAAATCCAGCGTCGTGGGACGCTGTTGATGGCGCGCTACATGCATTTTTTGCGCGGGGGTCAGCTCCTGGTACATTTCCTGTTCCAGCTGCTTGCAGCGCTCCTCAAGCCGGGCAATTTCCTCGGAAAAATCCATGCCATTGCCAGCCGCGAGCGTTTCCAGCGTTTTTATCTTTTCTCTTAAATCACTGAGCGGTTTCTCGAACGGAAGCTCACCCGCCATTAGACAATCCCTCCCCTGCGGTATGCATATCAAGCAGTTTGGTCAGCATATGCTTCATGTCGTTACGGTGTACAACCATATCAAGCTGTCCATGCTGCAAATTGAATTCCGCCGTCTGGAAGTTGTCCGGCAGCTTCTGACGAATCGTCTGCTCGATTACAATGCGGCCTGCGAAGCCTACTAACGCGCCAGGCTCGGCCAAATTGTAGTCGCCAAGACTTGCGAAGCTCGCCGAGACGCCACCCATCGTTGGATCGGTGAATACCGAGATAAACAAGCCGCCCGCTTCATGAAGCTTCGAGAGCGCTGCGCTTGTTTTGGCCATTTGCATGAGGCTGAGAATGCTTTCCTGCATGCGTGCGCCACCCGATGTCGAGAAAATAATAAGCGGCAGGCGCTTTTCAAGCGCCGCTTCTACAGCCCGCGTTATTTTTTCCCCTACCACCGAGCCCATGCTGCCGCTGAAAAAGTCAAAGCTCATGACAGCGACAACGACAGGAAGACCGCCGATAGTTCCTTCGCCGGTAACAACTGCTTCACGCAAGTTCGGGTTCTTAGCCAGTTGCTGCTCCAGCTTGCTCGCATAACCTGGGAAACCAAGCGGATCTTCCGATACAAGATCGGTATCGTATTCCGTTAGCTGTCCTTCATCAAGCGTCATGGCAATGCGCTCCCAAGCCGAAAGGCGGAAGTGATAGCCGCAGGAGGAGCAGACCTTCAGATTCTTCTCCAGCTCTTTGCTGTATTGAATCGTTCCGCACCGCGTACACTTATTCATCAGTCCTTCTGGAATGTCGCGTTTAGGGCGCTCCGAAGGTACTGTCGCGTATTTCTTCTTCGTAAACAAGTCCTTTATTTGCACGTATGACACCTCTCAAGGCGCAATCGAATAAGGGAATCCATTACGGCTGAAACAAGGAGTTAAATACTTCTTGAACTTCCTCCAGCTCACCCGACGGCACCAATATTTCGAATTGCTGTTTAGACAGATTGACTGGACGGATCTTCACAAGAAATCCTTCTTCCGTAAGCCGTTTCTTGATATTCTCTGCGATTTTTGCTGTTGGCGCGATATAAATGACCGTCCACATTGTGGTACCTCCTGAAAACTTTGCTACGGGCAAAGTTTACATCTTAAACATAGCTAAGTCCCGTTAACAGGTCATATGATCTTATAATAGTATCATAATCATGGGGAATCGGGCAAATGGTATTGCTGCGCTTTCGGGTCCTGATGTGCAATTCTTGCTGAGGCCGCTGCCGCAAGTCCTGCTACGAGATCATCGAGGAACACATGAATATGCCGCCCCTTAAGATTAAGCTGACTTATAATGCCAGGCTTCACTTTATCCAAATAACCAAAACTCGTCAAGCCGATCATCCCGTACACATTCGTAATGCCAAGCGCCAGCGTCTCGTCCACGCCATACAGCGACTCGTCATTTTCCATAATCGCCTGAAGCGGCTCGGGCAATAACTTGCGCTCCGCAAGCTCGTCTAGTGCGATGCCCGTATATAAAACATACTGCACCTCTCGCTTGCCCAGTACAGCCCGGACGCTATCCTCGCATTCCTTCATGCATAAGCTCGCATTGTAGGGCCGCTGCAGTGTATATACAATTTCAGCAATATCATCAACCTTCACTCCACGCTTGCCCAGCCACGCTTCAATTTTGGATGTCGAAGCCATGTCCATCCCTCCCATGCTTGTACGCTGCAATGCAGCGTAAGCAGCGGCAATGCGGATTTCGCGGCCCTATTAATGCTGCAGCCTTTCGCGGAAGCTGTATCCCTAAGCCCGCAAGCAGCAGCTGGCCTCCCGCATTTCTCCGCTTGTATCCCTAAATGTATGCGGATAACAGAAGATATGTGCATCATTTTGAATTCGCTTGCGGAGAGATCACATGGCTGGATGCGGTTAAAAATAGGGCTGGTCTTCGCTCTAGACAGCGAAGACCAGCCCTATGAGGGATCGCTATCCCATGTTTTGCTGCTTGCGCCTATTTGACGACGACCGCGCCTTCGCCGAACAGCTGCTCAATCTCGCCGAACAATTCCGGCGACGGCTTGACGCGGTAGCTGTCGCTAAGGGCGATCAGCTTCTGTTCGCGCTCGTAGAACAGAACGGTGTCCAGCTGGCCGGGGTGCTCGGCCAGCAGCTGCTTGAGCCGCTCCAGCGCGGCAAGCTGCTCGCGCGCGGCTGCGAGCTTGATGTAAACCCGCTGGCGCTTTCGCCCAGCGGGTTCCTGCCGCGGTGCCCGCGGCGGCAGCTGCTGCGCTTCGCCCGCAGCAGCAGTGCCGGGCCCGCGGCCCGCCGGGGCGGCTGGCGTTGCCGCCCGCGCCCCGCTCTGGCCCTGCCCGGACGGCTTCGCCTGCCCGGGACCGGGCCAAGCGCCTCTCGCGGCGCGGGCTTGCGCTTGCCGCAAGAGGCGCTGCGCCTGCTCTGCGAGCGGCGCCCCGGCCGCAGCAGCTCCGCCTGCAAGCGGCACAACATCCTCCAGGATGAGTTTAAACTCCTCATCCTGATGCTGCACGGTCGCCTGCACAATGGCGAGGCCTCCCTTTTCCAGCTTATCCCCGCAGCGTTTCCACACTGCCGGGAACACAACGGCTTCGACGCGGAGGATGCGATCCTCCAGCTCCAGAAAACCCATCGCATTGCCCTTCTTGTTCGTGAACGGCTTCAGCGACACAATGTGCACCGCCGCTACCGCCGGCGCTCCTTCCGCCGCATCCGCAAGCTCGAACAGCCGGTCGAGCCCAAGCGGCGCAAGCTGCTCCTCCACGGCGTCGAGCGGATGCCCGGACAAGTACATGCCTAGCAGCTCGCGCTCAAACTCCAGCTGCTCAGCTGTGGAGAACGGCCTGATATCCGGCAGCTCCACATCCCAGTTCTGCACCTCATCGAAGCCAAACAGCTCGATCTGCAGCTCAGCGCGCTCCTTGCGCCATTTCACCGCCGCCTCGACCGTCTCCTCCAGAGCACCGAGCAATTGCGCCCGGTGTCCCGGCAGCGAGTCGAAGGCTCCTGCTTGAATCAGCGACTCCAGCACGCGCTTGTTCACGACGCGCAAATCGACGCGGCGGCATAGGTCGAGCAAGCTCACAAACGGCTTGTCCTCCCGTTCCTTCCGCAGCGCTTCGATCGCCTGCGTACCAACATTTTTAACCGTCGCGAGCCCAAAGCGCACCGCTCCTTCAACTGGCGTGAACGTTACGCCGCTCTCGTTGACATCGGGCGGCAGCACCTGAATGCCCATTCGGCGGCATTCATCGACGTATTCCGCCGTTTTCCGCTGGTTGCCATTCACGGACGCCAGCATCGAAGCCATAAATGGTACCGGATAATGCGCCTTCAGCCATGCCGTTTGAAAAGCCAGTACACCGTAAGCAGCAGCATGCGCCCGCGGGAACCCATAGTCTGCGAAACGCACGATCATATCGTAAACGAGATTCGCCTCGTCCTCGCTGTAGCCCTGCGTCACGCTGCCCTTCACAAAATGCTCCCGCTGCTCATCCAGCACTTCGCGCTTTTTCTTGGAAACGGCACGGCGCAGCAAATCTGCTTCACCCAGCGAGAAACCCGCCATGCTGGAGGCAATCTGCATAATTTGCTCCTGATACACGATAATGCCATACGTATCAGCAAGAATCGGCTCTAGGGATGGATGAGGATATTCCACCTGTACCTCGCCATGCTTGCCTTGAATATATTTTGGAATAAATTCCATCGGACCAGGCCGATACAAAGCCAGGACCGATACGATATCTTCAAACTCCGACGCCTTCAAGTCCCGCAACACGCGGCGCACACCGGAAGACTCCAATTGGAAAATACCCGTCGTCTCGCCGCGGCCGAGCATCGCATACGTATCCGGGTCGTTGTCGGGAATCGTGCGAAAATCAATCGTCTCTCCGTACTGCTCCTTCACCCAATTCAGCGTCCGCTCCAAAATCGAAAGGGTGCGCAGTCCTAGAAAGTCCATCTTGAGCAGCCCAATCGCTTCCAGATGCTCCATTGAATATTGGGTCAAAACAGCCCCTTCGCCGCCCGCTTGCAGCGGCACATACTCCGTCAGCGGCTCGCTGGCAATAACAACTCCAGCCGCATGCGTAGAGGCATGGCGCGGCATGCCCTCTACCTTAAGCGCCATATCCAGCATCGCTGCCGTCTTAGGCAGGCGCTCCGCCGCCTCGCGCAGTCCCTCAGTCGTCCGCAGCGCCTCGGCAAGCGTAATGCCGAGCTGGCGCGGAATGAGCTTCGCCGCACGATCCACCTCGGCGAACGGCACATTCATCGCGCGTCCGACGTCGCGGACCGCTGCTTTCGCCGCCATTGTGCCGAACGTAATAATTTGGGCAACATGCCCTTCGCCATATTTTTTGGCGACATAGGCAATGACTTCATCCCGACGCTCATCATTAAAGTCGATATCAATATCGGGCATCGATATGCGCTCCGGATTTAGAAAACGCTCAAAGAGCAGCTTGTATTTTAGCGGATCTACGTCGGTGATTCGCAGTGTATAAGCAACCAGAGAGCCGGCTGACGACCCCCGTCCCGGGCCTGTACGAATGCCCTGCTCATGGGCAAAACGAATAAAATCCCAGACGATTAGAAAATAATCGCTAAAACCCATTTTTTCAATGACAGACAGCTCATAGGCTAGCCGCTGCTCAGCCTCCCGGCGGAAGTCCGGCTCCTGCGTCCACTCTGGCAGCAAGCTGTATCTCGCAAGCAGTCCTTCGCTGCATAGCTGCTGCAAATACCCTGCTGAGCTTGCCCCCTCTGGCACGGGATGAAATACCGGAAGCGGCGCCCGTCCAAAAGCCAGCTCCAGCGTACATTTGCCTGCGATGGCTGCCGTATTTGCAATAGCCTGCGGGACATGGCGGAATAGGGCAGCCATCTCTTCCCCGCTTTTTAAATACATTTGGTCCGTCTGCATTTTCATACGGTCCTCGTCATCGACGGATTTGCCCGTTCCAATGCAAATAAGCACATCCTGCATTTCCGCGTCAGCCGCAGTAATATAATGGACATCGTTCGTAACCGCCAGCTGAATGCCGGTTTCCCGTGCCAGCTCAATCATTGCTGCATTCACTTTTTTCTGCTCCAGCAAATGATGGTCCTGTAGCTCCAAATAAAAATCATCGCCGAAAATGTCCCGATACCGCTGTGCCGCCTTGCGCGCTTCCTCCGGACGGTCATGCAGCAAATGCTGCGAAACCTCGCCTCCAAGACAGGCACTCAGGCAGACGATGCCCTCCGCATGCTTAGCCAGCATTTCTGGATCGACGCGCGGCCGATAATGAAAGCCCTCCAAATGGGCAATCGAGCTCAGCTTCATGAGATTGCGATATCCGGTTTCATTTTTGGCAAGCAAAATTAAGTGATAGATCGGGTTTTCCTTGCGCGAGCCCTTCTCAAACCGCGAGCCTGCGGTCATATACATCTCACAGCCTACAATCGGCTTAATACCATGCTGCTGGCAGGCACGGATGAACGGAATAGCTCCATACATGACGCCATGGTCCGTAAGCGCCAGCGCCTTCATCCCCAGCTCCGCAGCGCGGGCTGTCAAATCGCGTATTCGCGCCGCGCCATCAAGCAGGCTATATTCACTATGAACGTGCAAATGCACGAATGGCGACTCATTAGCGGTCATTGCGCCTCGCCCCCTCAGGTGTTCCATCTCTATTTGTCTATTTTATCATAATCGCCAAGGCACCGCCCATACAATGATAATAGGAGCCGGACGGGCTCCACTTGGCGAAGAGAGCTGGTGAGCGAAGTGAATTATTTTTTGATGAAGGCAGGGCTCGATTTCTTTATTGCCTTTGGCGTCGTATTAGGCGGCTCAATGCTTGCTGGCATTGGATCAGTGTTTCTGCTGATGCCCCCCACCTCCATGATGGTCAATACAGCGGCAAATTTAAAAATATGGGCTATAGTAGCCGCAGTAGGCGGCTCCATTGATCCAATGCGTGTCATAGAAAGCAACATTATGGAGGGGCATCTGTCCCCCGCGGCACAGCAGGTCGGCTATATTATCGCTGCTTTTCTAGGGGCTCATATGGGCACAGAGCTAGTCAAGCTCATTTGCAAAGGGACGGGCTAAGCGATGCGGCTGCCCCCGTTTGAGCGATATGTGAAAGGGCTGCAAATGTTTGGCATGCTTCTGCTTGGCATGGTTGTCGGCGCGGTCGTTTACAACTCCCTCTATCAAGCACAATTCGAGGCGCTAGTCAGTCTTAAAAGCGAGCTCGAAATTCAATTGGAGCAGTACGAGCAGGACATTAACAACCTCAAGGATTTCAAGCATCAGCATACGGTCATTAAGAGCATTTTGCCGCGAATCGAGCTGGAAGCCGGGCAAAACGCAGGTCGCCCGCAGCTGGATAAAATGACGGAGGCCGATCTGATTCGGCGAATTAAAGCCGATCTTTCCGTGTTTATCGGGCAAAGCATTTACGAAATTGATTCCAATGCCCAGTTTGCAAGGAAGCTGCTAAGCAAGAGAGTTTACAACGATGTGCTGGAGAAGGATTACGAGGTCGAGGTAAAAACGATGCTTGTTGTCGAGAACGTGCTGCATCTGTGGATTAAAGTCCGCCTGCATGATCGCGGACCGAGCTAGAAGCGTGGTGAAAAAAGCAGTGCAGCATAAAGACATGCGCTGCACTGCTTCTGTTTTGGAAGGTATTCATGCTACAATAGCAGCAGAAATACGGAATAGAGCATCATCATTCCGCTTGCAAAGGAGCTGCTTTAAAACCAATGGACTCACTGATGCAATATTTATTTGCACCCGTCATCTTCCTCACCTTGCTGCTGACGGTTATTTTCAGCTACAGATCCCGCAGGGCCACTGATGGCGCAATGCGTATGCTGTACGGGGCTAGAATGAATATAAGCATGGGCATCATGCTCATATTTATTGCCGGCGTTCAGCTGTTTTTGTCCAATGAATCCACCGTGCGCATCGTTATCGGGACGCTATTCATGGTCATTGGCCTATTCAATCTTTTCGCTGGCCTGCGCAATCTCAGCATGCTGCGCACGACGCGCCGCTAATGAAAGGCAGCGGCGAACGCTGCGCTATTATAACTTAGCTTCATTGTCCGGCTGCTTTATGTTTAAGGATCAATCATCTGGGCTGACATCATCGCTTTCGCTGCCAGCCCGCCCCGATCCCACACTTCAATTTCCAGCTTCGTTGACTTGCGGCTCATCTCCATCGCCCGTGGTATAATCGTTATTTCACTGTCCATTTCAACCGGCTTAACAAAATAAGTCGTCATGCTCTCAAGCAAATAGTCGCGTTTCCCCGTCTCGCGAATCATTCTTCTGCCCGCCTGTGTCATAAGCGTAACGAGCACGCCTTCCGATATCATGCCAAGCGAACCTGACATTTGCGGCGTTACGACCCCTTTATAAACAAACTCGCCCGCTGCATCTTCGCTAGCCATAAATCTTGACCACATTAAATCATCGAACGTTTCGCCCGATTCCGGCTGTTTGCCCGCAAACCGGAGCGCATCAATTACCTGCTGGCGGCTAATGACACCAAGCAGTTTGCGATGCCGATCAACGATAGGCAGCAAATCGATTCCTTCCGCCGCCATCGTATGAGCAGCGGATGTAACGGTAATATTCGGTGCAGCCGTAATCGGATGGCGGGTCATCAGCTTATCCACGGTCTGCTCATCTAGTGCGCCGGATGCATCCTTTGCTGTCATCATGCCTATGACTTTACCACGGTCATCCACTACGGGAAACCGCGAATAACCTGTTCTGCGCCGCAACTCCTTGAAGCTGCCTGCCGTTTCACTCGGATGCAGCACATCGGCGGGCCTGCTGAACGTAACCAAATCTTCAATCAGCATCACTTTACGCTTAATAAGGCGGTCATACATAGCGCGGTTAATCATGGATGCAACGGTAAACGTATCATATCGCGAAGAGAGAATCGGCAGCCCCTTCTCATCAGCAAGCGCTTTAACCTCCTCGCTCGTCTCGAAGCCGCCTGTAATGAGCACGCCTGCTCCCTGCTCCAGCGCCCGCTTGTGCGCACCGATCCGATTGCCGACAATAAGCAGGCTGTCCTCATCAATATAACGTAGCATAGCATCAAGCTCCATAGCTCCAATGACGAACTTATGCAGCGTTTTCTCAAGGCCTGATGCGCCACCAAAAAGCTGGCCTTCTACAATTTCCGCCACTTCGCCGAACGTAAGCTGGTCAAGTGCTTCTTTTCTTTTACGGTCGATGCGTACCGTCCCAATTCGTTCCTTTGTGCTGACGAGTCCGGTTGCTTCCGCTTCTTTAATGGCTTTATAAGCTGTTCCTTCACTGACTCCCAGCGTTTTTGCAATCACTCTGACCGAGATTTTTGTTCCGATCTTCAGCTCTTGTATATGTGCAAGAATCAGTTCATGCTTGGTGCTGGTCTCTGAACCGGAACCGACTTTAGACACACCTGTACCTCCCTCTGGCTTTCAACACTGCTGGCTAACTATTAATGTTTTTATTATACCAATCCACCATAACGGCGGCGACCTTAAGTTTGGCGTCTATTTCCTGGCCCTGCTTATTCACAAATCTATATTTATCGAAAACAGGCTGCAATACACTCTTGCTTAAAGCCGTACTCATTCCTTCAATAATAAAAGCTTGCCAATCATAAACAATCGGTACGGAGTATCGCAGCTGATAGACAGGCACATCTGTCAGCTTAATCGATTGCTGCGGAATTTCCTCGTATACAGTGGAAAATAAAATTGAGGCCTTCTCGCTAAAAGGACGCGATGCCACTTCCGATTCCAAGCTGATTCGATACTCAACCAATTGCGAATGGGGCTCAACCCGGCAGCGCAAAATACCATGCGCAAGCAGCAGCTTCTCCTTTTTATGAAAAATCGTATAGCTCAATCGCACGTGGAAGCTTACTTGACGGTAATGCTGCTGCACTTTTCGGAAAAACTCAAATTCGTCTACCATCTTCCAATCCCCTTGTAAAAAGAACCTTTTAAGTAAAAAGAAGTTTAATAAGGACCATTTTACATAATTATAGTGAAGTCGAGTATTTTCGTCAATGACTTTAGTCATTATATTTAATAGGTTCTATAGAACGTTGTTGGTTGGCATCTAAAGCACTATCTTTAGGCTGAGGTGAACAATTTGAGTAAATTTGCCCGATACATTGGAGATAACATCCGCACACTACGCAAAATAAGAGGGCTTAGCCAGGAGCAGCTGGCGCTCAGAGCGGACATTAATGCTTCGTATATGGGGCAAGTCGAGCGAGGAGAGAAAAGTCCAACCGTCGATGTACTCGGCAAAATTGCCGCAGCGCTCGACTCTCCACTGGAACAGCTTGTTCATTTGGATGCTTCGCAGCAGACAAGCCCAGAAGACAATAGTTACGCTGACAAAATCGCCCATCAACTACATGGACTAACCGTCAAAGAACAAGAAGCGGTTTACAAATTCGTAAAGCAGCTCGTCCAGTTCAAAGAATTGGATTAATGATTAAAAAAACAAATAGGGCTCAGCGACCATCGCTGGGCCTTATTTGTTTTTGTTTCGTTATTGCTAGCTAGCCACTGGCGCCCCGCCTAGCAACGACCTGCTGCAGCTTGCTCTCCAGCGCCTGGCGTTTGGCACGTTTAATGCGCCGCATCTGCTGCCTCCTCGCTTCGCCTTGCATCAGCGCATCAATTTGCGCCGCCACAATGACTAGCGAAAAGACCAGCCAGACGATGCCGAACAGGCTTGTCCCGCTCCATGGAGCGCCCAAATCCAGTCTTGGTACCCCGTAGACTAGCATCGCAACCGCAGCTAGCAAATATAATACATGACGGCTCCTGCCTTTTCTCATATTCCTCAGCTCCTCTGTAGCACTCCTCACATTATATGAGGCAAGGACGAGGGATATGACCGCAGGCGTTAATCAACGATGGATTTTAGCACATCGGACATAATGCGGTTTATGTCCTCAAAAACGATGGAGAAGCGGCGCTCAGCCTCCATCAAGCCGCTGACGAGCGGATTCAGCGAAATGACCTCGTACAGCTTGTTCAGCGTATCCATATCGGCAGCGGAAGGCTCCTCGCCCGCCATCATTTTCTGCTGCAGCTCGTTTTGGCGCTCGCGAAAGTTATCAAGCAGCCCTTTTGCATCGGGATCAGCGTCTGCAGCATGCTTTGCTTCCTTCAGCAAACGTGCTTCCTCGCTATCCTTTAACGCTTTGGCCAGTTCATACGTTTTGTCGTATACATTCATGGCTTTTCCCCTCCATTGATTTGCTTAAACAGCTGTTAGTATCTAATCACCAAGGGATAGATGTCCTCATATGATGAATTAATTCGTGCAAAACACCCAGCGGCTCTTAACCCGCTTGCCGGAATCCTCCTGCTTGGAAGGAGATTTACGATGCTCAAATCGAAAGTAGCCGTCCAGGTTATCAGCTCAGGCATGCTCGCCGAGGATACGCTCATGCTGGGCGAGGCCTATATGAAACAGTGGAAAATCCCTCAGGGCCAGCCTGTAGCGATGACTTTCGGCTCACTTAAGCAACATGTCAAAGTATTACCCGTCGCACGTTATGATGGCATTCGAATTAGCCAGAGCCTAGCACGCAAAATGGGCATTGCGAATGGCGCTGCATTAAGAATCAACTATAAATCCGGATCAGCAACACTTTCACTCGGCCCGCTTATCGGTATTCTGATCAGTAGGGATTATCCAGGGACACCCGATAAGCCGTTCGGTTCTATCACCATGTTCTGCAAAGAGCTGGTTGATGGCTGTGCCGCGCAAGGCGGGCATGTGTGTTTCTTCACTCCCGGCCAAATTACTGGCGAGCAGCAAACCGTGGAAGGCTGGATCTATGCGGGTGGCTGGCAAAGGGCGTCGCTTCCCATTCCAAATGTGATTAACAATCGACTTACTTCCCGAAAACTAGAGAACAAACCCAGCGTACAACATTTTTTCAAAGAAGTAAAATCCAGGTTTCAGACGACTGTTTTCAATGAAAAGTTTCTTGATAAAACGGAAGTATTCGAAGCACTCAAGAAGGATGAAGCTGCCCTCCGCTATTTGCCAGAGTCCTATTCACTGCGCAGCTTCGCCACCCTTAAAGGCATGTGCAGCAAACACGCCAACATCTTTTTGAAGCCTGTCAGAGGAAGCCTTGGCAAAGGGATCATCCGAGTATCAAAGACTGAAAACGGCGGTTACCAAGCCCAATTTACTACAACGACAGGCTCGCGGAAGCAGCTTTATCCTAACCAGCTCAAACTGTATTCCGCCATCTCTGCGAAAATGAAAACCGTCCGCTATCAGGTACAACAAGGCCTCCAGCTGATTGAAATCCAGAAACGGCCCGTCGACTTCCGGGCACTTGTACAGAAAAATGTCAGCGGCAAATGGAAAATCACTTCGATTGTTGCCCGGACAGCTGGCGGTCAGCATTTTGTTTCCAACCTCGCAAGAGGCGGCACATTAAGTACCGTTAGCGAGGCGATTTCCAAATCCAACCTGACGAGCGGCCGAGCGGATGCCTCGAGCAGGCTGCAGCAAGCAGCGCTCCTCATTGCCAAAGGGATTGAGACGCATATCCCCGCCCATTTCGGTGAGCTCGGCATCGATCTGGCTATTGATGCAAGCGGCAGAGTATGGCTGCTGGAGGTCAACTCCAAGCCTTCCAAAAATGACAATACGCCACTGAATGATAACAAAATTCGTCCATCCGTTCGCATGGTTATTCAATATTCCCGATTTTTATCGGGCTTCTAGCGGAGGCGCCTATGACAGCAGAAGGCATGACGATTGGGTTATATGTTGCTTCCATTGAGATGCATGCCCCCCAGGAGGAGCCGAAGCTTCCCGAACCTGCCTTTTACAAGCAGCTTGCGGAAACCGCTAGAAGGAAAAAGATTGATCTTTACGTCTTTTCTCCCTGCGAATTTAACGTAGATAACGGCCAGCTTCAGGGCTATCGTTTTCTAAATGAGCGCTGGGAGAAGGGCATCTGCAAGCTGCCCGATATTATTTACGATCGGCGCTTCTGCAAAAATACAGAAGAGCAGCTTGCCTGTCGCAGCGCTCTGCAGGCTATTGCAGCCCGCAAGCCGCACATCATTTTGAACGGCAGCCTCCCCTCCAAGTTGGACGTTTACGAGGCGCTTGCGAATGATGAGCGTATCCAGCCGCTGCTGCCGGCTACCCAGCGTTATAGCCATGGCGCTATGCTGCGCAGCCGCCTCTCAGCTCCAGGCTCTGGGCTGTTTCTCAAGCCCGCCTCAGGCATGCAGGGCAAAGGCGCATTGCTGCTCCAGCGTCATGCTGCCGACTACTGGTCCGTCTCAGGGCGCAGCAAAAGTAATCTCTCCTTTCAGAAGCGGCTATGCAGTCAGGATGCTCTGGAGCAATGGCTAGCCAAGTTTATCGGGACTGCCAGCTATATTATTCAGCCGTATTTGCAGCTCCAGCTAAAAACGGGCGAACCTTTCGATATAAGGGCTTTGGTACAGAAAGATGCGTTAGGCCTCTGGCAAGTAACGGGCCTTGCAGCCCGCTGCGGACAGACCGGCTCGATCACCTCCAACCTGCACGGTGGGGGCGGAGTCAGGTCTGCGAAGGAACTGCTTATAGCTGAATACAGCGAAGCGGTAAATGATCATCTATTGAAGCAAATTCACGAAATAAGCCTGTATGCAGCAGTACAGCTTGAACAGAGATTCGGCAGACTTGCTGAGCTTGGACTTGATTTTGGCATTGAGCAGGGCAGACGATTATGGCTTCTGGAAGCGAACTCCAGACCAGGAAGATCGGCGTTTAGGCGACTTGGCCTTGAGGGATGTGCTGCACAATCTCTTGAGCGGCCACTAGGCTATGCCCAAATGCTGGCCCACCGTCTCCATACGCCGTTAATTACTCCATCACCCGTATTAGACCGTTCTCGGTATGACAACGTTCAGGAGGTTCTTCCATGAGTTTGACAACTTGCAACGTACACTTTTCCCAACAAACCGATCGAGTCGTCTATCTGTCCAGTCCGCTTCTTAAAGAACTGAAGCTGTCAGGCAAAAAAACGATGCACCTCAAGCTAGGTAGAGAAGTCATTACCGCTGCCATCCGCCCAGTCAAGCGCCAAGGCAACCATCTGTATTTATCGGCGGGCGTCCGCCAGTCTATCAAAGTACCGAAGACTGGCAATATTTATTTGCTTCAATCTGGAAATAATGAAATTCAGCTTGGACCCTTGGTCGGCATCTTAAGCGATATTGGATCCCCTTCCTCTGATAGTGCGCCATTTGGCGCAAGAACCGGCTTCATTAAGCAAGTCATCCGGTCGGGAGAGCGCAAAGCGTATCTGTTCGGCTTTACTCCAAACGACATCAACTGGCAGCAGGAAACCGTCAATGGCTACTTTTTGAACGCCCAAGGCAATTGGTATCGCAAAACGGTGCCGCTTCCTGACGTTGTGTACAATCGGCTTCCCAGCCGAAAAGCGGAAACCTCGACCATGATCAGCTCGCTGCGCGAGCGGTTTGTTAGGAAGAAAATCCCATTTTTTAACTGGAGCTTTTTCAATAAATCAGATGTCTATAAATTGCTCGATAAAGACCCAGAAGCCTTGCAGCATTTGCCTGAATCGGTGTCGGGTCCTACACCGGATAAAATCAAGGAGATGCTTGAAGAGCATCAATTCTTATATTTCAAGCCTACAGCCGGCAGCCTTGGCATCGGCATTTATCGCTTGACCTACCATCCTAAGCGGGGCTATTTCGCAAGGTACCGCAAAGGAAATCAAAATGTGCTGCTGCGCTTTACGAACTTCCAGAGCATGATCCGCATGCTGCATGCCCGCCATGGCAGCTCTCTAAATAACTATGTCGTCCAACAGGGAATACGGCTCGCCGAAATTGACGGCTGTCCGCTTGATTTCCGTTTTCATATGCATAAAAATGGCCAGAACGAATGGGTGCCCGCAGGAATTGGCGCAAAAAAAGCCGGACGGGGCAGCGTCACTACCCACGTCAAAAACGGCGGCTCCCTCATGACACCGCAGCAGGCGCTAAGCCGGACCTTCGGCAGCGAAGCCGCCGATGTGCTGGACAAAGCGAAACAAGTAGCCATCAACCTTTCCGAAGCCATTGAACGCAACTATCCTCACCGTCTTGGCGAACTGGGGCTTGATATCGGCATCGATAAAAATAGCGAGATATGGATGTTTGAGGCCAATGCCAAGCCTGGACGTTCTATTTTCAAGCATCCTTCCTTAAAATCGGAAGGTCGCGCCTCACTAGATTATATTATTGAACATTGCCTGTACCTCAGCAAGTTCCAAGGGGGTGACAGCTGATGGAGCAGCTGATTAAAGAGCAGGAATCAACAGCGGAGATCCGGGCCGGAAGGCCCGTACTCGCTATTTTGACCATAGAGGATGATATCCAGCTATTTCGTGGCAACCGCAGTAATTTTGCTGATTTAATTCGTGTAGGCCGTGAGCAGGGTTTTATCGTTTATGTGCTTACTGCAAAAAACTTATATTTAAGCCGTACCAGTCTGAAGGGCTTTATTTTTGACGAGCAGCAGGAAATATGGCAGCAGCGTCTGCTCCCCTTTCCAGACATCATTTACAATCGCATCCCTCAACGGGAGGATGAGCTGCTGCCAGCCGTCAAAAACAAAATCAATGCTTGTATTAAAGATCCAAGGGTGACATTATTCAATCCCTTTTTTTTCAACAAGTGGCATTTATTCGAATGGCTTCGCCAATCCAAAACAACTAAGCCCTACATCCCATTGACCCGCAAGTTAATGTCCCTCTCCGGACTGGGCAAAATGATGCAAAAACATTCCTTTTTATATTTGAAGCCAGAAAGCGGCAAAGCAGGCAAAGGCATCATGACCATTACCGTTAAAGCCGAGAAACAGCTGCCCTTTCGTTTGAAAATCCAGGAGGAGCGCAAAAGTGCTACCTATAATTGCGCCACGATAACGAAGCTGTGGAGCCGTATCCAAAAGCAAAGCGCAGGCGAGGCCTACATCGCACAGCAGGGTATACAGCTTGCTTCCTTCAATGACCGCCGCTTCGATCTCCGTGCGCTTGTACAGAAGAACAGTAATGGCAGATGGGAAATGACGGGAATCGGCGCAAGGGTCGCCGGCTCCTCAAGCATTACAACTCATGTGCCTCGGGGCGGAATGATCGAAGATCCTGAAAAGCTGCTCATTAGTTCTTTTAATGTAGAACAGGCGCGTAGAATACTTTTGAAAGCCAAACGCACCGCCTTGCTGATTGCGAGGCAAATCGAGCGTGCCTCTGGGCAAACGCTTGGCGAAATGTCGATGGATCTTGGAATAGACAGCTCGGGCAGCGTTTGGTTTTTCGAGGCCAACTCCAAACCAATGAAGTTCGACGAGCCTCATATTCGCCAAAAATCGCTGGAGCGTATTTTTCAATACGGATTATATTTAACAAATAAAAAAGCAAGCAAGGTAGGAGGCGCATAATGATGGAAGTGCAGCTGCTCACTCCACAACAATGGAACAGCTATCGCAAGCGACTGGCTGACTTTGCTGTTCAGTATAGCGATAAAAGGCTGACAGCTGCCTCCATTCAGGCCTTTCGCGCCCTGGATTCTGCCCAGCTCATCACATCAGTTGAAACTGGCTATTCCGAGGCAGCCGTTTCAATCGCCAGGCAAGGCTCGCGGTTACTTGGCGTGGGCTTCGCAGCAAATGGCGATAAGCATAAGCAGGAATGCTTTTACGTCGTCCAACCAGAAGCCCGCGAACTTGGGGTCGGAACGGCTGTCGCTCGGAGTCTGATTAGCAGATTGGGCCATTTAACTTGTCATGTAGCGGTCGACAATGTCCCAAGCATGGCGCTCTGCTTCCGCCTTGGAATGGAAGCAGTATCTATGTTCACCGGACCGACCGGCAAGCCGACGCTCCGTTTTGAAAGGAGAACTCCTAATGACGCAGCCTGTACTCGGAATATTGACTTTATATCTCAATGAGAACGGTTTGCTTGAAGAACGAGATATTTACCGTAAAATGACGACTGCTGGCCGAAAGCTGGGTCTCGACATTATTATTTTCACCCCTCAAGACGTCAACTACAAACAAAATCGCATCCATGCTTTAATTTATAATGAGGCGTCCAAAAAATGGTCGCGAAAATGGACTGCATTTCCACACATGATTTTTGACCGCTGTCGCATTCAACGTACTTATCGGTTCGATCAACTGCTGCATTTCCGATCCCGTTATAGTCACCTCAACTTCCTTAACCGTCCGCTTCGCAACAAGTGGACGATACACCGAACGTTGATAAAGGACTCCCGATTTAAAAGCTATCTTCCTGCAGCACGCATTGCAGAAAGTGCCCAGGTCGTATCCGAGATGCTGCGCAAATATCCGCTTATTTACCTTAAACCGATTAACGGCACAGGCGGCAGAGGCATTTTGCGTATTGAGCGAAAAAAAAGCGGAAACCTTCTGATTCAAGGCCGCGACCAAGCAAGACGAATTATTAGTCCGCAAAAAATAAACGCTGCCTCCTTAAACGGTTATTTATCCGCATGGGATTTAAAAGGTACACGTTACATTGCCCAGCAGGGCATCCACCTCAAGCTTCCAAGCGGACGCGTGCATGATTACCGGATGCTCGTCCAAAAAAACGGAGAAGGCGTTTGGAGTGTAACAGGCTGTGCAGGCAGAGTAGGGCCTTCTGGCAGTGTAACTTCCAATCTTCACGGAGGTGGCCATGCCGTTCCCATGACTGAACTGCTGCAGCAGTGGGTAAGCGATGCCTCACTCGTTAAAGATATTGAGGCTGACGCCGAACAATTCAGCATTAATGTCGCCAAACATCTCGAGCAGGTTTATGGGCGGCTTTGTGAGCTTGCTCTCGATCTGGCTATTGACCGCAAGGGCCAAATCTGGCTGCTTGAGGTCAATCCTAAACCTGCAAGGGAGGTTTTCGCCCAAGCGGGCGAGAAAGAAGCTTATAACCAAGCGATTATTAAACCTCTAGAATATGCCCTATGGCTTTATCGGCAGAAAAAATCCGGAAAAGCCAAAAATACCATTACGAATACCAACAACAGCAATTTGACCCATATGGACGGCTTAAGCAAATCCACGACCGATTCCGCCAAATGATTCACATAAAAAAGAACCTGGCTTTGACGTCCATATAGACGCCATTTCCAGGTTCTTATTATTTCATTTCATTACCCCTCATCTAACAGCTCAACGATGTCCGGCAACTTGGCGATCAGCACATCTGCTCCCACAAGTTCGGCATCCCGTCCATAGCTTGCATAAGCACAGCCAATTACTTTAAGTCCATTTGCTTTTCCCGCTTCCACATCAGAAGAACGGTCTCCAACCATCCATGCCGTTTCAAATTGATGATCATTCAACAATTGAGCAACCAAATCCACTTTGGTCGCCGTCTGGTATTCCCCTGCACTATACAACCCGTCGAACAAATCGTATATGCCCTTGTAGCGAGCTACCCCGCGCACATATTCTTCCAGTCCGTTACTGGCTACGAACAATTTGATACCATGCCCCTTAAGCTTTTTCAACATTTCCTCCGCTTGAGGATACAATCTACCCTCTCCTGCTTCCAGCTGTTCCAGCTCATAGCGCAGCATGAGCTCATCAGCACGCCTATGGGCCTCCTCTGAGCCATCAGGCATTACTTTTCGCCATATATCTTCCAGCAACATGCCGAGGCAGCTGAGCAGCCGCTCAATTGGCGGTGTTGGCTGATTGTAAAGTCCTTCTTCACGCAGAGTTTGAAACAATCGCTCGTGAACAGATATTAGTAGTGTATCCGTCTCAAACAACGTGCCATCCATATCAAAAATAACCGCTTCCGGCTTCGTCCATTTCGCTCCAGCCATATGTAAGTGCCTCCTCGAATTGTGTGTCCTTATCATACTAATTATGCAAAGCCCCCGCAACTCCCCGCTCATTCTATCATTGGTTCAATAGCTTGCTGTTTTTGTTGCTTACAGACATTATCCCCTTAGCTCAGAAAACTTTTTCTATCAACCGACCTAACTAATTGACTTCACGTCATAACTTCGATAAAATAAGAACATAAGTTCCCATTAATGAGAGGTGATCGCGATGCAAGCCATTTCTGATTCTATTGCAAAGTTTGATAGTTGCTTTTCCACTGATGAAGCATGCTATTCCTTTTTGTATAAAATTAAATGGCCAGAAGGTTTTCGCTGCCCTCGTTGCAATCACCATTCAGCCTATAGAATTGCTTCGCGCTGCTCTATTTTATATCAGTGCTATTCCTGCAGACATCAGACGACATTAACGGCTGGCACTCTCATGGACAAGAGCCGAACACCGATACGAAAATGGTTGCTTGTGTTGTTTCTAATTTCCCTGCACCAAATTCAGATTAACGCGGCTCAAGTAGCATTAACTCTGCAAATAACTTATAAAACCGCCTGGAGCATGCTCCATAAAATTCGTCAATTGATAAGCCACGCCGATGAACATGAAAAGTTATCTGGTGTTATTAAAGCTGCAGTAGAGTTATATGCTAAAGAGCAACATTCACCAAAGTATGACTCATCTAAAGAATCTTCAATTGTTATAGCCTGCTCTTCCAGCTTTTGCTCCGCATCGCACTTTAAGTTCAAGGTTATCCCATCTGCTCATTTAAATGAAAGGCGCTTATTACGCTCTGGTGTAATGGACTTTACTCGCAACTACGTTACCCATTCATGTACTAATGATATAATCATTCATCCTTTGTACCGTATGGCAGATTCGAGATTTCTTAGAAGGCAATATAAACATTCCATCATTAAATTAAAAGCCTGTTTTAAGGGAGTTGGCGTTCTTCATTTGCAGTCTTATCTCGATTACATTTGCTTTTTCCTGAATAATCCCAACCTAGACCAGCATTCCCTCTTACATAAACTTACATCTTTATGTTTTAACAGACCAATATCAAAGAACACCCTACTGCCGCTAGCAATTTGACATCTCCAACTTTTATATTATTATACGGTATCCATAAATCAATACAATTTATCCCTACATAACTAATTATCCCTCCTTATTGGGCTGGTCCTGGTCCTATTTCTGTTTTTTAGACTCCATGGAACTAAAATAACGCCAATATTAGATTGAGTTTTTCTTTTCACAAAATTCAATATTTCATAAATGTTGAGAGGTTCGTTATTCTCACTATCCAAATAATATATTAGATTTGGGTACGAGTTTTCTATTTAATTTTTATAACCACTGATGATCATATTCGTTAACATTTTCCTATATAAATTCAAGCTCTGTATTGAAAACAAGTTTAATTAATTCATCCATCCTCCACCGAAAATACAAATCTGTTCCTCTCCTTTATAGTTCCTCCAATCCACAAGTACAGCACTCCCAAAGTAAGAACTTTTGAGCTTTTGAGCTTTTGAGCTTTTGAGCTTTTGAGCTTTTGAGCTTTTTCTATTTTCATAGATTTTTCTTATAATCTAATGATTCATATAATCATTGCTTGGATGGGCTAATGTTTTACATTCTACGTTCTACGTTCTACGCTCTACGTTCTACGTTCTACGTTCTACGCTCTACGTTCTACGTTCTACGTTCTACGTTCTACGCTCTACGCTCTACGCTCTACGTTCTACGTTCTACGTTCTACGTTCTACGTTCTACGTTCTACGTTCTACGTTCTACGTTCTACGTTCTACGTTCTACGTTCTACGTTCTACGTTCTACGTTCTACGTTCTACGTTCTACGTTCTACGTTCTACGTTCTACGCTCTAAGTTCCATGGTCTTTGGTCTTTGGTCTTTGGTCTTTGGTCTTTGGTCTTTGGTCTTTGGTCTTTGGTCTTTGGTCTTTGGTCTAGAAGATTATAGGTATTGCGGTCGTTTTTCTGAGCTAAGGGGATAATGGACTAAAGGAAAATTTACAGTGAGGGCATCATCCAGAATGTCAGATCTGTAATAAACGTACATTCACTGTATTTGGGAATGATACACTGGAATCTATATTTCCTTTATTAGCATGCAAGCATGCAAAAATGACTGGCACGCGCGAAGGGGCGTCAGTCATTTTTATTGGCTTTTTTATAAATAGCTGCTTTAGTCGAAACGGGCGGTGCGTTGGTGGAAATCTACTTCTTTATAGTACATGTCCTTCACCAGTAAGTTGGGGCCGCAGCAAGAGGCAGCAGGGCAATAGCAGTTTACGTCTTGAGCTAGCGAATGATTCAGCCATTTTGTGAACAAGTCATCCAGCTTAGAGCTTGCTATGTTTCCAAATGATGGGACATCCGAAAAATCGGTAACGAATACTTCCCCCGTAAATAAATTGACATTAAGGCGGTTGCGCCCATCTGGGTCATTGCGCACTGTGACATTTGGCTCCGCAGCCAGGCGGCTAAGCAGTGCACGCTCCTCTGCATGATTGCTGCATTGATAAAAAGGCAGCGTTCCAAACAACATCCACACTGACGGGTCCCGGTTATCCAATAATCGTTCAATGGCTTGACGCATTTGCACGGGGGTGATGACTGGCAAATCTTTAGCAAATGAACTTGGATACATAGGATGCACTTCATGTCGCTCGCAACCCATTTCTACAATCAGTCGGTGAATTTCATCGATTTTATCATGTGTACGGAAGTTAATCATAGACTCGGCAGATACTAATACACCTGCTTTGCTTAGAGAACGCGCATTTTCAATCATTCGCTCATACAGCTTAACCGAGGCTTCGTATGAAACTTGATGCCCCGCTTTAGCAAAGCCTACTTGGTGAAAATCATCCGCATTCGTGTAGTTAAAGGAAATGTGCATGACATCCAAATAAGGAATAATCGCCTCGTAGCGACTGAAAGGCAAAGTTACATTGGAGTTGATTTGGGAACGAACGCCGCGATCTCTGGCATATTGAAGCAGCGGCAGCATATATTCCTTAACCGTTTTAGCCGAATAGGAGGGCTCTCCGCCAGTAATACTGATCGTCTGTAGATGTTCAACCTCATCCAAACGTTTGAGCATATCCTTTAAAGGCAATTTGGCCGGCTCCGACATAACTAGCGTATCGCCAACCGCGCAATGCTCGCAACGCATATTGCATAAGTTTGAAATCGTCATTTCCACGCTCGTCAATTGATGCTTGCCGAACTTCTGGATTGAACGAATAGGATCCCATGGGTCATTAACTGGGGTTAGCTGCGGCAAAACCTTGGGGCTGCCATTCATAGCCAACGGATTTGTTGCTATAGCATTTAATGTATTCATTTTATCAACACCTGATTTCTGCATCTTTCGATTGTATAATTTCTAGTACCATTGTAATGTTCGAGCCCGAAAGAAGCAATAAAATGGACATGAAAAAAGAATAAAGAGCCCACAATAGCAGGCTCCTCATGCAATTACCCATTTTTAGCAGATAGTGCAGGCAAATCATTTTGCTCATCATTTACGCTTATAATCATAATGCTAAGCTGCTTGGACATGTCGATTTCGTAAGGCACAGTGAGTTCTTCCCCAACCTCGTTGTTTAATATACGAATAATGGGCCGATGCGGATAGGCATGATTAAAGTCCACTACTACACCAGATTCACCTGTATTGATTTTCACCATAATACCAATAGGATAAATGGCTACCTTATCCCGAAATAACTGTACCATATGCTGTTCGTATAAAGTTCCTGTTCCTGCATACAGAAGCTCAATAGCATGATGCGGAAGCATCGGTGCGCGGTATATTCGATTAGTTGTCATAGCGTCATACGAATCCACTAATCCAATCCACTTTGCATACTCATGAATTTCATTGCCTTTAATTCCTCTTGGATATCCGCTGCCATCCAGCCGTTCATGATGTTGATAAGCACAATGAGCCACAATAAGCGGCAGATTAGGCTCATCCTTTAAAAGCTCAAAGCCGAAACGAGCGTGATTCTTCATCATAATGAATTCTTCTGGGGTTAAAGATCCAGGTTTTTGGAGGACATCGATTGGAATTTGTGTTTTTCCAATATCATGAAGCAAGGCCCCCATCCCGAGCGTCATTAGTTCTTCATGTGAATAATTGTAAGCTATGCCAAGAATGGTCGTGTAGACGCACACATTTAAAGAATGCTGATATAAATAATGATCTACTGTTCCCATATTCATCAGCATAATCATCGCATCCTTATGAGCAGACAAATCATCAATAATCAAATTCATCATTTGTTTGAAGGTTTGGCCAATATACGGATACGTAACCCCTTTTTTACGCTTTGGTCGATCCATCATATCACGAAAATTCGTACGTATTTCCTTCAAGGCAACTAACAGCGTTTCCTCGCGAATAATCTCTGGCATCGTAATATCATCGGTTTTCGGATCAAGAATATATATATACTGTATTCCACATTGTTTGAGCCGGGTAATAAGCCGACTGGTCAGCTCAACATTTTCCCCTAACAGCACTAAACCATCATGTGAGAAAATCTTTTTGGCCAATCGCATGCCGGGCTGAGTCTTTGTTATAGGCATCAAACGCATTTTCTCGATCCTTCCTTGACTGAGTGGTTTCTTCTTAATTAATACATCGGATAAAATTAATAAAAATGTTATATCGATGATGCTAGATTATTCCACCTTGGCAGCTTGCAGTCAGCAATGTTAGCCTTTTCTTTCAATGCTTCAGCCAATACATCCCGAATAAACTCTGGCAGAAAGTAAACAATATTGATTCCTTGTCCTAATGACAAATAGCCGATATGGAAAGTGAACATATCTATGGAAGCTACATTATACCATTTTTCTTCCATTAGAGGTTGCCCATTGACCACTATCTTCACGATTCGGTCCAGTGGCGGCCGCTCAGAATCAAAAATAACCTGAAGACCATCTATAGCAAGTGTTCCTAATACTTCGCCGCGAAATCCATAACCTTTAATTCGCTTATCCGTATAATCCGGCAAGAGAGATTGCTCAAGAGCCTCTTTGATATGCCTGCCTGTAAGCTGCATTTTGCAAGGGTTTATTGGAGACGGGCATAACGCATGCAATTGTCCAGCAGTTACTTCTCCCTGCTGCAAGCCGCCTAGCAGTTGCCCGGTATTGACAAGCGCGATTTCTGCTTCTGTATGTCTCTTTAGACCCGCTGCAAGCAAATTGGCAAGCGGCGACTCTGCCGCAATAGCCGTTGAAAGAGGCTCATCTATATACGCGACTGTACGATTGAGTCGCGCGAGCCCTTCTTCTTTATATTTTGCGATAATAGTTGCAGCGTCAGGGTGTTCTTCAAAAGCAGCAGTCGGGACACAAGCCGCCTTAAATTGCGGTTTTGCATCAGCAGTCCCCTGCGAAATTTCGATACGCCCGATATGCTCGCCAAATTTTCCGGCCGCGCAAATTGAAGTGTGTTTGACTTGCAGTGCTTCCTCAAGCAAATGATGGGTATGGGCACCCAATACCAAGTCAACACCAGTCAATTCTTGCGCCATCCGTTCATCATTCGCCAGCCCTAGATGTGACAATACGATTATCAAATCCACATCTTTACGCATTTGCTCCGCTTGTTGTTGAATAGCTTCGAAAGGGTCCGTTGCATTCCAACCGAGCAAAACATAAAAATCTGTAAAATTTGCCGTAACACCAATTAAACCAATTTTTAAATGGCCTTTATTTACAATAATATGAGGCAGCAGCCACGAAGGCTGCTTGTTCGTTGCCGCATCCAACAAATTTGCCCCTAAAACAGCAAATTTGGCATGTTCGCCATATAACTCGGCCAATCTTTCCTTAGAATAAGTTAGTCCTTCATTATTACCAATAGTTACCGCATCATAACCTGCTTCATTAAGCAGTGCGACATTCACCAAACCGTCACTGCCCTCTGTTTCACTTCTCATTCTGTCCATATGGTCGCCGATATCGAGGACTAACAAGTTGTCCTTACCATGAACGCGACGTTGATCAGCTATATAGGAAGCAATTCGTGCGGCATTTTCCAAGCGACTATGAATATCATTGGTGTGTAAAATAACAATATTTTGCTCTAATCGTAGTTTGGAACCCATGCCTGCCTCCCCTAATTTTAAAAGTTATAAGCGGTCGCCTAACTGTCTTAGACTGTCTCTTTAGCATAACATTTTTCTATAGATTATGGTATGCTGTTATAGTACGCCTATATCATTACGTGAGGTTAAATAACATGATTATGGAATGGAAAATTGATTTATTTGCAGGTTTGTCAGAGCGATTCGGTGTGCGTTCTCTTATTATAGAGACTGCTGAGCAAAATATGACGGTGGCAGAACTGAAGAAGCATTTGATCGCTTCCTATCCCGAACAATCGGATATTTTAAGCATTTCTTTTCTTGCCTGCAACTATGCTTACGCTCATGAAGACAGCATTGTAAGCGCCTCTGATGAGCTTGCGCTTCTTCCCCCGGTTTCGGGAGGACAAGCAGAAAAATCTAATGAAGATGAACAAAAATCCCCCTTAGAACAATTGTACATGCTTACTAATGAGAAAATTACGACGGAGGAGGTTTTATCAAAAGTTATTGTTCCCGAGCACGGTGCTTCCCTTGCCTTTGTCGGAACGACGCGAGAATGGACGAAAGGACAGCGTACCGTTCGCTTGGAATATGAAGCTTATGAACCGATGGCTGTTAAAATGATGAAGCAAATCGGTGATGAGCTTGCACAGAAGTGGCCAGGGACTTTATGTGCTATTACACATCGGCTTGGCGCTGTCGATATCGCAGAGATTAGTGTAGTCATTGCGATCTCCTCACCACATCGAGCCAGTTGTTATGATGCCAGCCGGTACGCTATTGAACGATTAAAGCAAATTGTTCCGATCTGGAAAAAAGAAATTTGGGAGGATGGTTCAGAGTGGAAAGGCCATCAGCTTGGCCCTTGGAATCCTGATATGCCGCTAGCAAATTTTCCAGATGAAGCCTAATATCAGACGATTGTAAAAATTTTCTATTCAAAAGCGTTAAAAATAGGTCTATAGACTATTTAAAACTTTATCAAGATAAATAATGAGCGTTTTTTGTCGAAATTTGTAGGTCTTTAGACTCAAATTAAAGTCCCTCATATTGCCATACCCTCAAATCATTGCTACTATACTACTTAAGTGATCAACTATTCAATAGAGGTGCAGCGATGAAGGTTCACGTAACTGATTTAAAAACGGGAGACCGTTTATTAAAAGATACCTTTAATGGATACGGTCTGCATGTGCTTTCTAAAGGCACCTTGCTGGAAAATAAAGAAATATCAAAGCTGCTTCAACATCAAATTGATTATGTTGAAGTCGAATCTGTCTCTATTGTTAATTTGCCGGAGCGCACATTGGAGCAAACCGTTAACCCCAAGTGGCTTCCTTCTGTACAACCGGATTATGATAATGCAATTCAAGGCTTTCATAATCTTTTTGCTAAGGCAAGCGAGGATCAGACCATTAATGAGCAAGAAGTCGAAGATGCCTTCCAGCCGCTAATTAAGCATCTTAATATGGAGCGAGACGTCGTATCTATGCTTCTGCTGCTTAACACGAAAGACGACTACACGTACCAACACTCCGTACAAGTGGGCATGCTGGCCTATTATTTGGCTACTTGGCTCGGCTACTCCGTAAAAAAATCGGTGCAAATTGGTAAAGCCGGATTCCTTCATGATATCGGAAAAAGTCAAATCCCTGAAACCATTCTTAACAAACCCGGTAAGCTTACAAAGGAAGAGTTCGATGAAATCAAAAACCATACGACATATGGCTATGACATTATAAAAAAATCCTTTGATGAACGCTACATTGCCTTAAGTGCACTTGAGCATCATGAGCGTAATGACGGCAGCGGTTATCCGAAAGGTCTTAATGGCGACCAAATTGAGCCTGTTTCCAAGCTAATCTCGGTTGTCGATATTTATAGCGCTATGATTTCCGAACGGGTTTATCAGAAAAAACGCGATTTGTTTTATGTATTGAAGGAACTTTACAAGCTGAGCTTCAGAGAGCTAGATCCACATATTACACATACATTCATAAAGCATATGATCCCCAACTTCATTGGAAAAAAAGCTTATTTGGAAACCGGCGAGACCGGAATTATCGTCATGACTCACCCAACCGAGTTTTTCAGACCACTGCTGCAAATCAATCATGAATTTATTGATTTGACCGTTGAACGTCATCTCAAAATCAAAGAAATTTTCGTATAACAAAATGCCTGTTCCCTCAGCTGATTGAAACCAACCAGTGAGGAAACAGGCATTTTTGTCGTTTATTCGTTTAAGTTGTTAAGCAAGTTTGCTTAACCGATAGAACCTTCCATCTCAAACTTGATGAGACGGTTCATTTCTACCGCATATTCCATCGGCAGCTCTTTCGTGAACGGTTCGATAAAGCCCATAACGATCATTTGTGTCGCTTCCGCTTCCGACAAGCCACGGCTCATTAGATAGAACAATTGATCCTCAGAAACTTTGGATACTGTTGCTTCATGCTCCAAAGTAATGTTATCGTTCATGATCTCATTGTAAGGAATCGTATCCGAAGTGGATTCATTATCCAAAATCAATGTATCACATTTAATATTAGATTTCGCACCATCTGAATTACGACCGAATGAAGCAAGACCACGGTAAGTTACTTTACCGCCATGCTTACTGATCGACTTGGAAACAATTGTCGAGGTCGTATCTGGAGCAAGGTGAATCATTTTCGCGCCTGCATCCTGGTGCTGGTTTTTACCGGCAACTGCGATTGATAATACCATACCTTTCGCACCGCGGCCACGAAGCACAACAGCCGGATATTTCATCGTCAATTTGGAGCCAATGTTGCCATCTACCCATTCCATTGTCGCGTTTTCATCAGCGACTGCACGTTTAGTCACGAGGTTAAAAATGTTTGGTGCCCAGTTTTGAATCGTTGTATAACGAACGCGGGCATTTTTCTTAACCAAGATTTCAACGACGGCGCTATGCAATGAGTTAGTGCTGTAGACTGGAGCTGTACAGCCTTCAACGTAGTGAACGAAGCTATCTTCATCAGCAACGATCAGTGTACGCTCAAATTGTCCCATGTTTTCGGAGTTAATCCGGAAATAGGCTTGCAGCGGAACTTCGCATTTCACGCCTTTTGGTACATAAATAAAGCTGCCTCCGGACCAAACCGCACTGTTCAAAGCAGCGAATTTATTATCATTCGGTGGGATGATTGTGCTGAAATATTCACGCAAAATTTCAGGATGTTCACGAAGCGCTGTATCCATATCAGTGAACAATACGCCTTGCTTTTCCAGATCCTCTTGCATGCTGTGATAAACAACCTCTGATTCATACTGTGCGGATACACCCGCAAGAAACTTTTGCTCCGCTTCAGGGATACCAAGCTTGTCAAACGTTTCTTTAATTTCAGTAGGAACCTCTTCCCACGTCTTGCCTTGCTTCTCAGAAGGCTTTACATAATATTGAATATCATTGAAATCCAGATCATCCATGTTGCCGCCCCAATCAGGCATTGGCATTTTGTTGAACTGCTCCAGTGATTTCAGACGAAAATCGAGCATCCATTCCGGCTCGCCCTTCATTTCCGAAATAGTGCGAACGATTTCAGGCGTCAAGCCTTTTCCTGATTGGAAAATCGACTTATGCTCATCGCGGAAACCATACTTATACTCTTCCATTTCCGGCATTGTTTTAGCCATCGTATTCACTCTCCTCTTTCATAATGATGTTAATCTTGCTGTTGTTCGATTCCTTTACGCAACGCGTTCCACGAAAGGGTGGCACATTTAATTCGTGCAGGGAACTTATTGACACCAGACAACGCCTCGATGTCCTCATAACCTTCAAATTCGACTGGTTCACCTTTCATTAGGGAAGAAAATTTATCCGCTAGCTCCAGCGCCTGATCGAATGTTTTTCCTTTAACGACTTCCGTCATCATGGAGGCAGAGCTCAGGCTGATGGAACAGCCTTCTCCGCTAAACTTCGCGTCTGTGACTAAACCGTTCTCCACCTGAAGCTGAAGTGCAATGCTGTCGCCGCAGGTCGGGTTGTTCAGTTTAATCGTAACGGCATCGGCTTCCAATGTTCCATGGTTGCGTGGATTTTTATAGTGATCCATGATGACTCTACGGTATAAATCATCCAATTGCATGACCGAAGAACTCCTTTGTTTTGAGCAGTCCAGCAATGAGCTGATCAACTTCCTGCTCGGTATTATATAAATAAAAGCTTGCTCTGGCTGTCGAAGAAACGTTCAGAAAACGCATAAGCGGCTGGCAGCAATGATGCCCAGCTCGAACGGCAATGCCTTCCGTATCAAGAACTGTCGCCACATCATGTGGATGCACGTCGCCCAAATTAAATGTAACGAGACCAGCACGATCTGCCTTAGGGCCATATATCGTAACCCCTTCAAGCTCCGATAATCGGTCATAAGCATATGCCGCCAGAAGACGCTGATGCTTGTCAATCTCATCCATGCCAACCTCTTGCAGAAAATCGATTGCTGCGCCCAGCCCTACGGCGTTCGCAATAATTGGTGTCCCGCCTTCGAAACGGTACGGAATGTCCTTCCATGTTGACTCATACAAGTCAACATAGTCGATCATTTCTCCGCCAAATTCGATCGGCTCCATCTTGGAGAGCAGCGCCTTCTTGCCATATAAGGCGCCAATCCCTGTCGGACCGCACATTTTATGGCCCGAAAAAGCATAAAAATCACAATCTAAATCACGTACGTCCACACGCATATGCGGCGTGCTTTGTGCGCCATCCACTACCATTACGGCGCCATTGCGATGCGCAATAGCCGCAACCTCCTTAACGGGGTTGACGATGCCAAGCACATTCGATACATAAGTCATCGCAACGACCTTCGTATTCGATGTAATTGATAGCTCGGCATCGGCCAGCGTGAATGAACCATCTGGCTGAAGCGGAATATATTTCAGCGTCGCGCCGGTTGCTTTCGCAACCTGCTGCCACGGGATGAGATTGCTGTGATGCTCCATTTGTGTAATAACGATTTCGTCGCCAGGTTTACATACGTTTCTGGCATAGCTTGAAGCAACTAAATTCAGCGCGGTTGTCGTACCCCGCGTAAAAATAATTTCTTCCGGCAGTGCCGCGTTCAGAAAAGAAGCCACTTTCTCCCTTGCGCCCTCATAAGCGTCAGTCGCCCGCGAACCAAGCGTATGAACGCCTCTATGCACATTGGAGTGGTCCATCTCATAATAGCGATTAATCGCATCAATGACGGAGCGCGGCTTCTGGGAAGATGCCGCGCTGTCCAGATAAACGAGCGGATGCCCATTTATCTCTTGATGCAAAATCGGGAACTGCTCCCGAATTGCTGCTATATTCATCCTTCGAGCTTCCGCACAAGCAATTTCTCAAGCTGTTCGCGTACCGCATCGATCGGAATTTCAGATACTACAGGTGCAAGGAAGCCATAGATAACAAGGCGTTCCGCATTCTGCTTGCTAATACCGCGGGACATCAGATAATAAACTTGCTCAGGATTGACCTGCCCAACGCTCGCTGCATGGCCTGCTGTAACATCATCTTCATCAATTAGCAAAATCGGATTCGCATCACCGCGTGCTTTCGGGCTAAGCATCAACACTTTTTCGGTTTGAACGCCATTAGCTTTCGTAGCGCCCTTCTCGATTTTAGTGATGCCGTTAATAATCGCCGAAGCCGAATCCTTCATCACTGCACGTGTAACCATGTTGCTGTCCGAACGAAGGCCAAAATGTACAGCCTGCGTCGTCAAGCTCATTTGCTGAGCGTTTTTGCCGATGCTGATTACTTTAGCATCAGACCGTGAACCGTTGCCTTTCAGCACGGACTTCGTATCTGAAAGCGTAGAGCCATCGCTCAAATCGCCGAGTACCCATTCCATCACGCCATCATTTTCAATAATAGCGCGGCGAACGGTCAGATCCACTCCGCTGCCACCAAGATGATGGATGGAACCGAAACGAACGTGAGCGCCTGCTTTTACATAAACTTCGACTACGGAGTGGTAGACGAAAGGCTCAGTAACAGCACCTGGCTCAGTAACGACATAATCGACATAAGTAACGCGGCTGTTGCTCTCTGCTACGATTACGATATGCGGTGCAAAGGAAGCCTCTGCTTTTGTATTAAATAGAATAGCCTGCAGTGGAATTTCCACCTCTACATTGCGAGGAACGTATACGAATACCCCGCCATTCCACAATGCTGCATGCAAAGCTGTTAATTTGTCCTCATTCTTGGCAACCGCTTGGAACAAGTAAGGCTTCACAAGATCGCCATGCTCCTTGCAAGCTGTCTCCAAATCGGTAAAAATAACGCCCTTAGCTGCCAGTTCAGCAGATAGCTGCGTCCATACCGGACTCGAGTTTTGCTGAATAACAAGGTTTTCAGTGCCTTCAGAAACCAATTCACGTACAACTTCTGGCAAATCGGTTAGTGCATTTGCTGGAGCTGCCTGATCGTAGCTGCCTACAGCTGTCAGGTTCCAGCGTTCAATTTTGACTTTCTCCGGCTTTGGCCATTCTAATGTACCAGCAAGCTCAGCTGCTTCGCCGCGCAAATCAACCAGCCAATTAGGCTCGTTTTTGCTACGGGACAAAGCTTCTGCAGATTGGCGGTCCGTCGGAGTCGATAGTTGTGTACTCATCCGTTATACCCCTTTCTCCGCTTAGGCCTGGCCAACCGTTTCGTCCACGATGCCCAGTTCTTCTTTAACCCAGTCATAACCTTCATTTTCCAAACGCTCAGCAAGCTCAGGACCACCGGACTTCACAATGCGGCCTTGCATCATAACGTGTACAAAATCAGGTGTAATATAGTTCAGCAAACGCTGATAGTGAGTAATAATTAGAAAACCGCGATCTTCGGAGCGCATTTCGTTAACGCCTTTGGATACGATTTTCAAGGCATCGATGTCAAGACCCGAGTCAATCTCGTCAAGAACGACGATTTTCGGATCAAGCAGCGTCATTTGCAAAATCTCATTACGTTTTTTCTCACCGCCCGAGAAGCCTTCGTTCAGGTAACGATGTGCAAACTCAGGGTTCATTTCCAAAGCTTTCATTTTGCCTTCCATTTGGCGAATGAATTTAATGAGGGAAATCTCGCTGCCTTCCTCACGACGAGCGTTAATCGCACTGCGCAAGAAATCGGAATTCGTTACGCCAGGAATTTCGCTTGGATATTGCATAGCAAGGAACAGCCCTGCGCGTGCTCTCTCATCTACGCCCATTTCAAGCAGGTCTTCTCCATCCAAAAATGCGCTGCCTTCAGTTACTTCATATTTCGGGTGGCCCATCAAAGCGGAAGCCAGCGTACTTTTACCAGTACCGTTTGGTCCCATAATCGCGTGGATTTCTCCGCCTTTGATTTCAAGGTTAATGCCTTTCAAAATCTCTTTTCCTTCGATAGCCGCTTTCAGGCCATCAATGACAAAATGCGTTGCCATAATATGCTGATCCCTCCATGGTTGGTCTATTTACCTAATCACCTATAATCAAAAAAGCTTCTATTATAATGTGATTCAATATAATTCTCAATGTCTTCTCAATAATCATTTTATTATAAGTTTTGTTATAAAGCAACGCTAAGAGCGCTCAATGTACAAGAAATCGCCATAAATCAGGCTTTATCTCTATTGCCGGCACAGTGCAGCTTGAATTTGAGCAACTTGCGACGCAAATTCCTCATCGGATAATACCGGAACCATTGCAGCATCGGCTAGATCCTTTTCAAGCTTTACCCAAGATTTGCAGCCCGTATAGGCAGGGAACATTTCTAATTCAGCAGGCTCGGCAAGCCGGTATACGCGAAGCAGCAGCAAATGCAACGGCTTCGTCCGCTTCCATTTTAGCCTTTCTTCTGAAAATTTATCCGTCCAAATATGAAATTCCCGCAACCGGTCAAGCGTTTCCTGATCGTTGATCTCGATATCATGAACGGCTTCCGCATAGGCGCCAAGCTTAATGCTATCCATATCAGGCGACCAGCCTTCCATTATACTTTCGATCCTGCCTTGATATGGCGCCTTAAGCAGATGCTCCTTCTGATGCTCATAAGCAGGCATTAAGTAGAAGCCTTTGCTAACCAATTGAAAATCACGTGTTTCCTCTTCAATTCCGCCTTTGCGCAAAACCATAATAAGCTCGCCATCACGCAATGCGTTAACGGTTACAGCCCACTCCTTCAGAGCGACCGGCTCCCGCGTCATGCTGTTACTCATGCCAATGCCTCCACTCCAGCAGATCCGCCAAGCCCTTCGTTGCCATTCGCGCTTAGCGGACAAAATCCTTGCCTACTTTACGTAACATTATATCATTTGTTATCATTTGTAGGTATTCCAAGTCGAAATAATATTCGATATACTAAGCATATAGAAATGCTTATATTTTGAAAAATACAGTCGGAGGTGGACAAACTGTCTGCTTATCATCCTTTAACCGAGCAAGAAGCTATTGAATTTTCCCGCTCCATACCTGACTTTTTCCCTGCAGGGGCTGAGCTTGCGTCCCGTGAGATCGGCGATGGCAATTTGAATTTGGTATTCCACATTACCGATCCAGCAAGCGGTAAAGGGCTGATTGTCAAACAAGCGCTCCCTTACGCTAAGGTTGTCGGAGAATCATGGCCGCTTACGCTTGACCGAGCGCGCATTGAGAGCGAAGCGCTGATTTTGCAAAATGAGCTGGCTCCGGGACTTGTGCCAACCGTTTATCAATATGACGCAGAGCTTGCCCTTACGGTAATGGAGGATCTCAGCGACCACGTGATTATGCGTCAGGGCCTCGTAGACGGCAACCAATATCCGAAATTCGCCGAGGACATTTCCACCTTTATGGCGAATACACTCTTTTACACTTCCGATTTGGGCATGAACCAGCAGGATAAGAAAGAACGCGTCAAAGCATTTATTAACCCTGATTTGTGCAAAATAACCGAAGATTTAATTTTTGATGATCCTTATACCGATTCGCCAAACAATAACTTTGAAGCAGCGATCGCTGATGCCGCTGAAGCACTTCGCACGGATGATGCCCTTCATCTTGAAGTCGCTATTTTGCGCAACAAGTTTTTGACGAATGCCCAGGCCCTGCTCCACGGCGATCTACATACCGGCAGCGTATTTGTTACAGCACAGTCCACGAAAGTGATCGATCCTGAATTTGCTTATTACGGTCCTATTGGCTTTGACGTAGGTGCGGTCATTGCCAACCTGCTGCTCAATTATGCGGGACAAGCCCACTGGATCAAAGACGAGGCAAAGCTTGCCGATTTCCGCAGCTACCTGCTTGGCAGCGTACGCGAGATTTGGAACAAATTTGAGAACAAATTTGGCGCTTTGTGGGATGAGCATAACGTGGATCGTCTAGTATCAAGCGCACCAGGCTACAAGCAATATTACATGAACAAGCTGCTTCAGGACTCGATCGGCTTCGCTGGCTGCAAAATGGTACGACGCATTGTAGGCCTTGCCCATGTTGCGGACATCGACCGCATTGAGGATGCTGCGGAGCGCGAGAAAGCACAGCGCTTGGCACTGGGAATCGGCACCTCGCTCATTCACCTGAACCGCCAGGCGATTTCAATAGAGCAAGCAATTGATATTGTTTTGTCCGCAACGGCAAAACACGCTTAAAAATAAATCCTTATGTTTAGAGAAGAAAGGAATTTGCATAATGACTAGTCAGAATGCCCCATTGCAATCCTTGATCTGGGCGGAAGATCGCCTGGATTTGCTGGATCAACGGCTTTTGCCTGAAGAAATCGTATATTTGCCGCTTGTTACTTCGGAGGACGTATGGGAAGCAATTCGCCATTTGAAAGTGAGAGGCGCCCCGGCAATCGGCATTTCGGCTGCATACGGCGTCGTGCTTGGCAGCCGAAATGAAACGACCCCTAAGCGCTGGCTTGAAGAAGTGCTGAACCAGGCTGAATATTTGGCCACCTCACGGCCGACCGCTGTCAACTTATTCTGGGCTCTTGATCGTATGAAAGCCCGTGCGGAGCAGCTTGCCGCAGCCGATTTATCACTCGATGAAGTGAAGCAGGCTTTGCTTAATGAAGCGCTGGCCATTCACAGAGAAGATGAAGAAACCAACCGTTTAATCGGCGAGCATGCGCTCACGCTGTTTGAAGATGGCATGGGCGTGCTCACGCACTGCAACGCTGGCGGACTTGCAACTGCTAAATACGGTACAGCGCTGGCGCCGTTTTATCTTGCGCTTGAGCGCGGCATGTCGCTGCGTGTATTCGCCGATGAGACACGTCCTGTGCTGCAAGGCGCTAGACTGACCGCTTTTGAGCTGCAGCAGGCTGGTGTCGATGTCACTTTGATTTGTGATAATATGGCAGGCATGGTCATGTCCAAAGGCTGGATTCAGGCTGTCATTGTTGGAACGGACCGCGTAGCCGCTAATGGAGATGTCGCCAACAAAATCGGCACCTATAGCGTTGCCGTCCTTGCCAAGGCTCATGGCATTCCCGTATATGTTGCTTGCCCATTGTCCACGATTGACCTCAATACGCCGACTGGCGCAGAAATTCCGATTGAGGAGCGCAGCGCCGAGGAAATTACCGAAGGGTTTGGCAAACGCACAGCACCACAAGGTGTGAAAGTGTACAACCCGGCCTTCGATATTACACCGAATGAATATGTAACAGCTATTATTACAGAAAAAGGCATTGTCCAAGCTCCTTATGATGTCAATCTTAAAAAGCTTTTTAACCAATAAATATAAATCAAGAGCCTATATCCCCTCTTTCAAAAAGATAAGGATAAAGGCTCTTTTGTATTATGCCATTAAGGTAAGAGCATCTGTTCCTTTCATTCCGGCATGAATTCCCATACCTTCCGCTGTTGTCGTAACCGATTCCAAAGGTGCAACAAGCAGTTCCTCTAATGTGCGTACGCCAACGGCTCTTCCGGCGATAATCCCGCGATTATGCAATCGTTCATTCAGCAGGCCAACATCAAGCGCACCGCACATGATATATCCTTTATCCGTCGTCCAAGCAAGCAATGTCGTCTTAGGAAGCTTTACCTCAATGCCTATCACGGTCAGCCCATTTTGCAGTGTGGCAGGAACCATTCGCATCATTATACGCTCACCTCCTTTGCCATCAATTAGCTGCCAAAGCAGTATATGCAAAAAAGTTTTTATCGAATTGGACGATTAGCAAAATTTAGCACTATATATCCCATCTGATTAATGGTATAGTTGTTATGCAAAAATTAACATTAGGTCGGAGGAACTATAGAGCAGATGGAAAATACACAAAAACACTCATACGTACTCCAAGTAGAATTGCTAGTAGAGAACGTTAGCAACGCTGCTGCCTTGGAGCAGGTCATTCATGCCTTAAATGCTGGCGGATTTGTTGATTATCGGATTTTATCAGGTATTCAGCTGGGACAAGTTATCGATCAACGCAAAGCTGATGCTGCTGTTCAGGTTCCTATGGAAATCGATAATAAAGCGCCTGCACAGAATGAAAAACAAGCACAAAGCAATAAATCTGCAGCTAGCAAGCCTCCACAGTCTGTTAAAGAAAAAGACGTACCACCTGTTAAAGCCGCTAAGCCTAAGGTTGTTGAGCCTTCACTCTCCGATCCTTATGACGGATTTGCAGACATTCGCGGATTTATGAAAAGCAATAAACTCATTCGTCTTATTGTAAACAAGGGGCTTGGCATTACGCTCAGCATTCCATGCCGTATTTTAAATGTGGATGATGCAACGAGCATGATTACGGTCTACCACGTGGATGAGAAGCAAGTCTACACCTTCAAGCTTAATGAAATAGAAGACTATACGTCCTGATTATGAAGCAGCACAAATTGAAAAGGTCCGTTTGAATGAGCCGGGTGCGTTCCCAGCCATTCAAACAGACCTTTTTTCTACATGTAATAGCCGCCCAGCATTTGCTCAATATTGTCGCTTGGAACTGGCGCACTCCAGAAATACCCCTGCATTTCGTCGCAGTTGTGCTTGCGCAAAAATTCAATTTGCTCCTGCGTCTCTACGCCCTCTGCAATAACCTGAATATTAAGATTATGGGCCATAGCAATAATAGCTGCTACAATTTCCGCATCGCTTGGGTCCTGCTGGATGTCACGGACGAAGGAACGGTCGATTTTGAGCCGGTCGATCGGGAAATTTTTCAAATAATGAAAAGAGCTGTAGCCTGTGCCAAAATCGTCAATGCTTATGCCAACCCCAAGCGCCGTCAAATCCAGCAGGCAGCGCGACACATGGTTCACATCCATTGTCATCGACTCCGTAATTTCCAAATCCAAATATTGCGATTCAAGACCAGTACGGGCAAGAACGTCTGCCACCTTGCTAGCCAAATCATGCTGGACAAACTGCCTGATGGAGAGGTTAACCGAAACCGGCATAGGCGGCAAGCCTGATTCCTGCCAGTATTTATTTTGGCGGCAAGCCTCCTCCAGCACCCAATCGCCAATTTGCACAATCATACCACTCTCCTCAGCCAAAGGAATAAAATCGCCCGGAGGGATCATTCCCCGGATCGGATGCTTCCAGCGCACCAGCGCCTCGACGCCGATCATACCGCCAGAATTCATATCATATTGCGGCTGATAGTATAAAATGAACTCCTTGCGCTGAATAGCACGATACATTTCATGCTGCATCGACAAATGCTCAAACGAATAATTGCTCCAGCTTTCGGAATAAAGCAGCGCATCGTTTCTGCCATTCTGCTTCACCTTCATTAACGCCATATCCGCTTTATTAAGCAGCGCATAATCATCATCCTCGACCAGACGGCTCGTGACCGCACCTATGCTTGCTGTAATTTGGATCGGAAAGCCTTTAAGCTCGAAAGGCTCCTCAATCGCCTGCAGCACCGTGCGGGCACGGCTCAGCAACTGCTCCTCCGACTCCAGATCCTTAAACAACAGAGCGAACTCATCACCTTCCATCCTGGCGGCAAAATCCTGCTCGTACATGACACTTGTAAAGCGCTCTGCCACCTGCATGAGCAGCATATCACCAAATTCGCGGCCGAAGGAGGCGTTTACG
The DNA here is from genome assembly GCF_038051995.1 of Paenibacillus sp. FSL H8-0537. Lineage (NCBI taxonomy): Bacteria > Bacillati > Bacillota > Bacilli > Caryophanales > Paenibacillaceae > Paenibacillus > Paenibacillus sp. FSL H8-0537. The sequence goes on along the minus strand of NZ_CP150290.1, from coordinate 1,918,370 downwards.
AGCTTAAAGCGGTCCAAGTCCATATAACACAGCCCCACAATCTGGTTATGATCGTGGGCAAAAGCAAGGCTTTCATTCAACCTCATTTGAAAAAGCGTTCGATTCGGCAATCCCGTTCTATCGTCGTAGTAGGCCATATAACGAATCCGTTCCACATTTCGCTTGCGATCGCTTAAGTCATGGCTCACCACCAGCGTTCCGATGACCTTCTCATCCTGCACCATGGGGGAACATACGAGATGCAGCTCAAGCGGATAGCCTGAGCGGTGTATAATATGAACGTTTCCCTGCTCCGGACAACCGGTAAGCGAATGCTCCAGCATCGTATGTAAGGCATCGCGGCTGCCTGCATCTACGAAAGAGGCCAGCCAATTCCCCATTAACTCCGCGCGTTCATAGCCAAAAGTACGCTCTGCGCCTTCATTCAATTCAATTATAACGCCCTGTGGATCAATGATAGCCAGCGGGACCGCTTCCGAGCGAAGCAGCGCCTCAACCATTGGTTTATGATAGCTGAGCGTATTCGATGTCTTGGTCTGCATGACCATTAGGACGAAGTTTCCTATAAGGAATGCCACAGTCAAACAAGAAGCTAGCCAAATAAAAAGCGAAGGTATTGCTGTTACTATCATCGCTGCCACCCATACTCCTACGATAATGAGCAGCAAGCTGCCTTGCAGCCACGGATTCCACAACTTGGACAACCATTGTGTAAGCGCGTCACGTGGCGGTCTATCAGGCCGACCAAACGTTCGTTTCGTCACGCACTAACTTCCTTCCTACGTTCGAATCCAATAAGGTTAGACTTATTATAATCGAAACCGCCGTTTCGGCATAGAAATATTATGCAAATCAAACGGCTTTTTTTCGAGACTTGAGGGTCGCGACGATGACGCAAACCCAGCCAGCAAGAAAAGCCACACCGCCAATTGGTGTAATTGCTCCCAGCACGCGAATATCGCTTAATGCAAGGATATAGAGACTGCCGCTGAAAATAACGATGCCCGCAAGCAGCAGCCTGGCTCCGGCAAGCAGCAATTTGCTCTCGCCCAAGCGATCCGCAAGCAGAGCGACCAGCATAAGGCCAAGCGAATGATACATATGATAGCGTACGCCCGTTTCAAAAATAGCTAGCAAATCAGCTGGCAATATTTCCTTTAAAGTATGAGCGCCAAAGGCCCCTAATCCTACGGCAATAGCGGCACCAATAGCGCCGATTGTGAAATATTTTTGGAACATCTGTTTTCATTCCTTTCAGAATTGAGTATAATTTACTGTAATTGTGTTTTAACACGACTTACATATACTGGAGGAGAACACTTTAATGGAAGAAAATAAAAACAATTCCACACCGATTTCATTTACAAAATCGGATACGGATCAGACTCAGACACCGGATTATAATCCTTACGGATCTGCACCATCAACAGGCTTTTCCGATCCTGCACCTTATCAGCCGAGCCAGCCGCTAAAGCATTCAGGCCTTGGCATTGCTTCCTTTATTATGGCCATTGCATCTATTCTTATAGGCGTTATTAGCATCATCATGTTTTTCACAGCCATTGGCAGTCTCATTTCTACAAGAAATGAGTACTTAATTGAAGACCCTGCCTACATTGAGGAATTGATTATGGGAGGCGCTGGATCCTTTATGGGATCGATTGTTGCTGTTATCGTCAGCGTCGGCATTACGTTCGTCGGCTTGATTCTTGGTATTATTGGTGCATGCTCCAAGCAGCGCCGCAAAGTTTTTGCGGTTATCGGTATTATTCTGAACGGACTTGGCGTAATGGGCACTGTTGTCTTTTTTATTTTTTCCATTGCTGTATTCTCTGCTGGAGCAAGCGCATTATCCGGCTACTAACATTCAGAAAGATAGGCAGGAAGCAGCGTTCGCGTTGTTTCCTGCCTTTTTCTGTTAACGAACGGTTACGGCCGTGCGGCTGTAGCCTTCCTTCGTCTTATGAACTTCAAGGCAGGCGGGAAAAGCCTGTTTGAGCTCCTGCACATGTGAAATGACGCCAATCATGCGGCCGGCGCGCTGCAAGTCAACCAAAGCCTCGATCGCCTTGTTCAGCGCCTCCTCATCCAGGGAGCCAAACCCTTCGTCAATAAACATCATTTCAATGGAAATTCCGCCTTGATGCGCCTGGATAACATCGGTCATTCCTAAAGCAAGGCAGAGAGACGCATTAAATTTTTCCCCGCCGGACATCGTTTTCACATCGCGATTTTGTCCTGTATACGCATCATACACGTCCAGGCCAAGACCGCTTTGCTTCCCTCTGACTTCCAAACGATCGCTGCGCTGCAGCATAAATTGCCCGCCTGAAAGCCGCTGCAGACGCACATTTGCCGCCTGCAAAATTTGCTCCAAAAACTCAATCAATATATAACGTTCAAAGGAAATTTTAAGCGCATTGTCTCCTTTAAGCATTTGATAGATGTCGAGCACCTGCTCCAGCTCTGCCTCGAGCTGCTTCACTCGCTCGCTCGTCGCTGTGAGCTGGCGAATGAGCCGAACAGCCTCCTCGCCATGACGCGCAGCGGTTTGCAGTGCAGCGACAATCGTCTCCAACTGCTGCTTAAGCTCGGCGCCTGCTGCATGCAGCTCCTGCATATCCGCAGGCTGCCTTCCAGCCAGCTCCAGCTGCATATCCGTTACACGGCTTGTCAGCGCCTGAACCGCAGATTTATAAGCGTCCAGTTGCTCCTTGAGTGCTTGCCGCTCTTGCGGCGTTTTCACGGCGGCGCGATAAGCCTCCAATGAATCAAATGCCGCAGCCTTCAGCTCGCTCAGCAGCCGCTTCTCAGCTTCTTCCCTGTTTCGCTGCGCTTCTTCAAATTGTTGGAGAGCCTGCAGGGCATGGACAGAAGCTTCCGCCAACTTAAGCTGGGCCTGCTGCAGCTGCTTGACAGCAGCCTGCCAGGCTTCTGCATGCTGACGAGCTTTCATCTGCTGGGCAGTCAGCGCCTGCTGCAATTGTTCGGGCTCGCGAAGCGATTCGGGTATGCGTTCCAGCTCTCTGGCGAGCAGCGACTCCTTCGCGCCCAGTTCAATTTGCAGTTGCTGATAAACCGCTTGCCGCTGCTCTTTATCCCTGACGAGCCGCTCCAGCTCTGCTTCCCGATTTTCTGCCTGCTCTTTAAGCAAGCGCATCTCCTCGTTCTGCTGCTGCAGTCGGTCCGTCTCATCCTTCAACTGCTTCCACTGCGCGCGGAGGTCAGCCTGCTGCTCGGCGAGATGCTCGGCAGAGGCGCCGTATTCCGCAAGCTCGGCGGCGCTGCTTTCCCAGCCGGAACGGGCTGCCGCTACTTGCAGCCTTGACGCATTCACCTCGCGCTCGCAGACAGCAAGCAGCTCCTTTGCCTGTGCGAGCTGCTCTCGTGAGGGCACATCAGCAGCAGTTTGTATTTTGCCGGGATGCTCGACGCTGCCGCATACTGGGCAAGGCTTCCCGTCATGCAAATGAGCGGCGAGCAAGCCTGCCTGCCCTTCAATCCATTGCTGCTCCAGCTTATCGTGCCGGGCACGAACGGTGGAGAGCGCCTCTTCCTGGCTCGCTTCCAGCCGCTTGAACTCAGCCAGCTCCTGCTCCAGCTTGATTAGCTTGGAGACGTATTTGCCTTGCTGCTCCACGCGCCTGAGCTGTTCTTGCTTCGCTTGCAACTGCTGGCCGTCGCTCTCCATGAGCTTCAACCGCGCAGCACCTTGCTGCTTCGCTTCCTTCTCGGCCGCAATAGCTGCCTCTTCCCGCTCCAGTTGCGCCTGGGCCTGCTTCGCCCTTGCCCGCAGCTCCGTTACGGCCTGCCGCTGCTCGCCCATCTGCTGCACCGCTGGCGCCAGCTCCTCCAGCCGGTTCAGCTCACGCTCCGCCTCCCGCCGCTCTGGCTCACGCTGCTCCTCGCTCGCATGCCGCTGCGACGCCGCGTCCAGCGCTTGCTTCGCAGCCTCCGCTTCCCGCTGCTTCGCCTCGCTGGCCTGCTGCTTCGCCTCCGCGTCCTTGCTGGCGCGGCTCGCTTGCTCCTCATAAGGCGTGAGCAGCGCGGCCCGCTCAGCCAATTGCAGCTCGCGCCCCTTCGCTTCCTGCGCGGCGCGGCCCAGCTCCAGCTGCTCCAGCTTGGTTCGCTCCACCGCAAGCTCTTCGAACCGCGCGTTTAGCGCCAGCGCGGCGCGCAGCCTCTCTTCCTGCGCAAGCAGCTGCTCGTCCATCTGCTGCCGCTGCATAGCGCCTTGCTGCACCAGCTCGCTATAATAAGCTGCCTCCTGCTCCAAACTGGCAAGCAATTGCGCCGCATTATAAACCTCTTGGCTCAGCGTCGCTGCCAGCAAGCTTCCCTCGCGCTGAGGAAGCGCATCGCCCGACTGCTTCATGTACATGTCATTGCGCAGCCGTGCTTCCTTGAGCGTTTCATTCAGCTCGCGGTTTTGCTGCTGAAACCTCAGCTCCAGCTTCTCATACAGCTCCGTGCGAAAAATCCGCCGCAAAATCTCTTCTTTATTATCAGTATCCGAGGTGAGCAGCTTGCGAAACTCTCCCTGCGGCAGCATCACGATTTGATTAAACTGCTCCTTCGTAAGGCCTATAATCAATTCCAGCTTTGCATCGACGTCGCGAACTTGAAAACGGTCGACAAGCGGCACAGCTTGTCCATCTACAAGCTCATATAGCTCTGCCTTGCCGCCAGTCTCGCTTTTGTTCGAGCCTTTACGATGCGGAAGCTGGCGAAATACTTGGTATTCCCGCTGCGCAACTGCAAAATGAAATTCAACCGACGTATGCGTATCATCCCCGGCAAAATGGCTCCGCAGCATGCGTGCCTCCGAGCGATCCTCTCCGCTGGCTGCACCATAAAGCGCAAAGCAAATCGCATCAAAAATCGAGGTTTTACCTGCTCCAGTGCTGCCGGAAATAACGAACAGCCGATGCTCGTCCAACTGGGCAAAATCAATCGTTTCCGCATCCCGGTACGGGCCGAAAGCGTTCATCGTTAACTTGAGCGGTCTCATGCGCTGCCTCCTTCCTCGTGCAGCAGCTTCCCGAAGACATCGGCGAAACGCTGCTTTTTACTCTCACTGAGCGGACTGCCCTTGACCTCCTGATAAAAGGAAGCAAATAAAGCTACCGGATCAGCCTCTCGGCGGCGAACCGCCTCTATTGCACCATCAGCGGAAGCCGCTGCCTCTGTGAGCAGTCCCGCCTCCGGCCTGCGCTCGACATGCAGCGCATTCGGATAAATGGCACGTACCTTCTCCATCGGAAACAGCACCGGATTTTCATTCAGCAGCGTAACAAATACATAATCCTCGCTTTTCGCATGCTGCTCAATGTCTTCAATCGTTCCGGAAACACGGCGCAAATCGCGCAGCGGCTGGAATGGGCGCTTTTCTACCGTTACTGCGCCTTTGTCATCCATTTCCACTACATAATAGCCTTTGGCGTGATGCTCCTCGGAAACCGAATATTTAAGCGGAGAGCCCGCATATCTAATTTTATCGTCGCTGACATAATGCGCCTGATGCAGGTGACCAAGCGCCGTATAATGAAATGGCGCAAAATAACTGGCACGCACATGCTCCGCCCCGCCAATCGCCAGCGGACGCTCCGAATCGCTCGTATTCGGCTCCGCCTCTCCGGTTGCCGTAACAAAAGCATGGCCGATAAAAACATGGCGCGCAGCAGGATCTAGCTGATGCCGCAGCCGCTCCGTCAAAGCTTTCATCGCATCATCATGCGTGCGAATGCTCTCATCGCCGAGCGCATAACGCACGTGCGCAGGATCCGCATAAGGCACGAGGTGAAAATGCACCTCGCCATGCTCGTCGCGGAGCACAACAGGCTTCTGCTCCCGCTTCATTCTTCCGGCAATATGCAGACCCCGGCTTGCCATCATCGCCGTGCCAAAATCAATTCGATCCGGACTGTCGTGATTGCCAGCCACAGCCAGCACCGGCGTTTCAAGCTTAATAACGATATGCTGCAGCACCTCATCGAGCAGTTCTACTGCCTCAATAGGTGGAATGGCCCGATCATACAAATCACCGGCAATAATGACTGCATCTGGGCGTTCGTGTTCAATATCGGCAAGCAATTGCTCCAGCACATAACGCTGGTCTTCTGTCATATAAACACCTTGAACCAGCTTGCCTAGATGCCAGTCTGCGGTATGGAACCATTTCATAATGGCGAAACACCCTTTCTTGCCCTTGACCTTAACGCAGCGTCAACGTTTATCCTCCTAAGTATACCAAGGAGGGGACTAAGATGAGAACTCTAATTCAAAACGTTCAAATTTTAACGATGAAAAATGGCGAAAGACTTTTTCACGGCGAGCTGCTGATCGAAAATGACCGCATTGCGGCCATAGGCACGAATTTGCCTGAGTCCGCTGCTAAAGCAAACAAAATCATCGATGGAAAAGGCATGTTAGCGATGCCTGGCCTCATTAATGCCCACCAGCATACGCCAATGAGCTTATTGAAAGGATTTTCCGATGATTACAAGCTGATGGAGTGGCTGGAGCATAAAATGCTGCCTGCCGAGGCGCGGATGACGCCTGAGGATATTTATTGGGGAGCCAAGCTTGCCATGGCCGAAATGATCAAATCCGGCACAACGGCATTTGCCGATATGTATGTGCATATGAACGAAATTGCTGCTGCTGCCTTGGAAACAGGGATGCGCGCCTCCTTAACACGGGGACTTGTATTTTTGCAAAATGACGGCGGCAAACGGTTAACTGAAGCGCTTGACCTCATTGACCGCTGGCATGGCCAGGCGGATGGACGAATTACAACGATGTTCGGCCCCCATGCCCCCTATACATGCCCGCCAGAACCACTTGCAGAAATCATAAAGCTCGCCGCCGAAAAAGATCTGCCTATCCATATCCATCTAGCGGAAACGGTAGAGGAAGTCACCAAGATCAAAGCCAAATACAACTGCTCGCCAGCCGCTTATTTACACAATCTCGGGCTATTTGCCGAGGCCCATACTTTACTGGCCCATGGCGTGCATCTAACACATGACGACATTCAGCTGCTTAGTGGAATGGAAGGTGGCGTTTCCCACAATCCGGTCAGCAATTTAAAGCTCGGCTGCGGCATTGCCCCAGTGGCAGCACTTATCGATGCTGGCATTACGGTTGGACTCGGTACGGACGGATCAGGAAGTGCTTCCACAGTCGACATGTTTGAAGGGATTAAAGCAGCGGCCTGGATGCAAAAAATAGCAGCCGGCGACCCGTCCGTTTTCCCAGCCCATCAGGTGCTGGAGATGGCAACAGTTGAAAGCGCCAAGCTGCTGCGCATCGATTATGATACAGGAACGCTCGAGGCTGGCAAAAAAGCCGATCTCATTTTAGTCGATATGAATAAGCCCCACCTGCAGCCTGTCCATCAAGTAGAGTCGCTGCTCGCTTACGCCGTGAATGGCAGCGATGTCGATACGACCATCGTCAACGGCAAGCTCCTGATGCAAGGCCGCGAGCTGCTGACGATAGACGAGGAGGTACTGCTTTACGAGGCGGGCATTCGAGCACGGAGAATCGTAGACGGTATATAGAACGGCAAGCATGCGGCAGCGCGGCTGCTTTTTTCGCAGTCCGGCGCTTGCCTGTTGTCACGGAATGGCCGATTTATTTTTCAACTATGGCTTTGTTTGGCTTGGCTTGTTTTAAGTTGTTTTGGGTTACAGCGTTTTCTTCGCCTTTTGTCCCTTATCCCCTTAGCTCAGAAAAGCCGCTTGAACGGCACAATCCGGCAACATGCCTGATCACACCGCCCAAACAGCTCTCCAAGCTCTCCCAGTTCTCCAAGCACAAAAGGCTTTCCATCCCATTGCTGTTGCAGTTGCGATTCGAATGCTGTGACTACAGCAAGTTCTCATTTATGCAAAAATCGTATAATGGTCATTTCCATAATCGAATACCTTTGAGTGATCAAAATTTACCAACTGACTATAAGCTGAATCTTCGATTTACCGATGTTATTCCCCATTCACCCAATCAAACTTCGGAAGCTTTCAAAAATAGCACAGCTTCAGCTTCCATGTCGATTAAGTTGCTCTCGTGCACCGTTCCTTTTCTTTTGCTGGCGGTGCCTCAATCCAGTTTTCCTTCCAACGGCTTTGCTTCTTCCCTAGCTTTTTTTGTTTTTTTGCTTAATTGCTTTGTTACTTCAGTACTTCTGTACTTCTGTACTTCTGTACTTCTGTAGTTTTTCACTTCTCTTTACACTACTATTTTATAAAATGTCTTGGACTGACTCCGATCTCAATGTTTCTGAGCTAAGGGGATAATACCTCAAGCTTTAAAAAATAGGAACAGTCTGCCCAAGCCTGATACTTATAGCTACACGAAGAGATGCTAGATTTACTAGAAAAACTGAAGTCCGGTTAAATAGATGCGCCTGTTCCTCTTTTTGCGTTTCTGAGCTGAGGGGATAATAACCCTAGCTCTACGAAATAGGAGCGGCTTGTCCATGGACTGCGCTTAGCGCTGCGCCTGAAGCCACTTGAGCTGCTGCATTTGGATTAAACAGGCCGGTTGGCACACGGTTGTCTGGCTGTTGTTCAGGAACGGGGGTCGTTACCGGCTCTGTCTGAGGTTCTGTTTCAGGCTCTGTTTCCGATCCTGTTTCCGATCCTGTTTCCGGCTCCGTTTGCGGAGCTAGCTCCTGTTCAGGGGCAGTCACTGCTTCTTCCAAAGCAGCCTCCTCAGCGAGCAAGGCATTGGCCGTGCCTACTTCCGTAAACGAGGCCTGTGGCAGAGTCGTGTACATGCTTGGTGCAGGAGGCGTGCTCATGCCATTTCCAAGGAAATAGCTCGTATGCGGCGGCTGGTTGTAGGCTACATTTTGCCACGCAACACCTAAACGGTATACGGCATCATGCATCAGCGTGTAGAGACGATATGTCGTAACATCTGTGGTTGTATATAAGCGCAGCTTAGTGCTGTCCTCCGTACGCCACAACACTTCCTCGCGCCAATCGCCAATCAGATCTGCCTGCAAGCTAGGATTCCCTTTTGTCGTATTGTTGGAGTAAGTTCCCGTTGCCGTTAGCAGGCGGCTGACTGCACCGGTATTGTAATTCCATTTTTCAATTTTGCCGACGCCAACTCCAGCGCTTCCCGACCATACATGGTCAAGCAGCTCGCGCAGCAGGTCGCCATCCCACCAGATGCCGAAATTTTGCGAGGATGGAGGCGTGCTGGAAATGAGCTGCCCCGTAATCGTCCTCAGCCCTACACCACTGCCAGCCCAAACCTCAGCTCCAGGATAACGAGGATCGATGTCGGCCGCCATGCCTCGTCCCGTATCCGCGCCCGTATGGACACCCCACAAAATTTGACCAGTAGCCGCATCATGGACTTGGGCTCCATAAGGCTTGCTCGTATCCTCGTTTACCTTAAATACCTCAAGACCAGCACGGTTCGGGTTCAAATCGCTGACATGCATCGCATCGCCATGCCCCATATTTGTGTTATATAGCTTCTGGCCATTATCATCAACGGTCATTGCGCCAAATACAATTTCATCCTTGCCGTCATTATCAACATCCGCCACGCTCAAACTATGATTACCCTGTCCCGCATAAGCAGAATTGCCAGAACTGTTCGTATCAAACGTCCAGCGGCTCGTCAGCGAGCCATTCCGGAAGTCAAAAGCAGCAATGACGGTTCTCGTGTAATAGCCGCGCGACATGACAATGCTTGGCCTAACACCATCCAAATAAGCAACGCCAGCTAGAAAGCGATCGACACGGTTGCCATAACTATCACCCCAGCTCGATACGGTGCCTCTGGCCGGCACATAGTTCGTTGTCGCAAGCGCAGCCCCCGTCTGGCCTGAAAAAACAGTCAAATATTCCGGACCTGACAGCACATAGCCCGAAGAATTGCGGTAATCGGCAGTAGAGCTGCCTATTACCTGTCCTGTTCCATCCACGGTGCCGTCCGCTGTTTTGATGACCACCTCGCCTTTGCCGTCGCCGTTAAAGTCATAGACGAGAAATTGCGAATAATGGGCACCTGCGCGAATATTTTTGCCCATATTAATGCGCCACAGCTTTTGTCCGTTCATTTTGTAAGCATCAAAAATAACATTGCCGGTATACCCCGATTGGGAGTTATCCTTGGCGTTGGACGGGTCCCACTTGAGGACGATCTCGTATTCGCCATCTCCGTCAAGGTCGGCTACGCTTGCATCATTTGCACTATAGGTGTAGCTTTCGCCGCTCGGTGTTGTCCCGCCAGCAGGCTTGTCCAGCGGAATATCTTTATAGTTGTTCGCCCATACGGTTGCCGTATTGGAGGCTGGTCGTTCAACGCCATTAATTACGGCGCGGACATAATAGGTAGAAGAGTTGCTGCCGCCAGCATCCAGAAGATTCGTGCTTGTCGTAATGACACTGCTGTTTACCTTCGTCCCGTTGCGATAAACGTTGAAGCCTGTATTAGCCGCCTCGCCGCCGAGCAGCCGCCAGCTGACAAATACGCCTCCACTTACTTTTACAGCGACGACTCCCCTCGTTAAAGCTTCCATCTGCCTTGGGGCGGCAGCACTGACCTTTGGTTCCACAACAAAAGCGGGAATCACCAGCAAAGAAGCAACCATGAGCATTACGGTTTTGCGAATGACATTTTTAACGTTCATCTCTTCTTATTCAGCTCCTTAATAAATCATACGTTTTTATGAATCAAAACCATAATTTGGAATCGCTTTCATTGTCGATGATAGACTGTGTTCCGACATTTTACTACTTAAAAAACAGAGTTCTTTGTTAAAAAAACCGAGATTCATGCGATTAATTAGCTAGATTCAGATCGCTTTTGACTCACATATCCGCCCCAGACGTGAATATATTGAATAACAAGGTGAAACGGCTATCGCCGTCCTTTGGCGGCAAGGCGCGTTTCACTCCGAGAAATATAAGCCAAATGATAAGTGTGAAACTTATAAATTCTTATATTTCAACGAAAAATTAGATCCCCTGGCCCTGATCCAGATCTTATTGATGAAAGATGGGAGTGTGACGCTCGTGACAGAACCGTTATTTATCGTGTCACAGGAGGATTGGACCCTGCATCGCAAAGGTTACGAAGATCAAGCCCGGCACCAGGAAAAAGTAAGAGAAGCTGTTCGGCAAAATCTTCCCGATATTGTGACCGATGAAAGCATTGTATTATCCGATGGCAAGCAGACGGTGAAAATACCGATTAAAAGCATTGATGAATCCCATTTCGTCTACAACTACAACAAGAAGCAGCATGTTGGACAAGGCGATGGCGATTCACAGGTAGGGGATGTGCTCGGCGTTGATCCTGGGGCCGCCAAAGGTCCGGGCAAAGGACAGGGTGCGGGCGATCAGCCGGGCGAGGACTATGTGGAGGCAGAAATCAGCATTGACCAGTTGGAGGATATGCTCTTCGAGGAGCTGGAGCTTCCTAATCTGGAGCAAAAGCAGAAGGATGTAATGGAAACTACCGAGGTCGTCTTTCACGATATTCGCAAAAAAGGCATTATGTCCAACATCGACAAAAAACGGACGCTCATTCAAAATTTGAAGCGCAATGCCAATGAAGGACGCTCAGGCATTGGCGGCATCTCGCCGGATGATTTGCGTTTTAAAACGTGGAATGAAATCGTAAAGCCCCAATCCAATGCCGTCGTATTGGCGCTCATGGACACTTCAGGCTCCATGGGCTCTTTTGAAAAATATTGTGCCAGAAGCTTCTTCTTCTGGATGACTCGCTTTCTGCGCCGGAAATATCAGCATGTTGAGATGGTATTCGTGGCGCATCATACCGAAGCGAAGGAAGTAACCGAAGAGGAATTTTTCACTCGCGGCGAGAGCGGCGGCACCATCTGCTCCTCTGCCTATCAGAAGGCGCTTGATATTATCGACAGCCGTTATCCGTCGGCCAATTGGAACATTTATCCCTTTCATTTTTCCGATGGCGATAATTTGACCTCCGATAACGAAAAATGCGTGAAGCTCATCGACAAGCTGCTGGAACGGGCCAATCTGTTCGGCTACGGCGAGGTAAATCAATATAATCGCAGCAGTACCTTAATGTCGGCATATAAAAACATAAGCAATAAAAAATTTATGTATTCGATTATTAAGGATAAAGGCGAAGTATATAAGGCGCTTAAAGCCTTCTTCTCCAAGCCCGCAAGCGGCGCCTAAAAGCATGCATTAGACTTCGTCCAGCAGTCAGCTGGCACAAGCGAAGTCGCTGCTCAAGCACATTACATCAAACGTAAAAAGCTTCCTCTTCGGGCGTTCCCGAAGAAGAAGCTTTTTTTGCATGAGTTTCCAGAGCGTATCACAAGAGCATAGGCTGCCCGGTTGTTTTGCTAATCCCGCTCGGTTAAAATACCGCGCTGCTGCAAGCAGCGGATAACGGCCTCAGCCGCAGTATCCGCGTTTCCTTTGCCCGAAAACAGCTCCAGGTCTGGAGCGAGCGGCGCCTCGTAAAGAGCAGATATGCCCGTGAACAGCGGAATTTCTCCCCGCCGCGCCTTGCTGTAAAGCCCCTTCGGATCACGCTGCTCGCATATCGCAAGCGGACAATTTACATACACCTCCACATAGGGCAGTGGAGCTGCAATCGCTCGCGCCAGTGCTCGATCCGCCTCTAGCGGCGAGACGAGCGCCGCTATGGCAATGCTTCCATTGCTAGCAAACAGCCCCGCCACCTCCGCGGTGCGGCGCACATTTTCGCGGCGATCCTCTGCGCTAAAGCCAAGATCGCGGTTTAGCCCATGCCGCAAATTATCGCCATCCAGTACCGCCGTTCGCACGCCGTTAGCTTGAAGCTGTCTATGAAGCGAAGCAGCGATAGATGACTTTCCTGATGCAGGTAGCCCTGTTAACCATACAATGCTGCCGGAATAGGACACTTGGCCAGACTGCTGCAATCCGCCAAGCTCATATGATTGCCACTGCACATTCGGGGATTTTTGATCCATCTGGCACTCCCCCTACTTTAGGCGCTCATTTAGAAAAAGCACCGTCAGCCGAAGCGCTTCCTCCAAATTCGCCGTTGTGAAGGCAAAGGGATGCTTTGCCCCAAAGGTGTGGTCCGCTCCTGTTAGTGTAACGAACGTATGCTGCGGGGCAGCCTCACGCATTTGTTCATAGCCTGATACCAGTCGCTCCGAATCTTGATCCCCCTGTATCAGCAGTGCTGGAACTGCTAGGGTGCCCAGCACTTGTTTAATATTAAACGCCGCTGCATGGCGCTCCAGGTCTTCAAAAAATACAGGCGATATCGGCATTTGCTGCTTTGTGCGCATGTTGGGCACATAACCGACGCCGCGGCTCAGCACCTCCTGCCGAAACGCCTCTGTAAAAAGATTCACATCAGCTATGCCATTCCATGTTACAACTGCCTGAAGCTGCGGATGTCTCGCAGCGGCCAAAATACTATTTCCGCCCCCACGGCTATGTCCAAGCAGGGCAATCCGGTTCGTATCCAGCTCCTCAGCAAAAGGAAGCTTCGCTTCCAGCAGCTGCGTGATGATTGTATCAAGATCCAGCTGTTCACGGGAATATGTGTTAACCGCAAATTTTTCCAGCTCGTCAAAGTCTGTTTCCCCTACGCCATTGCAGCTGAAATTAAAGGAAATGACAGCGAAACCTTGACTTGCAAGCTGCTCGCAGGCATAGGGTATAAATCCCCAATCTTTAAACCCTTTGAAGCCATGGGCAACGATAACAACCGGCTTCTTCCCCGGTTCGCCTGACACTCGAACGTCCCCTCGCAGCGTCAGGTTTGATTCCAAATCAATGGTAAAAGGCTTGCTATTTACGGCTTCCACCTACAAACTCCCCCGTTTCTCCAAATAGATTCGTCCTGCTTTCTATTATAAGTGAAATAACGGGGGAATGAATAGCTGGGCTGCCTAGAAGCTAGCTTGCTAGTTCAAGAAACCTTCCAATGCAATCGTCGGCTGGCCGTTTGCCTGCCAAGCGCCTTTGTTATAGCCGCCATTGTAGCCTGGAGGCGCCTCCGGCTCCCAATAAAAGACTCCTAACCCCTTGCCGCCAGAAATATTGCGTACCTTCGTTTTAATCGCAGCAACGAAGCTCTTCGTAGCAGCTGGCTGGTTATATTCAAGCCCAATTTCAGAAATGATAACCGGCTTGCCATACCGGGCAATCATATTATTGGCATTGCTGATCGTTTGATCGACCTTGGCCGACCAATCCGAAGCCGATGGATACAGCGACATCCCGATAATATCAAAGGTAGCGCCATTGCTGATCAGCCCCCCGATATTCCAAACGAATAAAGCATTATCATTGCCGCCTGCCAGATGAACGATCGTCTTCGTACCGGAAGAGATTGATTTTACCGCATTGTTCCCGGTATTGACCAGCCATGCGTAGTTCTTCATACTGACAGTCGCTTTGCCATCATTCCACAGCATGCCGTTATTCGTTTCATTGCCGATCTGCACCCAATCCGGCGTCACGCCCTTCGCCTGCATCGCCGTCATAACCGCCCTCGTATGGTTCCAGACCGCATCCATCAGCTGCTGGAACGTGTAATTATTCCAAGCAGCAGGCTTTGTCTGTTGCCCTGGATCGGCCCATGAGTCGCTGTAATGCAGCGTCAGCATAATGCTCATGCCTGCATTTTTCGCCCGCTGTGCCAGAGCTGCGGCCCGGTTCATATCCAAGTAACCGTTCGCATAATTGCTCGAAGGATTTACGAATACGCGAATTCGGACCGAATTAATTTGATAGTCATTTTTCAAAATTTGAATGATATCCTTGGTCGTGCCGTTTTTGTCCTTCCAGGTATAGCCTTGCGCCTCAAGACCGGGAACCCAGCTGATGTCCGTTCCTTTCGCAAAGGCAGGAGCCGCCTCGGCCTGCTGAAGCGGCATCTGTACCGTAATAAGGGCGACAATCATCATAGCGAAAACGAGCAGCTTAAGTCTTTTTTTCATTTTCAACATTCCCTCTTCCCTAAATAGTTTGCCGGATTTGTCCCCGACTGGCGTACACCCAAGATTGTATCCGCTTACATGAATGTGTTTCAACAACCGTTCCCTAGCAGGATAGGCTTTCAAGCCTATGATGAAGAAGCATCAGCAGCGTTGGCAAAGGGGGACTGCCGATTCCTTCACCATATCTTTTCTGTCGTTAACTATGGGATACGCTTCTGATTATAAATTCACCGCAAGCAGAAAAACAGGATACAATGTGAATATAATGGATGATTTTACAACATTTCCTCCTTTCTTCAATCATGTTCACCCTGCGCAAGCCTGATGCGTTTCACTACCAAAATGTATTATAATAGAGCCATTCATGCCAAACTGGCGAGCAGGAGGAAACGAATTGACAAGTAGCGAGCTTAAACATATGCACTCCCTGCTGCCCAAATGGGTAGAAACATCCCGCCAGCAGGCTCTTCATGGCAAAGTGGCCTCCTACATACCTGAGCTAGCAAAATCCCCCAAGGACGCCTTGGGCATTCATATTATCAATGCAGAAGGTCAAGTAGCATCTGCAGGAGATTGCGGCATATCCTTTACTATGCAAAGCATTTCCAAAGTTTTCACGCTCATCCTGGCGTTAATGGATAATGGCGAGGAGGCGGTTTTCGCCAAGGTTGGCATGGAGCCAACCGGGGACAGCTTCAACTCCATGCTCAAGCTGGAGCTTGTGCAGCCCGGCATTCCCTTTAATCCGCTGATCAATGCTGGAGCGATTGCCATTTCGTCGCTGATTGCCGGAAGCAGCCGGGAGGAGAAATCGGCTCGTGTACTCGATTTTTTCCGCAATCTCTCAGGTAATATTACGCTGGATTATGATAACGAGGTATATCTGTCAGAAGCCAAAACGGCAAATCTGAATCGCTCGATGGCTTATTTTCTGAAGGATAAGCAGGTGCTGCAGGGCGAAGTCGAGGAAGTGCTCGACGTGTATTTCCGGCACTGCTCAATCAGCGTCACCTGCGCGGATTTGGCTCGCATGGCGCTCGTTATGGCGCATAACGGAACCGACCCCGTCACTGGAACCGAGCTGATACCACGGCGTTACGTGCAAATCGCCAAAACGTTTATGATTACTTGCGGCATGTACAATGCCTCGGGCGAATTCGCAATTCAAGTGGGATTGCCGGCCAAAAGCGGCGTATCCGGCGGCATTCTCGCGATCGTTCCAGGTCGCTACGGCATCGGCGTCGTCGGGCCATCCCTGCACCGCAAGGGCAACAGCATTGCAGGCGTTCATTTGCTCGAAACGTTGTCGCGAACATTTGACCTAAGCTTATTTTAACGAAGAAGGTGCCTATTATGAATCCATCTGTTGAGCTTGGCATTTCCTTTCATTCCTCCGGGCAGGAGATTGAGATGCTCAAGGTAACGCCGATTGACGATCAGCGCTACCGCATTGAAGAAAATCCATTATTTACGGAAATGGTATCATTCGGTGATATTGTCAAGCTGGAGCAGCAAGGCAACATTTATTTTTATAAAGAGACGGTTCGCAAATCCCGCTTAAGAAGATATTCGTGGCTGCTCAGCCAGGACGTCGCTTCTTCCGAGGAGCTTGCCGCTTTCAAAAACCGGGTCGCCGACAGCGGCGGCAACTGGGAAACGATTTTTGGGGGCATGCTCATTATCAATGTGCCGAGCCATATTGACTTTGATCCCGATGTGGAAATAAACAATATTACGATAAGTAAGGACAGATAAGGGGTATGCGCGAATGAATATTATCGATTTGCATTGCGATGCTTTGATGAAGCTGGCGGATAAGAAAGGCAGCCTTTCCTTCAACGATGCGCCTGAGCTGGATACAAACAAGCAGCGCCTGCTCGCAGGAGGAGTCAAAGTACAGGGCTTCGCCATTTTTGTCATGCCGAACTTGACTGATCAAGAAAAGTTTCAATCGGCGCTCGACCAGGTGCATTATTTTTATGAGGAAGTATTAGGGAAAAATCCGGACATCAAGCACATAAAGGAATGGAAGGATATCGGCAAGCTGGCGGAGCACGAAATTGGCGCTTTTCTCACGCTTGAAGGTGTCGATCCGGTCGGCAATGATTTGCATAAGCTGAATATATTTCACCGCCTTGGCGTGTTGTCGGTCGGCCTGACCTGGAATTTCGCCAATCTTGCTGCTGATGGGGTGCTGGAGCCTCGCGGGGCGGGACTTTCCTCCCTCGGCCGCAAAATGGTACAGTTCCACAATGAGCACCAGATTTTAACCGATGTCAGCCATTTGAATGAGCAGAGCTTCTGGGACGTCGTGGAAACGGCTGATTATTTGATTGCCAGCCACTCGAATGCAAAGTCGGTGTTCGATCATCCAAGAGGATTGTCTGATGAGCAGGCGAAAGCGCTGTTTGCCAAAAATGCGACCGTCCATGTTGTTTACTATCCCGAGTTTATTAAGCCCGAGTCGGGAGTGATTGCGACGATCCCCGATTTAATTAAGCATATTGACCATTTCTGCGCCATTGGCGGTGTAAATCAGGTTGGCCTTGGCTCCGATTTTGACGGCATCAACGCTTACGTACACGATCTCGAAAACGCCGCAAAAAGCCAAAACCTGATCAACGAGCTGCTTAAACATTACTCTGAGGAGCAGGTGCGGGGCTTTGCGCATAATAATTTCCTGCGCCGGGTTTCCTCCCTTTAATGCAAAAGACGCCGCAGCGCTGCTGTCCTTCCCTTGCGGGCAGGAGATACAAGCGCTGTGGCGTTTTCTTTTTACTTTTTTCTTTATCCCTCTAAACCTTCTACTCGCTAGTTCAGCGATTATTTACGTTTCCAGACAGAGCCGTCGGAGAAGGCTACTTTATCGATCTGAATGTTTTTCAGCTTTGACGTATTGTAATAGGAGGACAAGTCCCAAGAAAAGGTGTATTGTTCCCCACTTTCCACTCGTACATCATTGCCCCTGCCATAAAAACGGTTAGTATAAGGATATCCGCCTTTTACAGGATCGTCATAAACATCATACGTGCTGAAAGAAAGCTCGAAGGAAACAATGGCTTTATCCGTTAAATTAACCATTTTTATATTGGCTTCAGGATAATTGTAGGAATCTTTCGTAATACTATGGCCCACAATTTTAAACGGAACGTTATTATTTTGCTTAAGCTCCTCTTTCAGCTTCTTCTTGTACTCCTCTTCCTTCTGTTTGTAGAGGGCTCTCATCTGCTTTTCAATCGTGCCGCCATTGCCATAAAGCTGTTTAGCCAGCTTGTAGCTTTTGCTTACCGTTTCTTCTTCTCCCACCACTATGCTATAAACGGTTCTGCCGAAAAAGGTATAATTCGTGCCATTCGAATCAAAATTTTCGCTAGGCTTTACAGTCGCATTGTTAAAAGCGGCTTTGCCGCGCGCATTCAGCGATGCTGTAAAATCATAGGCCTGCACAGCGCCACCGGCATAATAATATTCCACATAATTAACAATGATTTTTTCCGTGCCTAAATTTTTCATAGCGGAATTCGTAATTTGCAGCGGCAGGCCCGTATAATATTTGCTTTTGCTAGGGTCTACCGTTTTAATGCTGATTTGCTGACCTTTCGTTTCCATAGAAGCGCCTAGACCATCTGTCAACAGGCGAAGTGGAACCATCGTGCGGCCATTTCTCTCTACAGCAGGCGTGCCTAAAAATACAGAAATGCCATTGACCGTAGCAATAGGCTCATTCAATATAATCGAAATCGTCATTTCGCCGCTTGAGGCGATGATTCGCTTATTGCCCTTGTCCCAGCTGAAGGCAAGGCCTAGTGCTTCAATCGTTTCTTTTGCCGATACAAGCGTTGTGCCGTTCTCACTTAAGGGTGCCTGCGCGTATGCAACTTTCTTGCCGTTCACAAAAACAGTCTGGCTCTCCGCCTTAGCGGCCGAAAGCCCCGTTGGGATTGCCAGCAGCATGACCATAGCCAGCAAAATTGTAATTACTCTCTGTTTCATATCTAATTCTCCCTCTATTTAATTTCGTGAAAAGACTATTCACTGCGCAACGAATAGACGTATTCCTTGCCTTCAATGGTAACGATAATATCAATCGGTTTCTTGTCTTTGGCCGCTTCCTTAGGAAGCTCGGCGATAAAATGGAGAACTCCCGTTTTTAGTGGCTCAATGCTCGTTATATTCGTATAGGTAAAGTTGCCTCCACCCGACTCTTCAATGGTTGAAAAGCTTTTATACTCATATTTGCTATCATATTTCACTTGTACGGAGGCAAAATCATCTGCACTTTTGGAGGAGCTGAGCAAGCTTTTGAATTTAAGGACGACATCCAAATAAATATTTTCGGCATCCTTCACCTCGTAATACGTGTAGAAACTGTCCGGCTTCGGAGGAACGACTTTGGACGTGAATTCTGTCTTCGTGAGCGTCACCTCTGCGAAGTCAGCAATAACGAGCGCTTTTTTCAATTCTAGTACATTGCCAGTGTCGGCGGACGGCTCCGGTTGTGGCGCTGAAGAAGCCTCGCTTGTGGCAGCGGTCTCCGGAGCTTCGGCAAGCTGTGCTTTTAACTTCTCATTTTCAGCACTCAACTGGCTCACTTGCTCCTTTAATTGACTGACCTCTGTGGAAAAATCCTGGGTTTGACTGGCGCAGCCAGCCATGACGAGCATTGCGGCAGCTGCAAAAATAGCTTTTTTCATAATGGTAAATCCCCCCTATCATCTTTAGCTATTAAAATTTCTACATAAAGTGCTAAAATCCTCTATAATCATTCCATTTCACTGAAAATTCATCAATTATTTTTTCGATTTCTGTCATAATTTATCGAACTTCAATCATTAACTGCTCCAATTATGATTTCAAACCGCCATAACAAATTTACCAAAATAACGGACAGAGGCATTTTCAAACAAATAAAAAACGTTGCTTCCGCAAAGGGAAACAACGTTAAAGCATTACGTCATCATTCAATATGCTTAGCGATTTACAAAATCAAATCAGCGAACAGGCCAAACAGCAATAAGTACGCACAAACCGAAAGAGCAATATAAGACCACAGCTTTTCCTTGGTCACCTGGCTGGCCACCGACGCGCCGACCAAGGAAATGCCAAGTGTAGACAGCAGAGCCGCCGCCATTACAAAGAAACCCAGCTTGAAGCTAATGAGCGAAACGACGCCCGCGATTAAAAATCCAGCGCCAGAAGCGAGCTGCATCGCTCCAATCGACGTAATAAAAGCTCTGATTGTTAGACGCTGCGTCGCTCTCCACAAGCTTATTCCCCACAATGAACCGAGGAAGGCAATCGTCGAAATTAGCGACAGCAGCAAGATTTTGCCGAATAGCGCTGCACTCATGCTGCTTCCCTCACGCAATAGATCGGACACCCCATAGCCGAAAAATAATGGGATGGCGCTGCCCGTAAGCAGCCCAAACAATAAGAAGCCTATGATCGCACTAACGATGCCGATTATACCGTAGTTTAAATCTTTAGCCGGGTTTAAATTCAGCCCCTCCAACGGGTTTTTCAGCAGCTTCAGCAAAATTTGCATATCAATTTGCTTAAATGAGCCGGACACATTTTGCAGCAGCTTGTTTGCAACCTCTGCCGCGCCACTTTTCGCTCCTGCACTCGCGCCAGTCCCGGCACCAGCGCCTGCACCAGCTGCGCCTGCCATCCCGGCCGCTTCATTCCTTGATGACGCCGCCGCACCCGCTGTCTCTGCATCAGCTGCTGCATCGTATTCGCTATTGTCATTGCCGTATTCGCCATATTCCCCATACTCGCCGTATCGGTCCCGTTGTTCCGGCTCTTCACCCAAAATAGCGTGCTCCTGCAAAGCCGATTGCTCCCGCGTCGCCTCAAGCAAGCGCGCATCTCCCCCCTGGCGCGCTAGATCCTCCAGCCGTGCCGCTTCCGCACGCCGCAAAATCTCTTCCTGCCTCGCCGCCTCTGAACGCCTCGCTGCCTCGGCCTGCCTTGCCGCTTCCGCTTGGCGGGCTGCCTCGGCCCGCTGCGCCGCTTCCTCCCGCGCAGCTTGGGCTGCTGCTTGCGCTGCCGCCTGTGACTGCTGCGAATCCCGCGGCTGGCGGAACACATGCACCGGCTGACTGGCTTGCTCACTCTTTTCTAAATCGAACGGCCGTCCATTTTCCGAATGCTGCCCTTGCTGCTTTTTATCATCCTGATCTTCCATTTCTGCATCCTCCTCCTGATGTCAAAAACCGCCCTAAGCACTGGCAGCCTTATTGTGCTAGTCCATATCCCGATAATTCGCCTCATCAGCAATGCTCTGGATATCATCCGAGCTGATGCTGATGTAGCGATAACCGTCGGCCTGCTGCCGGCGAAGCGCACGCTCCTTAAAGTAGCGCGGACTGCCTTCCCCCGCATCCTCATCATACACGAGCAAAATGCCATCGGTTTTGCGAAACAGCAGCTCATCCCTCGCTTGCAGCTGCCAAATGCCATCATAGGGTTTGTCACTGACCGACGCATAATAATCGACGCCCTTCAGCACCTGCTCGTAATATTCCTTCTTGTCATCCTTCCACTTCTCTTCCGGATTGCTGTACGCCGTAATAATAGAAAGCCTGAGCTGCGGATACTGCGGCTTAAGCGCAATGACTGCTTCGCAAGCCCACAGATCAACACCATATTGGCCGGGCGTAATGACCCACTGCAAGCCATCATCAATGAGCGGCAGCAGCTTATTCGTAATCGCCTGCTTAATATAGGCAATACCCTCATGCTTTTGATTAAAAATGTTCAACTCATGCGCGCGGTAGCCCGACACTAGCAAATTGTTCATGCCTTCGGCACATTTCTAAAGGTTCGTTCATAATCCTCGAACCTGATTTTACGTATTATTTTACGATCAGCGGTACGCGCAATGATTCCTTCTGATTTTCCGGCTGCATCCATTCCTACACGCGTGGCCGCAAAATCACTGAGAAAACGGCTCGTCTCCTCCAGACCGACTGGAAATACCGCTCCATCCAGCTCAGCCAGCAGCGGCGCAGCATCGAGATTCCAGCGCTCGATAAACGCCGCCTTTTCCGCCTCTTGATAAAATGACTGGCCGCCATGATCACGCCATTTGGCAATTTGGTCAATGGGCAGTGCCAGCAGATGCTGAAGCTCTTCATGCGACAGCGAAAACAGATCAAACACCTGGTAGCCTTGGCTCGCGCTGGACGTATAATTTTTAGCCGCCTTTGTTTTCCCACCGTAGCTTTCCTGATAAATAACCGTCAGGCCGAGCTTTCCATCCGCCAAGCTGGCCTGCATCCGCTCCGCAATCGGAGTTAGCAAGGTCGCCATATTGCCATAAGGATTACCGATTCGGTCACCCTTGGCAAAAAGCAGCTCCTCCCGTGAGCCAATGAAATAGTCCGTTCCGGCTTCACTATGCAGCAAAATAATACGCGTATTTTCTCCGTCTACTTTTTCAAAAACATAAACGGGCTTATCCGAATGGAAGGCCTCGCCTTCAGTTAATATGTCGTTTAAACGGCCGCGCTCCCCAAGCTGGTGATAGGTGAGGATACTTGGATATTTCGTTAAGGAATTCAGTTTCGCAAAATCCATTATTCATCTCCTGCATCATAATAAGTCTGTTATCCCATCATAATACCATCGTTTCCCGCTCTTGGTTAGTCCGAAGGCAAGACTTTCCAACCGAAATGCCGCCTGACCACTTTTAAAATAGAACGAAGCAAAGGAGCGTTTGCCAACCTGCACTGCAGCGGCGAACGCTCCGTTGCTTGGTGGGCCTGCTCTCCTCCGGCTTAAGCTTGATCGTTATGCGCCGCAAGAAGCCAGCCTCCACGCTTTGTGAAGGCTGGCTTCTTTATGAACGATGCGGCTTTATGCGGCTATAGTCAAACTTATTTCCCTCTCGTGATGGGATGCTCTAAGTCGGCATGTCCCATTAAGCTTTCCAACTGCTTGCCATCGACCAGCAGATCAATCGTTTCAACCTCAATGAATTGAAATAACGTCCATGTTAATGCATCCAAAGCGAGTATTTCACTGCCAGATCCCTGGCGCGCCGTGTCAGGCATATGAATGTCGAGCGTGAGTGCTCCGTTTTTAAAATGGACGGATTTCAGCTCGATCTCTTTCGACCAGAGCGGTGTCAGCTCGGCATTGTCGCTTTGCTGCAAAGCTTTAAAGGCTGCCGTATATTTCTGAGCAGGTGTGGAAAAAGAAATCTGCACACCCGCTTTATTCAGCTTTTCCCCCTGCGGGTCTGAGAAAAAAACTTCAATGGTCCGCGTCTTCACTTCCGCAGTCGGTACCGGAGCCTCGGCCGTTTGCTGCGGCTCCTCGACTGTGGCAGCTGTGACCGTCTTGGATTGTATAGCTTCTAAAGAAACCTCTTGCGCCGGATGGGCTGATGACTTGTCCGCGCAGCCTGCAGTCGTCATAACGATTAACAGGAGCGCTGCAATAGCAATCTTTGTGTTCATTCAAACTCCACCTCCCTCGGGAATTGAAAGAAACAAGCTGTACTATTTAATACCCAAATATTCTTTAATTCCCTCAACGATGCCGATTGCCATACGCATTTCCACCGTTTCATTCGTTATAACCGCCAAATCCGACGCGTTGCTCATAAAGCCTGTCTCGAGCAAAACCGCTGGCATGGTTGTCTCTCGTATGACGTGATAGTTGCCGTATTTCACTCCGCGATCTTTCAGACCAGTCGCTTCCACCAAATAGCGATGAATCGTCTTAGCTAATGGTATGCTCGAATCCCGCGCATAATACGTCTCTGTGCCTGAAGCTGTAGATGTCGTGTAGCCGTTGGCATGCAGGGAGACGAATAAATCGGCATTCAGTGCATTTGCCAACTTCGCACGATTCGAAAGGCTGAGTGTCGTATCATCGTTTCGTGTCATCACTACATTAATGGCAGACACCTGCTTCAGCAGCTGCTCGACTTTCAAGGAAAGCGTCAGATTGATTATTTTTTCCTGCAGTCCTGTCAGCGCCACCTTGCCCGGCTCCACTCCGCCGTGGCCCGGATCAATAACCACGATTTTTTTGCCGTCCGAGCTGATGGGCGGCACAATCGGCGCACCGCCTACGTCGCCGTCCACATTAAGATCAACGACATATAGGCCAGAATCATCGCTGACAAGCTGATAGGAGGTCGCCTGTCTCAAATCCAAAACGATGCGAATAGCCGATGGCTCGCGGGTAAACAAAGAATAACGCACCTTAGTAACATCTGAGCTGTCCGTAATCACAAGCTCGCCCATCTGGCTGCCATTCAAAGCTTGTCCATCGCCAAACGACGGCGCAAAAGCCGAATTTGGCAAATCGATGACAAGGCGATCCGGCGCCTTCATCGCGAAAATTTTCGGCCCTACTTTGCCGCTTGTCGTGACGATCAGGCGGTTGTCATTAAAGCTGATAGCGCTAACGGTTGACACGCCACTCGGGCTAGCTCCATCAATAATGGTGCCTCCCGTTTCGGAAGGTGGCGGAGTAACTGGGGCCGTTCCCCCCTCATCGATGACCACCTCTGGAATCGGGCTCGTTAAAGTGACCGTCTTCGCCTTGTTGTTCCAGCCTACCTTGAGGTTCATCTGCTCGCCTATGAAGCGCAGGGGAACGAGTGTCGTTCCTTTTTTAATTACAGGAGGAGCATCTATATCTACGGTTTCCGTATTGACCTTTGCCGCTTTCTGGCCTACTGTCATTTCAATGTGCATGCCTTCTTTGCTAATCGTGACGGTCTGGGTCTGCTTATTCCAGAGCACATCGTACCCCAAGCTTTCCGATACGACCCGAATCGGGACCATCACTTTTTTGTCAATAATTTCGGCTTTCGTGTTCTCAGGCTGAACAAGCTCCGTTCCGTCCAAAATCACCTTCGTATCCACTGCTGCAAAGCTTTTTTCTGGAAGCGCCAACAAAAAAATAAATAATACCATCAAAAAACCAAGCTTCTTCATCATACTCTCCTGCAATTGTGACTTTTTTTGAATCATTGTTACCTCTCAACCCCAAATCATTTTCAATAATTTCCCACAAGAAATTAGACGAGTTTATATGGGAAAAGTTGCATACAGAATAAAAAAGGCGCCCTTCGAGGGGCACATGCCACTTCGAAAGACGCCTCAGCTATTTTTTCATTTCTTTGTTAGGCTACAACGTGCCTACAGACTAATTAAACGTTATTCATATACCCTGACTTATTAAGAAAAATCGCTATCTGTTTGTGTCCACACGCTTCATAGGGATTGCGACGGCAAGTTGGATAGAGACGGCGACGGTGTGGCATGTGTTTCAATCCACGCACTCCATACGGAGTGCGACCTTTATTAGGCACTACTACTCGTGCTGCTGGATTGTTTCAATCCACGCACTCCATACGGAGTGCGACAGCGAAAATACATACAATTGATATCATCATGGCATCAATTCACGATCTTTTCAAGAAAAATAATACTAAGCGGATATGATTAAAACCTTGACATTTTAGAGAATTACTCAAAATCGACACGTATCGACATTTTCTGAGGTGCGAATCCCCTAGGAATTTCATGGGAGCTTCACATTCGCACCAAAAAACGGCTGCGATTACCTCAGCGCATATTATAATTCTTTTTCACCTAAGATTTACCCGCTTCAATCGGAAAATCATAAATCCGGCAGCATTCCGCCGGAATCGCCTCCGCCAGCCAAACCTCATTGCCTGCATAATAAAAAATAACGCCATGCTCTGCAGCAAGCTGCGTATCCACTTCCAACATCACCAGCTTGCCTTTGCGGCTGCCCGCGAGGGCTGCAAAATCCAGCCCTTCCGACAGATGGCAATACTGGCGGCCCATCGCTTGAATGCCTTCGCGCAAAATCGCCGCCACTACCGCTTCGTTTGTGCCGTGATACAGAATCTCCGGCGGCACCGCTGCCGGATAACTGACCTTTTGCACGCTATGCCCATAACGGGCGCGAATGCGCCCGTCTGCAAGCTCAAAGCGCTGTTTAGATGAGCGCTCCACAACATAAAGGATATGCGCTTCCGTTATGCTGCTCCAATCCGGCTGCCGGTTAATGGCAGCCAGCAGCTCGCTTAGCAAGCAGGAGCCATCCGCTTCATCGAGCAGGATGCCAAACTTTTCTGGCGCATGCCGCAAAATTTTGGTCATCATCTTGCTGAGGCTTTTTTCCCGTTTATCCGTCAACATCGCTTAAGCCCCCTTAATCGTAGCCAGCGGCTTGCATTTGGCCACAACCTCGGCCAGTCCAGCACCAACGACACTCTCAATAATTTGATCAACATCCTTGTACGCCTGTGGCGACTCATCGACCATCGACTCCAGCGAGCGCTGGTTGAGAACAATTTCATCCTCCAGCCCTACACGCATCGATGCGGCAAACTCTTCAACTGTAATGAGTCGTTTGCTCGCACTCCGCGAGCGGATGCGTCCAGCTCCATGGCAGATGGAGTGATAATTGTCGCGGCCTCCCGGCTTGCCCACCATAATGTAGGAGGAGGAGCCCATCGAGCCGGGAATAAGCGCCGGATGCCCGGTTTCCCTGTATGGTTCTGGGTTATCCGGGTGCTGCGCAGGGAGCGCTCTTGTCGCCCCTTTGCGATGAACAAAATACGAATGCCCATCATGCTCTTCCTCCCATGCATAATTGTGCATGAGATCATACAGCGTAGACATCTCAAATTTGCTGCCAAAAACATCCTTGCCCGCTTCACGAATCGCATAAGCGATCAAATGGCGGTTGACGACCGCATAATTGAGAGCGGAATACATAAGCTCAACGTAATCTTTGCCAAGCTCGTGCGCAAGCGGCGCGAACACCAGCTTTGGATCGGCGGTGCCAAGCCCTTCGGCTTTCATCATTTTAGTCATATTGCTGCTGCAATATTGGCTCACCGAGCCGCCCCATGCGCGCGAGCCGGAATGAATCATAATGACGACCTGACCATCCTTCAAGCCCCAGGCTTCCGCGATTTCGCGGTTTTCCTCAGGAATTTCAATCGCCTGAATTTCAGCAAAATGATTGCCGCCGCCGAGCGTTCCCAGCTGCCTATGCGAGCGATGCCATACCCGTTCTGGGAACAAGCCCAGCGCACCGCCCTCCACATAAAATTTGCTGCTTTCCACATGCGTCAGCGAAGTCGCTTTGCGCGGTGTATAGGCGTCCGGAATATATTTTTTCGGCAAGCCATGCAATCCTTTTTTCACAACATGCTCTAATCGAATATCTGAAAAATGGCCCCGCCCATGCTCTTCCATCGGCAAATATTTCTCAATCGCCTTCACCAGCTTGCGGCGCAGCTTCACATCCTTCAATTCATCCTTGTGCAAATTGGTCAAATGAACCCGCATGCCGCAGCCAATATCGCTGCCGACAATCGAAGGCGAGACGTAGCCGTCCTCCATATTCCATACCGCGGTCGTTCCAATGCACGTACCAACGCCAACATGAACGTCAGGCGTGTAACCCATATAAACTTGATTCGGTATTTGCAAATTGTTGTTTGCCAGCTCAAAAACCTTATAGTCCAGCGCCGCGAACAGCTCTGGCCCCGCATATACATGCACCTGCCCCGAAGGCAGCTTCACTTGTTGATAATAGTTTTGTAACATAATCTAAATTTCCTCGTTTCCTATGCTGCGGCTGCGCCCTGCCGCCTTACCTGTCGCCCTATTCTGCGCCCGGCCCCCATATTTCCCGGAGTGCCGAGCGAAATAGTTCATCCAGCGCTTGATCCTGCTTCTGCTCTGAAGCTGGCGCTTGCTTTGCCACTTCCTCGTAATAGGCGATGCGCCTAGCGAGAAAATCGTTTATAACGCTGATCTTTGGCTCCAAATCCAGCTCAATGCCCGCTTTCTTGCGTTCAAGCAGCGTCAGCACCTCACGCTTAAGCAACGATTCCGGCAGCAGTTCATGCACCAGTTCCTCAAAGGACAAGGGCGGTACGCCGCCACGTTCCTCAACCCATTGGCAGGCGAGCACTGGGCGCAGCACGTAGAAATATTTTTTGATTTTTACTTGGTCGCCCTGCAAATACTCACGAAAGTTTCCTTTCGCCATATGCAGGTAATGATAGATGCTGGAG
This sequence comes from Paenibacillus sp. FSL H8-0537, assembly GCF_038051995.1. Lineage (NCBI taxonomy): Bacteria > Bacillati > Bacillota > Bacilli > Caryophanales > Paenibacillaceae > Paenibacillus > Paenibacillus sp. FSL H8-0537. Next base: position 1,890,309 of record NZ_CP150290.1, on the reverse strand, counting down.
CGCGGCGAGAAGCTCGCCGGAGCAGCCTCGCGAATTTGCTCCGCTATCGTCGTCTCCTCCAAATAGTTGATCGGCGATTGCAGCCATTCCAGCAGCGGCGGGTTCGATTTGCGGAATAAATTCAGCGCTTTTTTCAAATCCCAGCCGTTAATATCGAGCATGTCGCTAATTGGGCGTTCAATCACATCGCGCTGCTCAAAAATCGATAAATACCAATTCGTCTCCCGTACATAAATAAATCTTACATCGTAATCACTGTCCTTCGACGGGAAGCCCCATGCGCGGCTGCCTGACTCACAGGCATACACAATACGCACGCGTTCCTCCACTTCTATTTTGCGCAGCTCGGCTGCTATTTTAGCTTTATAATCGCTCATCCGAAGCCCTCCTTTGTTTTTTTGGCAACAAAAAAGAAGCCACGGACATTCGAGCATCGTCCATAGCTTCTTAAGTGAATAGAGCTATTGCAAGTCGGTATAGACAGCGCACAGCTGACCTATACTCCTTCGACTTACAGCAGTTGTTTCCGCTGAGGCCGACCCGCATGGACGATAGATATGAAATTGGTTTGTGGGATAATCATCATATTTACGGACATTTGTTTCGGCCTCCCTTCAAGTTATTTCATTTATCTTACTTGCGTCCCCAGCATTTGTCAACCCATTTTTAACTAATTTACGATGGATACTGCACGATACGGACGGTGAAGTTGATATTTTCATAGCTGGTTTTGGAACAGGCGGTACCATATCTGGCGTAGGGAGACTCTTGAAGGAACGCAAGCCCGCTGTGCAAATTATTGCGATCCAGCCCTACGATTCGCCAGTACTATCTGGAGGCAAGCCGGGCAGACATGCTATTCAGGGACTTGGCGCCGGATTTATTCCAAACAACTTCCACAGCCAATATGTCGATGAGATTTTCATAGTTAAAAAAGAAGATGCGTTTGCAACTGCACGACTGCTTGCACGAACCGTGGGCCTGCTGGCCGGAATCTCCTCCGGCGCTGCTGCATATGCAGCAGCACAAATTGCCAACCGACCAACCAACGTAGGCAAAACCATCGTCGTTGTGCTTCCAGACAGCGGAGAGCGTTATTTATCTACATCGCTATTCCCTTCTATCGATTAGTATGAGATTTCGCCCTTTCACTCATGCTTTGCGCTCAGCAGCGAATTAAGCTGCTCCAGCATATTGCCGCCGCTGGACAGCGAAATCGTGCCGATTTTCTCGCAAATCTTTTCCATGAATTCAAGCTCCTTGAGACGGTACAGCGTCATATTCTCATCCATCAGCTTCGCCGTGTTCAGCAAGCTGCGGGTCGAAGCCGTTTCCTCGCGGCGGGTAATGAGATTGGCTTGCGCCTTCTTCTCCGCAATGAGCACCGTGTTCATAATATCCTTAATATCGCCCGGCAAAATAATATCCTTCACGCCAGCGGACAAAAACTGGACGCCGTAATCATCACCTTTCTCATTCAAGCGTGACAGCACGAAAGCGGCAATTTCCTGCTTCATCTTCAGCAGGTCATCGAGGCGCAGCGTACCGACATACTCCCGCAAAATCAGCTGCAGCGCAATATACACCTGATCCTCAAACGATTTGATCATCAGCACTTTAAGCGGATCGGTGATTTTGTATTGGCAGACGAAGTTAAGCCGCAGCGTTACTTTGTCTTCTGTCATCATTTCTTGACCAGTCAGATCAAGCTGCTGCTGGCGGAGATCCGTTTTGCGGACGAGCACCGTCGTCGGGCCATTCCAAAAATAATATTTGCCCGGCGCCAGCTCGCGCTGCATGACATTGTTGTAAAACAGCGCCGCCGTCTCATAATTCGCTACCTCCACGCACTGGTAGTAGCCATTTAGCTTCGACATAATCGCGAGATTAATGTCCTTGCCAATCTCAGGCTGGCGGATGTCCGCATGAACAAACGTGTGCTTTTTCAGCACATTCCAGAAAATATGCTTGCCCGCCGTCAGCAGGGCACTAAACTTGCCGTCCACATAGTGCAGCACATATTCATAATCCTGCACCTCAACGATTGTCAGCTGGGCGAGCAGCTCCTGATCCTGCAGAAACAGCTCGGCATCCTTGCCTGGAATTTGAAAACGCTTCGTTACATTCAGCACGATAGCCGTTTCCTCGCGCCATGCGGACAAGCGGTATTTGCCTGGCTGCAAAAGCTTAACGTAACCGCCTTTACGGAACAGCAGCGCACGCTCGTCGTCTTGTATAATCAATGGATTTTTGATTTTAGTCGTCATATAAAGCCACCTCATTCAGGTTGGTTGATCAGTTGTGATTCTTACAATCAGGAATGCTTCCTGCGGATAAAGCGGAATCAGGCTTAAGAGCATCGCTAGGCGCAGCAATCTGTGCGGTGCTCTGCGAAGCATACAGCCGCGTTCAACTTCAACCGGCCGATCCTTCGCTCTGCCTAGCGCAAAATATACCCGCTTACCCTGCTCGGTATCCACCGATTGCATAGCCGTGCCGCAGCGCCGCCGTACAGGCCGGCATGAGCATTCCTGCTGCAAGAGTCCCCTAATTTTTTTGCTCCTTGGAAGGGAGTTGATGTGTGCTATAGCATAGCTACAGCTGCTCCAATGCTCCGTATCAAAACGGTTGGGATTCGAACCCAAGTTCTAAAGCTGGTGGGGATGAAGCTTCATGCACTTTGCAGCACACAAGCGCACAGCGTACGCCCGTACTGCTGGACCCTAATGAAATCCATGCCATGGCAAAGCCATAAGCTAGCAACCCAATCTATTATTGAAGTTATCTTAAATAGCAAAGTTAAGGAGCTGCGGGGAAATTAGCGGTACTTTATTTTCGCCACAGTCTCTAAGTGCCTTTAATCGCAGCCATCGGCTGGCATTTGGCAACGACAGCGGCAAGCGATGCGCCGACCACACTGTCGATAATTTGATCCACATCCTTGTAGGCTTGCGGGCATTCATCGAGAATGTCTTGCAGCGAGCGGTGGTTGACCAAAATCTCATCGTCGCTTCCGACGCGCAGCGATTGCTCGAATTGATCGACGGTGACCAGCTGCTTTGTCGCCCGTCTCGATCTGGCGCGGCCTGCTCCATGGCAGATGGAATAAAAGTTTTTTAAGCCCTCATCCTTGCCGACCATAATATAGGATGCCGTTCCCATCGAGCCTGGAATGAGGGCAGGATGCCCCGTCTCCTTATAAGCAGGCGTATTTAGAAAATGGTTCGGCGGCAGCGCGCGTGTCGCGCCCTTCCGGTGAACAAGCATCGGCTGCTTGCGGTGAAACTCCTTCAGCGCGTAATTATGCATGAGATCATACAGCACAGGCAGCTGCATTTCAGGGCCAAAAACATCCCTGAACGCTTGCTGGACGCCAAAAGCAATCATATGGCGGTTACTGACGGCAAAGTTCAGCGCCGAATACATCAGGTTCAAATACATTTGCCCTTCATAGCTTGCAATCGGGGCATAAACCAAATTCGGATCAGGGCTACTAATCCCCCACTGATTCATCGCTTCTTTAATCACTTTGTTGTGTTCTCGTCCAACCATTGCGCCCCATGCACGCGAACCGGAATGAATCATGACGACGACCTGGCCGTCAAACAAGCCCCATTTTTTCGCCAATTCGCTGTATTCCTCGTTGATGTCCAAATATTGAAGCTCAATAAAATGGTTCCCGTTGCCGAGCGACCCAAGCTGCCCGTGGGCACTGCGCTTAATACGCGGCGGTAAATGCTCCAATGCTTTATGATCAAAGGCGAATGCCGATTGCTCTACATGTGTCAGCCATTGCTCATTCGGCACATATTTGGCTGGCAGCCCTTTAAGCCCATGCTGCACAACGCTCATAATGTCGATATCCTCATAATTCGTATTCGTCCGCTCATGGGTTGGCACGTATTTTTCAATCGCACTAATCAGTGCTCGGCGTACCTCTTTATCTTGAATATCTCGCTTATGCAGCGGCGTTGTGTGAACCCGCATTCCGCAGCCAATATCTGAGCCGACTATCGACGGCGAGATAAAGCCGTCCTTCATATTCCACACCGCTGTTGTGCCAATGCATGTTCCTACTCCGATGTGCGCATCTGGTGTATAGCTCATATATTGATTGCGCGGGATGCGCAGATTGTTGTCCGCCATCGTATAGGCATTAGGCTCAAGCGCTGCAAATACTTCATCATTTGCATACACATGCAGCTTTCCGCTCGGAAGGCTGAGCTCGCGGTGATTGGTTCCCTTAAGCTGAATCATTTTCATTGTGTTAGTCATTGCTGTTCCTCCTTCATCCTGATCGCGTCGCTGACGCTCCGTGGCCTGCCTTATAGATCTGATTTTGCCTTAAAATCCCTCCCACGAACATGGCGAAAGTATTACGAGCAGGAAAAATATAACGAATATTCGCGCCTATGGTCTTTTTTGACAACGCTACTAATCCTCCATAGAATAAAACAATAGATAGCGAGAGTAAGCTGGAAGGCAGGGGAACACAGGTGGCTAAAGAAAGCTTCGATAAAGAGATTCAGTTTCTGCGCATGCTTGTCTTGACGAGCGGGGCCTACAATCGGCAGCAATTCGCAGATCGGCTCGGCATCTCCATTCATACATTTGACAAAACGATTAAAAAGCTTAAGGAAATTGTAAACGCCGTCTACCAGCAGCTTCCCGAGGAACAAGGCAAGGAATTTGCCGAGACGGTTCGCTATAGCTATTTCGATTCCGCCGATCATATGCTGCTTTTTCTATTCCGCGCCAAGTCGCTGAAGGAGACCGAAAGCAAGCGTATTTCGCTGCTGCTGGAAGCGCTGCAAAGCGGTCGTGCACTAACTGCCATGGAGTTGATGGACGCCTGCTGCGACAATATACCCGCTGAGCTGGCGCCACCGGATGAAAAAACGATTCGCAGTGATTTGAAATATTTGGAGGAGGTCGGCGTCATCCGCAAAGAGCCGGGGCCTCGCCCGTACCGCTACCGCTTGGCGAACGAGCTGGTGCAGGAGCTGACGGAGGATGAGCTGCTGGATTTATACGATTTTGCCGACGTCATGGCGAATACGCATGTCCCTTCCGTGCAGGGCTATATGCTTCGCGACAGCTTGAAGAAGCATTTGCTGCGCACGCAGGAGAGCGCAGCGACGCTGGATGCTTTTTTATATAAATACCACTTCTACTCCCGCCTGCTGGATGAAGCCCATTTATTTAGCCTGCTGGCGGCCATTCGCGAACGCCGCAAGGTGAAATTTCTGTATTTTTCACCGAAAAAAGAAACCAGCTACGCCTCCCGAAACACCAACCCATTGTTCGAGCGCGATACAACGGGCAAGGAGGAGGTTGCCATACCGATTAAAGTCGTATATGACCACCAGTATGGACGCTGGTATTTGCTCGGCTTCCGCTCAGGCAAAGGCATTGTGAAATACAGGATGGAAGGCATGACGCAAATTCAGGAGGGCGAAGCAGTGCCGCAGGAGCAATTTGAGCAGCATCTGGCGCAGCTGGAAGCACGCACGGCGCAAAGCTGGCTCATTGATACGGGAAGAACCGTTACGGTGCGTGCCCGTTTCTTCCATCCTGTAGGAGCACCGCAAAACTTCATTAAGGAACGCGTGTTGCTGCAGGGCCAGTGGGGACGCATTAGCGAGGAGGCTGGGGCAGATTCTTTTTTATATGAGATCGAAGTGAACGGCACATTCGAAATAAGACCTTGGCTGCGCAGCTTCGGCTCAAGCTGTGAGGTGCTGGAGCCGCTCCATTTGCGCAAAGAGATGATTGACGAATGGAAGGAGATTGCTGGATACTATGAATCCGTTTGAGAAAATTTTCAACTATCAGCTCATGTCCCGCCTTGAAGACTCCGGCACCTTTATGGTGACCGGGAATGAACGAAGCTGGCTCAAGGCGATGCTGCAGCATCCTGAAGCGGTGCAGGCTTTTGCGCCTGGAACACTCGCGAAGCTCGAAAGCCTGCTTGAGCAGGACAGCGTGATGGAGACCGCCGGTCCGCTCATTCAGAAAGCCGCCAGCAAAGAGATGCAAGTGTACCACCCGCTGCTGCGCCAGCTTAGACGCTCGATTATGCAGCGCAACCAGATCAAGCTAAGCTACATGATCAAAAACGGCAGACAGAACAATCACCAATCCGGTGTGCCCTATAAGCTGGAATATTCCATGGTAAAAAAAGAATGGTATTTGCTCTGGTACCATCAGCGCCACAGGTCGCTAATGAGCACGAAGCTGCAAACGATTCTCGCTATTGAAGATGTACCTTGCCCGCCCGAGCGTTATATACAGCTTACCGCCTCCACTCAGGCACTGCTTGCTAAACGCAGCACTACCGCCATCATTCAGGTTGTGGAAATGTATAACCCGGAGCTGTCGCGGATTTTGTATGCTTTTTCCTGCTTTGAGAAGTCTGTGTCCTACGATGACCAGCTTAATCGTTATACGATCGAGCTTACATTTCCTAACAATGAAGCCGAATATGTATTGTCGAAAATCCGCTTTCTCGGCAAGCGGATTAAAGTGACCCAAGGTGATTATTTGCAGCGCCGCATGCGGGAGGCGTCCTCCCTTGCGCTCGCAAGATATGGAGCAGCAAAGGCAGACATTGAGCCAGAATAATCGTTCGATAAGCCCGTTTTGTCCCACTCATTGCCAAGTAATGTATAGCCTTCGGGCAAAAAGAGACGTATAATGATGGAAACCCTGATTTCATCATATTTCCAAGCTTAGGAGGAACCACCCTTGAACGACTATAACAATGGGCATAACTATCAAAACCATGCGCCATTTCAGCCCCCATTCCAGCCACCAGTGCAGAAGACGAATGGTGCTGCAATTGCCGCGCTCGTTTGCGGCATTACATCCTTTATTCCATTCATTGGTATATTGCTCGGCATTGTCGCGATCGTAATGGGTATCGTTTCGCTGAATCAAATTCCCAAAACGCGCGAGCAAGGACGCGGCATGGCGATTGCCGGCCTCATTTGCGGAGCTATTAGCTTATTCCTCAGCTTGCTGCTGTTTTTACTTTTTATAATTGGCATGCTGAGCTACGAGGACAGCATGTACAACTATAGCTGGAACGAAAGCTACTACAATGCCTCCATCCAGCTTGTCAACGCATTAAACTTGTAGAGGCTGGCTCCAGCTCCACTTCCAGCTCTTCCATAATCACAAATAAGCGCCAACATACCGCGCAGCGATTGCTGCCCGCTCGTATGTTGGCGCTTTTCGTATGCGGGAGCTACACTTCCCGCATAAAATCCTCAAGGTTTTTGTCTGCCTTCGACTGGTTGCACATATGGCAAGCGCAAACGCAATTGTCCGGCGTCGTATGGCCGCCCTTGGCGCGCGGAAGCATGTGGTCGATCGTATCCCCATACTGCTTGCAAAAGAAGCAAGTATAATTATCCCGCGTTAAAATATATTTGCGAAAATCTTTATTGCTGAATAACCTGCGAATCGTCCGGCGATTCACGACAACGGCGGCATGCTCGTTAACGAGTATAACGGCCAGCTCCAGTTCAATTTCCTGATACCACTGCCTGCCCTTGTCGGTCTTGCCTCTCATCCATACCGTGCCTTGCCCGGAAGGACGCAAATAGGTTGGGTCGGTCGGCGAATGATTCGACGGCTTCGGCAGAGGGCGCTGCTTCGGCGAGCGGGCAGCGGTCTTCGCCCGCGGTGCCTTCTTCTCCGGCTTGCGTACCGCGCCTGGCCTGCTCGCCGCGCTGAACTCCTGCACCACCGCCACCGCCGCTGAATCCGTTACCAGCGGCTGGGCGCCTGCTTTCGGGGCAACTGCGCTGGCTTTCGCCGCTTCCCTGCCGCCCGTCTCCTTCGCGGCTTGCTCCGCTGCGGCGGCTACTGCCGCTGCAGCCTTCGCCCGCCTTCTCCTCCCGCCGCGTTTCCTGCGGGACTTCTTCAGGACGCCAGCCGCCGCCGCTTCCGGCCTAGACTCATCTGAGGCGCCTGCTTGTACAACTGGCGCCTCCACAACAGCTACTGGCGCGGCCTGCGAGCTCGCCCGTTCTTTCCTGCAGGAGCGGCAGGCGCCGCGCCGCGAGTCAGGACCCGAGCGCCGGCCTGTGCGGCGCAAAAAATCGCCAAGCGGCTTGTCTTCGTTACAGTACGCACACTGCTTGATCGGCGTTTGTATGATTTCTGCCATTGGTATTGTACGGGCCTAGCAAGCGTGAGCCTGCTTACCCGTTATTGTCACCTCAAATTTTTATAGATATGTTTGTTGCCTATTGATTTAAGTAGATTTACAGCTTCATCCGGTAGATAGGCTTATTTTCTAGCCCGCGAATAAATGGGGTCCATGGTTCCGTATCTGGCGTCGTATCCAGAGCATCCTCGACCATTTGCAGCTTGGCATCCATGGCATCAATATGATGCAATGCAACCGCTTCAGCTGTCTGAGGCTGAACCGGACTGCCCCATTCGCCCAAATTGTGATGGGAAAGCACCAAATGCTGCAAGCCGAGCACCTTTTCCGATTCCAGATCAATATCGCAGCGAATAGCTGCTTCCGTAATCCAGTTGGACGCGAGCGAAATATGTCCCATCAGCTTGCCAGACAGACTGTATTCGGAAACGATGCCGAGCTGGGCGACCATCTCCTCAGGCTTGGCAATATCATGCAGCACAATGCCTGCCTTGATCAAATCGGCATTCAGGAATGGACGCTGCTTGCAAATAAAAGCGCCAATTTCCAGCATCCGCACAATATGATAAGCAAGCCCGGCAAAATACGCATGATGATGCGTTTTAGCAGCCGGATAATGCATCAGTCTGTCCTCGACCTTATCCACGCAATACGTGACGATGGTCCGAATTTCCTGATCTTCAATGCTGGCGGTTACCTGCTTAATCGTATGCACGAGGTCGACTGGACGAACCGGCGCCGAGCGGATGAAATCCGTCAGAGCTACCCCGTCCTCTTCCGTAACCTTGCGCATGCGCGAAATTTTGATTTGCAGCTTCTCGCGGTAGGTGTGGGCGTTGCCTTGAATTTTTACCAGCCCCATTGGGAAAAAGGATTCCTTATCCGCACTTGATACATCCCAATATTTAGCGGATAGCTGGCCGCTGGCATCGCATAATACGATGTCAAAATAATCTTTCGGCGTTGCCCCGTTTGTCTGCTTCACTTCCAGCTCTCTGAGTAAATAAAATCCGGTAAAATCGTCTCCGCTCACCAGTTGGTTAATCAATGTCATAATGATCTGTCCCCGCTTTCCCTTTGACCAAACATCGCCTCAATTTTTTGATTTAAAACATCCAGCAGCGGAAAGCTGCCTTCATGGCCGAGACTGTCTGCAACCGCCTTGTAATACCATTCCTGCTGCTTTCTGCCGCGGTTGAAGCGTTCCCATACCTTCTCGCCCTCCCGCTCATAGGCAGCAAGCGTCGAGCCCATATTATGTAGCTTATCCGCGCAGGCTACCGTTTTGATATCGAGCGGCGCCTTTTTCAAATAATCCAATTTATATTGCTTGCGCTCTTCCCAAGACAAGGATTTGTCGGGCTCCGTACAGCCAACGACAATACGCGTCACTTCCGGGCCAAAACGTTCAAGCAGCGCTTCCTCCGTCGCCTCCGTATCTTCGAGCGTATCATGCAAAATGCCCGCAGCAACCCACTCCGCCTGGCAACCAGCCTCCATTAATATCATACCCACACCGAACGGATGTGAAATATAAGGAATATTTGACCCTTTGCGAAGTTGATTTCCATGCAGCACCGCTGCGTAATCAATCGCTTTTTGAATCAGGCTCATGAATGTACACCTCCAGGTTCGAGATCGTCCTGCCTTTATCTATAGATGCATCGTGATTTTTTATGTTGAAAAAGCCGGAGTTATTCAGATAAATTCCCTACAACTTTAGTCTAGCATCTTCCTGTATATGCAAACAAGCACGCGTTTAGGCCTGAACGGAAAAATCCATCAATAAAATAGCGTTTTCATGGCATAAACACAGCAAAAAAACCTCCAGCCCACTTCTTACAGCGGGTTGGAGGCTCATTGTGTCGTTTCTAAACGCTTCTTACTGTGCTGGCTTTACCCCTTGCTCTTCAAGAGACTGGTCACCCGTCTCAGCTTCGAGCTGCTCATTGTGCTCTTTAATGAATTGATGCGCATTGTACAGCATGGCTGTGGATTCAGCACGGTTCAAAACTTGCTGCGGATGGAATTCACCTTTCTCATCCAAGGCAGTAAGCTTGTACAGCAAAGCGCGTTGTATGGTGCCTTGATATTCAGTCGCAATGTCGCTCTCGTCTGAAATAACGACGTACATTTTGATCAACGGATATTGGCCGGTCTTTTCCAGCGCCTGTACGAGGTAATGCGTGAATTGCTCGCGCGTCATTGGCGCATTCGGATCAATATTAGCCGGAATGTCGAGCTCGTTGTAGTGCGCAATGATGAAGCTTTCCGCGTACCAGGCATTATTTTTCACATGATCAAAGATGCCTTCTGCTTCTGGAGCTTTATTAAATGAAATGGCGGCAAGGCTAATTTGCGTTGTCTTCACAATAAGCGAAATACCTTGTGCATTTGTTAAGTTTTCTTCCGGCTGGAACAGCGATTGCGATACGCCATTTACAATGCCTAGCCCTTGCAGCGTCTCAATTTGTGCCTTTTGCGGGGAGGTTGCGATATCCTTAAATGAACTTGCTGCGAAAGCCTGACCTGTCAGCGCTACCGATAGAGCCACGGCAGCAGAAATAGATGCTGTTGCGATACGTTTCTTCATTAGAATCAATCTCCTTTAGTTGTTGAACGCGTTCTAATCCTATAAACGATGCCTGTTTCAAAAAGGTTGCAGCCTCCTTTCGCTTTGAGCGGTTATCCCCTTAGCTCAGAAACAGATTGCCGCTTGCGGCATGAGCAGCACTAATCATTCAAACCGCCTACATGTCTAATGCAATTTAAAATAGGACTTTGATTAATCGAAGTACGTGTTGAAAAAAAACACGCCGTCAGGCCCTTTTCTGAGCTAAGGGGACAACTTATAAAAGAGAAAATTCTCGTTGCCCATAAAGGTGGATAATTGAAACTTTTAGCAGGCTGCTTCGTATAATTTGAAAGGGCATACATTTTTTGCTCAAAGCCCTTAACATTCGGTTTTGAATAACCGATAAATGGGAGAGACTGAGAAGATGGACTGGCGGCATTCCGATTGATCTATTTTCAAGATAGTTATGATACATAATCGTTATTTAAGTTTCCATGTCGTTCTGTACTATAATGAAGTCATATGCTAGTTCTGATTCCGTCCATAAACTTACAAAATTCAAAGACGGAGGTATCTGTCGAAAATGTCGATTGGCAATGAAACTACCCAAAACCCGTGGGAAGGCTATTATGGTCCCAACTATGGGTACATCCAAGAACAATATGAGCTTTTTAAACAAAACCCTGAAACCGTAACATCTGAATACCGCGATTTGTTTGCTCGCTTTGGCGAGCCGCCTGCTTATGCAGTTGGCCAAACTGCCGCTGCACCACAAACGGTAGGCACTGCTTCGATCGATGCGAAAACGCTTCAAAATTTGGTCGCTGCCGGCAAGCTCGTATGGAACATTCGCGCATTCGGCCATTTGGCGGCTGATATTGATCCGCTCGATATCGGACCTAAATCGAATACGAAGATGCTGAGCCCTGAAACGTATGGCATCACACAGACGGATCTGCTGGCTTTGCCTGCTGAGCTCGTATGGACGAATGCCACTTCCGATGTTGCTAATGCATGGGAAGCTATTCAGAAGCTGCTTAAAGCGTACACAGGCACGCTTGCTTTCGAATTCAGCCATGTGCATGATGAAGCGGAGCGTGCTTGGCTCAAGAAGCGTGTTGAACGCCAGCTGCCTTCTGCTGCACTCAACAAGGAAGAACGCAAGAAGCTGCTCGTCAAGCTATTCGAAGCAGAGCAATTTGAAGATTTTCTGCAGCGCACCTTTGTTGGTCAAAAACGGTTTTCCGTTGAAGGCAACGACGTGCTTGTCGCCATTGTTGATGAATTGGTTCACGAGCTGTCGAATGACGGTGTGAGCCAAATTGCGATGGGGATGGCACACCGTGGGCGCCTTAATATTTTGGCGCATGTGCTGGGCAAGCCCTATACCAAAATTTTCTCCGAGTTCTACAACTCGCCGAACAAGAAGCTTATCCCGTCCGAGGGCTCCATCGGCATCAACTATGGCTGGACTGGTGATGTAAAATACCACTTGGGCGCCAATCGTTCATTCAAGACTGGCGAAACGGTTGAAACCCGCATTACGCTTGCGAACAACCCGAGCCATCTTGAATTCGTCAACCCGGTTGTCGGCGGCTTCGCTCGTGCAGCACAGGATGATCGCAGCAAGCCTGGCTATCCGGTAACCAATCTGGATTCAGCTGCCTCCATCATTATGCATGGTGACGCAGCATTCCCTGGTGAAGGCATTGTAGCGGAGACATTGAATATCGCTCAGCTGAAAGGCTATACAAGCGGTGGTACGCTTCATGTTATCGTCAACAACCGCATTGGCTTTACAACAGAAAGCCATGATTCCCGTTCGACGCAATACGCAAGCGATGTAGCCAAAGGCTATGAAATTCCAATCGTGCACGTAAACGCTGATGATCCGGAAGCTTGTATTTTTGCAGCGCGGATGGCCAGCGAATATCGTACTCTTTTCAAGAAGGATTTCTTGGTTGACCTAATTGGCTACCGTAAATATGGACACAATGAGACGGATGATCCGGAAACGACTCAACCTCTTATCTATAAAAAAGTACGGGCTCATGCAACGGTAAGCAAGATCTACTCCGATAGATTGATTGCTGCTGGCGCTATTACAGAGGCTGAAGTAGCAGAGCTTAAGCAAGGTGTCGTAGACCGCCTGAAATCAGCTTATGACGAAGTGAAAGCTCGTGATGGCCAAGAGCCTGTTCATCAGACACAAGGACTGCAAGGAGAAAAGGATAACACGACTTCCGTTTCCCCTGTATCCATTGAAACGCTGCAATCGATTAATGCTGAGCTGCTTCGTTTCCCTGACAGCTTCACTGTATATCCGAAGCTGCAGAAGATTTTGGAGCGCCGCACGAATGCATTGAACGAAGGCGAGAAGCTTGATTGGGGCCATGCGGAAACGCTTGCCTTCGCAACTATTCTTGCTGACGGCAAGCCGATCCGGCTTAGCGGCCAAGATGTCGAGCGCGCAACATTTGCTCATCGCAATCTCGTGCTGCATGATGCAGTAACAGGCGATACCTTCTGCCCGCTTCACCAATTGCCGCATGCGAAAGCATCGTTCGCCATTCATAACAGCCCGCTTTCCGAAGCTGCTGTGCTAGGGTTTGAATATGGCTATAACGTACACGCGCCGGAAACGATGGTCATCTGGGAAGCGCAATACGGCGATTTCACCAACGTCGCTCAAGTGCTTATTGACCAGTTCATTTCCGCAGGCCGTTCGAAATGGTCGCAGAAATCCAGCATCGTCATGCTGCTTCCGCATGGATATGAAGGCCAAGGGCCTGAGCATTCCAGCGCACGTCTGGAGCGTTTCCTCCAGCTGTCAGGCGAGGAAAACTGGACGGTTGCCAACTTGACGAGCGCTGCGCAGTATTTTCATATTTTGCGCCGCCAAGCTTCCATTACGGAAAGCGAAGCCGCACGTCCTTTGATTATTATGGCTCCTAAGAGCTTGATTCGTAACCCGCGCGTCGCTTCCAACGCTTCCGAGCTTAGCAATGGCTCGTTCAAGCTGGTCGTTGAGCAGCCGAACCTCGGCAGCAGGCCAGAGCGCGTAGAGCGCCTGATTTTGTGCACAGGTAAAATGGCAATCGACCTTGAAGATGCCATTGAGAAGGAACAAGAGAAGGACCTCGATTGGCTGCACATTATTCGTGTCGAGCAGCTTTATCCGTTCCCTGAGAAGGAAATTGCTGAAATTATCGCCCGCTTCCCTCAACTGAAGGAAATTGTGTGGGTTCAAGAAGAGCCGAAAAACATGGGCTCATGGCATTATGCCGATCCGCGCATCCGCGCGATTGCGCCTGATGGTACAAGCGTAAGCTACATTGGACGCCCAGAGCGTTCCAGCACAGCGAGCGGCTTCCAGCAAGTACACGCTTTTGAGCAGCAGCATATTATTTTGCAAACATTGAAACATAGTCCGTCGTTGACATACAACTCAGGGAGGTAGCTACTGTGCAACAAATTATAGTACCCGCAATGGGAGAATCGATTACGGAAGGCACGATTTCCAAGTGGATTGTTAAGGTTGGAGATTCGGTTAAGCAAGGCGATGTGCTTCTGGAGCTTGAAACAGATAAAGTCAACATCGAGATCAGCGCCGAGCAGGATGGCACGATTCAAGAGATTACACGCAGCGAAGGCGATACCGTTCAAATCGGCGAAGCTATCGGCTCCATTGCTGCAGGTGGAGCAGCTCCATCCGCTCCTGCAGCTGAGCCAGCGAAGGCTGCACCAGCTGTTGAAGCAGCAGCTCCGGCGCAAGCAGCACCTATCGCGTCTCCTGTAGCAGAAGCAGACAGCAAAGGCGGTCAAGTTGCCGCTTCCCCTGCTGCAAGAAAGCTCGCAAGAGAAAAAGGCATTGACCTGACGCAGGTTCAATCCCGCGATCCGCTTAGCCGCGTTAGCTCCGATGATGTTCGCTCGCATGGCACACAGCCGGCAGCGCCGCAAGCACCGGCTGCTCCTGCCGCTAAAGCGCCAGCTGCGCCTAAATTCCAATCGGCTAAGCCTTACGAGCGCAAAAAAATGTCGCGTCGCCGCGCAACGATTGCAAATCGTCTGGTTGAAGCTCAAAGAACAGCAGCAATGCTGACAACGTTCAACGAAGTCGATATGACCGCTATTATGGATATCCGTAAACGCCGGAAACAATCGTTCCTTGACAAGCATGAGGTTGGTCTTGGTTTTATGTCCTTCTTCACGAAAGCTGTCGTTGGCGCTCTGAAAGAGTTCCCGCTGCTAAACGCTGAAATTGAAGGCGAAGATATTATTGTAAAGCAGTTCTACGATATCGGTATTGCCGTATCGGCTAAGGAAGGTCTTGTGGTTCCGGTTGTTCGTGATGCGGACCGCCTGAGCTTCGCTGAAATCGAGCGTTCAATCGTTGACCTTGCTGGCAAAGCCCGTACGAACTCGCTCGGATTGTCTGACCTGCAAGGCGGTACATTCACAATTACAAATGGTGGTACGTTCGGCTCGCTGCTGTCCACGCCAATCATTAACGCACCACAAGTTGGTATTCTGGGCATGCACAAAATTCAGCTTCGTCCAGTTGCGATCGACGCTGAGCGCTCCGAGAACCGTCCAATGATGTACATCGCCCTTTCCTACGATCACCGCATCGTAGATGGCGCTGAAGCGGTACGCTTCCTCGTTAAAGTGAAAGCAATGCTTGAAGATCCAGAAACGCTTCTGCTTGAAGGTTAATAAGCATAAGTGGTGAACAAATAGATTATGACACGTATAACCCCCATGACCATAATGGTCATGGGGGTTATTTTTACTTACAAAAAATAACTAATGAATACGCATTCATTCATCATTCTTCTCATTTAAGCCTGAATTCGAATGAGAAGTTTCTCATTTATTTTTAACAATTGGTATCAAAACACCATTAAATCTAGTTTTATGGTCTCAGAGGAAATTACTCTCAATTTTAATTGTGGTATTGTATAGCTAAGAACATATAAATAGACAAGCTATCAACCCAGAGAAGAGAGGGCATTCACATCATGAAAAAACTTCGTTTTGGTAAACTGGCTGCATCCCTTGCACTTACCGCATCGCTTACTTTATCTGCTGTTCCTTTTACACAAGCACCAGCAGCTTATGCGGCATCCGCCTCCACCCAATCCAAGATCGTTTCGGTGGCAAAAGGCTTTATGGGAACACCTTATCAATTCAGCGCTCCCACTAGTTCGACTCGCGTTTTTGACTGCTCTTCCTTCACCAAATATGTTTTTGCCAAGGTTGGCGTTTCTTTGCCGAGAAGCTCGAAGGATCAATCAAAAGTCGGCTCATTCGTATCTCGAAGCAATTTGAAGGTTGGCGATCTCGTTTTCTTCTATTCCCCTATTCATCACGTCGGCATTTATATCGGCAATAATCAAATTATTCATACATACGGTGCCCCTGGAGTGACCGTTACGAGTTTGAGCTCCAGCTGGTGGAGCAAAAATTACGCAACGGCACGTCGCGTGCTTTAGCACCAATTTGCTCTAACTCACACAAACGCCTCTACTAATAAAAGCCGTATCGCAATCGTCAGAGTCCCCCCAACCTGACTGCGATACGGCTTTTATTCATGTGCTTATTCCTCGTAATAAACCCGGAACATGATATCCTGATTGTAATTGCCGAAGCCTTTGCCATACAGTGTAAGGCCGCCTACATGCGCAGCATCCTTATCTACCGCAATGCGCAGCGTCCAGTGATTGCGATCCAGTGTAATCTGCTGCACGCTAGTGTCGCTTACCTGCTGCCCATCCACAAAGGTGCCATCCTCCTGCACGCGAATCACTTTGAGCAAGCCATATTGATTCAGGTTGCTATGCCACCAGGAAGGAGAAAACTTGCCGCGGGTACCCCCGTAATCACCAGGGCTTGTCCACTTGCCAATGGTCGTTCCATTTAGGCTGAAGCTGATATCAGACAGCCAGTTCGGATTGTAGCCTGGAGCCTCGGAGCCCAGCTCCAGCACAAGCTCGAATGCGCTCGGGCGCTGCCCCGGCAGCAAATAATTAGGGATTTTATATTCGACGTATCCTCGGCCAAACCATAAAATGCCCGCATTCATCCGCTCCGGCTCTAGAAAAAAGCGCGGGTCATCGAATTGGCCAATGGCCTTCTCCACCGTCGCGATGCCGCAGGTCGGATGCACTTCATATTCGGTGTAATGTCCAATCGGCACCGTGCTCTCATGCATTTTTTTCACTTCGCGTGTGTGATGGGGCAGCTCGATTTCAATATGCTGCTCGGCGAGCGTGCATATTTTATGCGTGCCGCCCTGCTTGCGCACCATCTTCGTCTCAATGAGATTCGCCTTCTCCAGCTTGCGGATATGCATGGTCACAATCGCGCTACTGAGTCCCAGTGCCTCTGCAAGCTCTTTGACATTCATCGAGCTTACTGCCAGCAAATCTATAATATGAAGCCGCACATGGCTCGACAGCGCCTCATAGAGCGGCAGCCAAGCTATATCTGTATTGGCTTTAATCAACTTGTTCACCCTCCTCTCCCTTATCATCGCATAAAATGAAACGAGAGGGAACAACCGCCTACTTAGCCCTCTCACCCGAGCTAAGCTTGCGATTGTTCCCCTCTAAAATTTACAGTTTAATTCGAATGACATTCCATGACGCTTTATTCAACACAGCTTGGATTTGCCCTTTATCCGTCAATGCGGCGCTGCCATTCGTGTGCGGCGTAACGCAGTTAGGCGCATCTGCTGTATTGGAAGCAGACAAATCCTCATTTTCCAAAACAATATGCTCCAAAATTCGTCCTTGACCGAAGCTGCGCAGGTCGATATCGAATGCAATACTTTCTTCCAGATGGCGATTCACGGCAAACACAGTAATCTCTTGCTTCTCTTCATTATGCACCGCTACAGCTTCAATATAAGGCACATCTGTAAAATCTTTAGTGTCATGCTTAGGCGAGCTCATGAGCGGTACAAGCACCTCGCCTCTTCCGAACAAGCTTGCGTGCATATACGGATAATAGATCGTCTGTTTCCAGGCTGCTCCGCCATTTGTCGTCATAATTGGTGCGATGACGTTTACGAGCTGAGCAATACAAGCCATCTTCACCCGATCAGCACGCTTGAGCAGGCTGATCAGCATGCAGCCGACAACCAGCGCATCCTCCTGTGTATAAATATCTTCCAGCTGCGGAGGAGCAATTTGCCAAGGATCAAGTTTTTTATCCGTTTCATTAGAATGGAACCACACGTTCCACTCATCGAAGGAAAGGTTGATTTTCTTCTTGCTGCGCTTCTTCGCCTGTACGAAGTCGGCTGTCGAAATGACCGTATTAATGAAGGAATCCATTCCCACGGATTGCGCCAGGAAATTTGCTGTATCCTTCTCGAGGTTGCCGTAATACTGATGCAGGGAAATATAATCTACTTCATTATAAGCTAAATCCAGCACCGTTGCTTCCCAATCCGGGAAGGTCGGCATGCCGATTCCTGAGCTACCACAGGCGACCAGTTCAATCGTTGGATCGACCCAACGCATGACCTTTGCAGTCTCGCTGGCGATACGTCCATACTCGACGGCTGTTTTAGCACCTATCTGCCAAGGGCCATCCATTTCATTGCCGAGGCACCAGGTTTTGACGTTGTGCGGGTCCTTGTAGCCGTGCTGCACACGCAAATCACTCCAATACGTTCCTGACGGATGATTGGAATATTCGAGCAGGTTGCGTGCCTCATCAGGGCCCCTCGTCCCCAAATTCACCGCCATCATCGCGTCCGTATTCGCTTTGCGGCACCAGTCCATAAATTCATTAAAGCCAATCCAGTTCGGCTCAATCGTGCGCCAGGCAAGCTCCAGACGTCTTGGACGCTGATCAAGCGGACCTACGCCATCCTCCCAGTTGTAGCCTGAAACAAAGTTTCCTCCGGGATATCGCACAATCGGCACATCCAGACCTTTTACAAGCTCCAGCACATCGGAGCGAAAACCCTGTTCATCCGCCTGCGGATGATCTTTTTCATAAATACCGCCATATACCGCCCGGCCCAAATGCTCGATAAACGAGCCATAAATTCTTTTATCGACTTCACCTACTACAAAATCCTTATCAACGATCAGCTTTGCTTGTTTTGACATGTTCAGCTCACCTCATAAGATTAATATTTTTGTTAACCAGATAATAAAACTACAATGTATATATTCATTAAACACTATGCAGCAGCAGAACGCAAGCACGAATTAATAACGCTTCCAATCCTTTTCTCCATATAAAAAAAGACGGTTGAGGAGCTGCTTCAGCAGCCTCCTTCAACCGTCTTTTTCCGCTATATGCTTTCTGATCTGCTTACTCGATTCGCTATTCAGGAGCAGCAGAAGCCCGTTCGAGCTGAAGCTCGCATATCGTGCCTTGATTCATTTTGTCGTATAATAAGGCAAACCTAACCGCTTAACCTGGACTCGACTCATGCCGCAGCCCGTATCGCGGACGAGAATTTGAATTTCATTTCGCACCAGTTCGGTCTGCACCGTCATCTTGCCACCTTCAGGCATAGCCTCAATGCCGTTTTTTATGATATTGAGCATACACTGCTGAAATTTCTTAACCTCTCCATAAATAATAAGCAGCCTCCGTTTCATAGTAGAGGCCAGCGATCTTAGGGTAAAAACAATAAACATGAGTGCAGCCGTCATAATATACAACAGCCCGTGAATGATTGATTCTAAAGTAAGATGAAGCACAATTTTATCCTCATACTCTCTCTCATTTAATAATTTCTTATCATTGCCAATGGCCGACTGTTTCCATTATAAAAAAAACTCCGGCCCGCCGGCAGAACATGCTCTTCAACTTTACGTGAAGGCATGTCCCGCTGGCGAAGCCGGAGACTTATTGGAGGAGATGCAGCAGCAGCGATTTTTGCGCATGCATTCGATTTTCCGCCTGCTGATAAATGACCGAATGCTCCGATTCCACCAGTTCCTCTGCGATCTCAAAGCCCGGATGAATAGGCATATCATGCATAATATAAGGTGTGCAACCAGCAAGCGTGCTGCTGTTCAATTGATAAGGAAGCATCACCTTGATGCGGCGCCGCTTCTCCTCCTGATAAAATTCCTCTTTATAAAACTCCATATCGATCCATGTATCCGTATATACAAATTGAGATCGCGCGACTGCATCCTGCAAGCTGTTAAGCTGTTCCACCCAGCCGCTTTGGAGCGCTTTTTCCATCAGCAGTTGATCCCACGATGCTTCATTAATGATCGGTGTAACAAGCAGCAGCTTGATGCCGAGCAGCATGCAGCCCTCTACCAGCGAATTGGCCACATTGTTATGAATGCCCACATAGGTTAGCGTTACATCGGAAAACGTTCCCGCCACCTCATAGATCGTCATCAGATCAGCCAGAGCCTGGCAAGGATGGTATTTATCACAGCAGCCATTGATGACTGGGACGGTCGCATAACGCGCCAGCTCCAGCAAATCGGCATGATTTTTGAGTCGTGCCATCATGATGTCGCTGTTTCGGGAGACATATCGCGATTCGTATTGAATTGGCGAAATACTGAAATTGCTGCTGTTCCAATCCATCGGGACGGCATAGCCGCCAAGCTGATTAATACCAGATTGAAATGATAAATTCGTCCTAGTCGAGCTTTTTTGAAAAAGCATCAGCAGCCCCCTGTTATCAGCAGCCTTGCTGTAGATTTGCGGGTTGCGCTTAATCTCAATCGCCTGTTCAATGATACTCAGAAGCTGCTCCTTCGTCGTATGTTCAAAAGATAAAAAATGCTGCAAGCTTAACACTCCCTTTATGAATAAATATTCATTAATTTGAATTATTATTCATAATAGCGAGTTTGCCTGCATTTGTCCAGCCATAGTCCAGCTTTAAAAGCCCGGATATTTAACAACGGGCCATTTTTCCTTGCGCAGCTTGGATACAAACGCTTCATCTACGTTGAGATTGCTTTTTACAAGCTCTGCTGGAGTAAGAGCCATCCACTGGTTAAGGGAAACGTCTGCGAAGCGGTCGCTTTTGAACATTTCCAGAAACCATAAAGTTGTATTTCCGGTATTTTGCACATAATGACCGCTGGCAAAGGGCACATAACCGACATCGCCTGCCCGCACATCATACGTCCGCGCGTTTCCGTTGCCGGTAAATACAGTCATTCGGCCCTGACCCGATAAATAATATTGCCACTCGTCGTTATTAGGATGCCAATGCAGCTCGCGCATAGCGCCGGGCTTAATCTCAACAAGTGCTGCTGCAATCGCCTTAGATGCTGGAAAATTGGAGGAATCAACGATTCTCACACTGCCTCCAGGCGTAATGATAGGGGTCTGCTTCAACAGCTCAAACTTAAACGACTGCGGGATGGTTCTGTATGGCGATTCTACCCTCTGGCTCTCAATGGAGCCGGGAACCGTGCTTTTGTATATATAAACCTGATTATCTGGAATATGGTCGAAATCACTCTCAGGCACGCCAAAATTAGCCGACAGCACCTCCTTCGGCGTATGGGCAAACCAATCGGAAATCGAAAGCGTGTTCAGATCTGAGAAATTCCCATCGTCAAACACAAGCAAAAATTCACAGCCTCCCTCCAGTCCTTGAATCGAATGCGGAATGCCCGGCGGAAAATACCACAAGTCACCCGGTCCAATATCAGCTATGAAGTTCCTTCCATTCTGATCCACCGCTGTAATCCTTGCATTTCCAAGCAGCATGTAGGACCATTCTGCCTGTTGATGCCAATGCAGTTCCCTTACCCCGCCCGGAATTAGCGACATATTGACGCCTGCCAGCGTTGTCGCAATCGGCAGCTCGCGTGCCGTCACCTCGCGGGACCAGCCCCCTTGATTCAACTGCATATGGGCATCTGAAAATGAAAATTTCATATTGGGAACGAGGCCCGCATCCGTTATAGGCGGAACTAGCATATCCGGATTTTCCAAGTCCCTCATCACATCGCGCGGCCCCAAATCCGGGCCGCCTGCTCCATCGCTGCGAATCGGTTGGGGAATATGGGGATATCCTTGCCTCGTATTTTCAGATTCGCTCATAAATAACCCGCCTCCTGTACATGGGTAGACTGCACCCAGCAGTCACTATCTGCCAATATATGCTTGGAGGCTGTGAATATGAGCGTTACAATACAAACGCAAAAAAACCAGCCGAGAGCAGCATCAGCCGGTTTGAACTATAAATTACTCCATATGAAACAGCATGTTCATAGGTACTTGTAAATCTTTAAATACGCTGGACTGAATCACTTCCTGCTCCGTAAATATATGACGCACCTGATAGCTGCCATCCTGTAACGCATAAACATGGACCGTCTGGTTTCCCGGATCGACAATCCAATATTCCTGCACCCCATATTTTTGATAGAGATTGAACTTTTCATTAAAGTCTTTCAATGCGGTTGAAGGTGACAGCACCTCAATGATTAAAGCTGGCGCACCATTACAACCCTTCTTTGAAATTTGGTCCTTGGAACAAACGATTGAAAGGTCCGGCTGCACGATATGATCAGGTGATTGAAAATCCCCGCTTTCACTGAAAAACACATCGAAGGGCGCCATAAATACATAGCAGTTCCGATTCTGAAAAAACGTACGAAGGGCAAAATAAAGCTCCCCTACAATATATTGATGCAGCGAGGCCCACGCCGGAGACATATTAAAGGCTTTCCCATCAATAAGTTCCCATGATCCATCCCATGTTAGCCAATCCTTGTAGGTATGCGTTTTTTTCTCAGCATGCTCCCAGTTCTAACCAAAATCCATCTTAATAAACTCTCCCCCAACACGTCATAAACTTGGCCCACTGCACATACCTATGCTATGAACGGTATTATCAAGTACGGGGGGATGGCTGATGAACCAGGATGAGATCCGCGCATTGGAGCGGTCCATCGATGAAATTACGGAAATCGCTCAAGGCTTTGGCCTCGATTTCTACCCGATGAGGTATGAGATTTGCCCAGCCGACATTATTTATACGTTTGGCGCTTATGGCATGCCGACGCGCTACAGCCACTGGAGCTTTGGGAAAACCTTCAACAAAATGAAGCTGCAGTATGATTTTGGACTTAGTAAAATTTACGAGCTCGTTATTAACTCTAACCCCTGCTATGCCTTCCTGCTGCAGGGCAATTCACTTATTCAGAACAAGCTGATCGTCGCGCACGTTCTCGCCCATTGTGATTTTTTCAAAAATAACGCCCGTTTCAGTACCTCAAACCGCAATATGGTCGAAAGCATGTCCGCTACAGCAGAACGCATTCAGCAGTATGAAATGGATTACGGCCTGGAAGCGGTCGAGAAATTTATCGATGCTGTGCTTGCCATTCAGGAGCATGTGGACTCGGCTATTATTAAGCCATACCAGCTCGATAAAACCCGCTATATTGAAATGCTGACGACGGAGCAGAACCGCTCTGTCAACACGGCGACCCCATCCGAATATGAGGATTTATGGGGACTTGACCCGAATGATGCACAGCATCAGGATCAAACGCCACCGCCAAAGCATTTCCCACCAGCGCCGGAAAAGGATTTGATCTGGTTTATCGAGGAATATTCGCCCCTGCTTACGGACTGGCAGCGCGATATTATGTCAATGATGCGCGATGAAATGCTGTATTTCTGGCCGCAACTGGAAACGAAAATTATGAACGAGGGCTGGGCGTCATACTGGCATCAGCGCATTATTCGCGAGCTGGACCTTACAAGCGAGGAAACGATTGAATTCGCCAAGCTGAATTCCTCGGTCGTCGTACCCTCCCGGCACACGCTGAATCCGTATTATTTAGGACTGAAAATTTTCGAGGATATTGAGAAGCGTTGGGATAAGCCGACAGTAGAGGAGCAGCGGCGCTTCGGGCGCGTGCCGGGCAAGGGCCGGGAAAAAATGTTCGAGGTACGCGAGCTCGATTCAGATATTTCGTTTCTCCGCAATTATTTGACCAAGGATTTGGTCAAGGAGTTGGACCTGTATGTTTTCGAGAAGAAGGGGCCCGAGTGGAAAATAACCGATAAATCATGGGAAAACATCCGCGACCAGCTTGTTTATTCCAAAGTGAACGGCGGCTTCCCCAGCCTATTCGTTACAGATGGCGATTTCAACCGTGTAGGCGAGCTGTATCTGCTGCACAAATATGAAGGCATGGAGCTTGATCTGAAATATGTCGAGCGCACGCTGCCGCATGTCGTCCATCTCTGGGGCAAATCCGTCCATCTCGAAACCGTCGTCGAGGACAAAAAAATCGTGTTCAGCTGCGACGGCAAAAAAACGAGCCGTAAGTTTGTTTAAGGTTTGACCATACTTAATGACATTTTGGGGAATATCCCCTTAGCTCAGAAAATAATTAAAAAAATGCGGGAAGCGGCCTTGAGGCAACTTCTCGTATTTTTTCTGCTTTTTAATATGGTGTTAGGTCATGCTTCCATTAGCTATTCTCATCCAGCCAGGTATGAAAGGCACCTTTTACGGTCGCCATTCAACGGATAAACAAACGATGAGAGCCCCGCGAACAATAGCAAATGAATTTGCTAAGAAATACAATTGCGAGATTGTATTTGAATATGAAGATTCCGGTGTATCACGAAGGAAAGCGGAGCTCACGAACGCGAAGGAATCCTTTCGTTATTATAAGACGCGATTGATCGAAAATTCGACTTCGTAGTCGTTAATCACCATGACCGAAATACTCGTAATCCAGTGGAACATCAACGAGTTCGAATGATAGTAGCGAGTTGTGCCATCCCAGTTGTTATCAGCAGTACCGAAAGCTTATATGACTCCGGCGATTTCATTGTGGATTTAATTAAAGACAGCACATCCGAATTCAAGTCGATAACACCCGAAAGCGTACTTGAGATACTGCCAAGATCATCCTGAATGAAGGTAAGTGGCTAGGTGGCAAAGAGCCCTTCGGCTATTACTATGATCAAATCGATCAAGACTTTCTCGCAAAGCGAAGACGAGAAAAAGATTGCACATCGTGTTTACGAATTTTACCGCAAACACTATGAGCAACGTAATTCTGGTGAGTTAAGTCCCAAAATGTACAAAACCAGCTTCCTTCTCAGCAATCTGTTATCCTGCTCTGTTTGTGATACACTGTTGCGCTGCAAAGATCAGAGTACATTTGATAAGAAACGAAACCAGCAGTATGGTATTCGATGGTCCTGCTGTACGTCCTGCAATTACAAGGTAGGGGCTAATCAAATACATTCCGTTATAAATGCTATTGTGAGTAATCCGAAAATATAAAATCTAAAGTCCGTTAGCTCACTCGTGTACACTGAAATGCTCGCTGAACGATTAGTTAGAACGAACTCCGATATTGAGTATATGAATCAACTGCTCGAAATTGCTATGGGTCGAGCTCGGCAACGTGCTGCATTAGTACCTGACCTTGAGACACACGATAACAACACTAGATTGGTTCGTATATTGTCGATGCAACAGCAGCACATGCATAAGCGACTTAGCGATCTAAAAACCAAACTTGACCGACTGAATAAGATCGATAACTACCTAGAGCTAGTTGAGGGCAACCCTGAATCCATCACTTGCAAAATTAAATCCATAAGCCTCTTGAGCGGAGATAGCCACGATCATGATATCTTCAAGATGATCACCTATCTGGTGAAGCAAGACACGAAGCATCCATGTTTGAGCAACCATCAGTTAGCCATTTTGATATAGGACAAGTTCTCGGTTTTTGGGTAGTCCTGTCTCAAAATCTCGGTGAAACGATAGTCGTCCGATCCGAAGACTACCGCTTCACCGAGACGAATCGTCCAGAAAGTGCTTGTCCCATGGGGTTTATCCGATTCCTGTATTCACCATTATATGTAGGATTTTAGGTTAGTAAACGTTTCTCGGTTATTAGGCATTACCTATTACTTCGTTCTTCAAATTTTTGAGCACAAAAAGTGTTGATGAACCCAGCACATGGGTTCATCAACACTTTTACAAAACTAATCATGCCACTACCCAGATACAAATTCATCCGCTGCATTCTTGATAATTCTGGACCGAACTTCTTTAATATACTTTATTGACATAAGTTCTTCACGTGAGGTCTGGATAATATCCCCTACGCGAGGGTGATGAGGAAGAATTTTTTTTATTAGATGTGTTGCAATCGGTAACTTATTTACTGACTCGTCCAACAAACTACTTATAATCGACGTGTTTTCGACTCTTCTTCCGCACTCAGAACAAAACTTAGCATTAGGAGGTAAATCCCTGTTGCAACCTGCACATTTATCAGATAAACTCTTCAGTTGTTGAAGGTAACCCTCAATTGAAGAATCATTTGAGCTAAATTCTCGATAGTCAGTTAAACTAATGCTTCCTAGAGACTCACTGATATTAGAAGAGGAGAAGGCTTTTTCTGTAGTAAGTAAAGCTAAATGCACCATATATCTAAGTCCGGTTTTTCTATCAGCGATTTTTACAGTTCCCTTGTTGTTTAATACACCAGAATAACATAAGATGTCCAGTGCAAGCTTTAAATTAGGAGAGATGTCCCTTGGAAATGTAAAGAATGCAGACTGATATTTATTTTTTCTTTCACGCAAGTTCTTCTCTCTAATTTCAGGCACTATATACGATCGTAATAATTCAATTCCGATTTTAATATGATTAGAATACTTCGGTAGGCGTTTTGTAAGGCTATTATGATAAGGTAATAATTCCTGATCAATAAACTCTTGGGTCGATAATAACAAAGCACGTTCCGTAAAGCCTTTATCCAAACTTCTCACTAACAAGTGTAAGAACGCTCTTGGATTTCCCGTTGACAAGTCGATACATTGATCTAAGACTTCGCCTCTTTGATATATTTTTTTTCTAAGTTGACTTTGTTGAGGCAACCGCTTGTCCAAAAGATCTCTAAAGAGTTTTCTGTTATTTTTCCGTCCTGATTCACCTGTTTCGTATCTATCCATTTGTAAAACATATGCGTCGTGACCAACTTCAAAATTTCTACCGTATGATGTGACGCTTGGATATACTGCGGCTTTAACAGCAATAGGTCCACCATGTATCAATTTAAAAATTTCAAAAAATATTTCTTGCTGAGCAGGAATAAATGTATGGGCGGCTTCATCAAACAAGAAGATTAATTTTTGAATATTAAACTCACCTAATACGTCCCTGATTATTTCGTTTACAAAACTAACGTCGTTAACCCTATCCAAGAAGTTACTACCGATATCGTTTATTAATTTATCCTTGTCCGAAGCAATTGCCAATTTTTGCAGTTGGTGGATTTTTTCTTGCAGCATTGTTTTAGTCCCTTGTGCCGACTTAATACCAAATATCCGGTAATACGGGTCTGTACTGCCTTCATGACCAATCAAATTTAATTGGGTTAACTTGTCATGAAGAGCCTGGAGAACTTTAGCTCCGACCCAGACTTGAAATGCATCTCTTTCCTCTGCTTTTACGCCCTCCAGTAATGTACTTGTCTTAAAGGACACATATACAGCTAGTTTACGACTTGCTGCAAATTCATTATCTAATTCGATTTCTGCTTGCTTCAATAACATAGACTTTCCAACACCACGTGCCCCCATTAACAGGTGTGCTCCACTTTGCTTTAAGGTGTCTACTATTTTTCTTTCAAAATCCCCGAGGACAGTTAAATGATTAATTTGGTCATACACCAGGTCCTCCATTCGTGCAGCTTGAAGTAAGTCAGAATCCCTTACTGTAGTGTCCATTCCTTCACCTACTATTCATTGTTATCAGCGCCGGCAACTGAGTGTAAAGCTCAGGAAAATATTCGTTGAGTCTTTTTTTCCATAATTCAAGGACTATATCTTCAACCTCTTCTGCCATTTGGAGGAAAGCACGCCAATCCTCCTCTTGGTGCGAATAGCGTTTTGGTAAATTCGACTCGAATGTGGTTATTTTACCATGCACAGTATTACTTAAAATCCTGTAAAGCCTCTTTGCATCCTTAAATTGCAAAATATCTTCATTATTATAATCAGTGTTGACTGATTTAATATAAGATCTATATCCATCCTTCGAGAAATGCTCTAACATATCATTAAAGTTTAAATCGTTATCGTGATTTTTCCAACCCCAAAAAAAATGCGGCATATCCCAAAGGAAGACAACCGCTATCCCTAGTTCGAGTACACGCCTAAGCTGGATTTTGGCTGGGTTCTCCAAAGAACAAGCAGCAAAATAAGTGCCAATCGATACATCTGAAAAAAGCTCATCAAAAACCGCAATTATTTCCTTTTGATGAGTGTCAAGAGATCGATCTTGACGAATAATTTGACCCAATATCGCAAACGATCTGGACTTTAGTTCTACGCGTGTTAGAAGTTCAGTCTCACTGTCCAACGATTTTGTAAAGTTTGCTTTAAATTTTTTATGTAACTCTTGGTACATGATCAAGCTCTTTTTCGAGTCCAAACTGCACACCCCACTTCATAATACCTTAGTATCAGATTATACCAAATATACGATTTTTATTCTTGTTTTAATTTTTAGATAGTAGTATATAGTGATGCACCTTAGCGTAACGAAGGCTGGACGTCCTACTGGCATCAGCGCATTATTCGCGAGCTTGACCTGACGAGCGAGGAAACGATTGAATTTGCCAAGCTGAACTCCTCCGTCGTGTACCCTCACGGCACACGCTGAATCCTTATTATTTGGGGCTGAAAATTTTCGAGGATATTGAGAAGCGTTGGGATAAGCCGACGGTAGAGGAGCAGCGGCGCTTCGGGCGCGTACCGGGCAAGGGCCGAGAAAAAATGTTCGAGGTACGCGAGCTCGATTCAGACATTTCATTTCTCCGCAATTATTTAACCATAGATTTGGTCAAGGATCTGGACATGTATATTTTCGAGAAGAAAGGGCCCGAGTGGAAAATAACCGATAAATCGTGGGAAAACATCCGCGACCAGCTTGTTTATTCCAAAGTGAACGGCGGCTTCCCCAGCCTATTCGTGACAGAGGGCGTTTTCAACCGTGTAGGTGAGCTGTACTTGCTGAATAAATATGAAGGCATGGAGCTTGATCTGAAATATGTCGAGCGTACGCTGCCGCATGTCGTCTATCTCTGGGGCAAATCCGTCCATCTCGAAACCGTCGTCGAGGACAAAAAAATCGTTTTCAGCTGCGACGGCAAAAAAACGAGCCGTAAGTTTGTTTAAGGTTTGACCATACTTAATGACGTTTTGGGGCAGAGCATCCCCTTGCTCAGAAAATAATTAAAAAATGCGGGATGCGGCCTTGGGGCAACTTCTCGCATTTTGTTGCACGTTATAAGCGCAATCCCCTTGCCGCCCCCCTCTCGCCTCACCTCATCTCTCCTCTCCTTATCTCCAAACCTGCTCCCTTTTGTTGTGCTTTTGGAGGTTATCCCTTCAGCTCATAACATGTGCAGCCTCCTGCATCGTCAATAAAAGAATCGTTGGAAGCATATCCGCTATAGCAGAACTCATACAGCAATATGGAATGAATTACGGTCTGGATGTGGTCGAATCTTTTTATACAACATTAAATTGAAGAATACAAGCTTCACTTAATTAATCAGTTCTCCGTTCATGGTTATTTTGAAATTTACTTAATACAGTTATGAACAAGAGTGCGTTTATTCCCAGGAGAATAAACAAGTATAAAGATGGAATTTTGGTTATTACCAAAACCACTGTTCCTGAAAAAATCAGACCTAAATTCTCTTTTCTGTACTTTTTGTAATCATCATTTTTATACTTAAGCAACCTATAAATAATTAGTATGTCGATAAACACAACGACTAATACTGCAAAAACATAAATCATAACACAAAATCCTCTCCAAAATGGAATAAGGACTTGATAGCTATGAAAATTTCACAACTGTCAAATCCTAACATTAATATTTTAGCGTATTACATGTTATTAACATAACCATAAGCTTGCCCAATATGATTTTCCATACTATTAAATTGATCAATTGCGATACCAGCAGCTGCCGAAGCTGCTGCACCACCAGCAATAGCACCAATGACGGTCGACCACGTAACAATTGCTGCTCCTAAAGCAACTGCTAACGAGGCTAGAGCAGCTTGATAGGCTGTGTAATCATTTGAAAACATATCAATATTAGAGCGTGCTGCCTCAAAGAATAGAACTGTAGGAGCAACCGTTTTAGTTACATGAGATCCTGAAGCCTTCAGATTATCAGGATCAGCGGCAAAATCAACATCGCTGTACGTCGCAAAAGTAAATTTCTTGTAATCGCTAGTACTATAATAGTGGGAATATGCAGCTACACCGCCTGTAGCATTCAATGCTGCAATTCCACCACTAATGGCGTTGCTATTTGCTTCACCTGTTTCCAACAACTCACCGTCAACATAAATTTCTTTGTTTTTTGTTAACCGATAGTTCTTTGTTTCAGTACCATTCGCAAACTCAGTTTGGACTCTTTAATGCTACTATATTTTGGTTTTAATGTATAATCGTCAGTTTTTGTTACAGTAAAAAGAGTATCTTGGACTTCTTTACTAAGTGTAATAGTAGTATTAGTGGAAACAGTGCCGAGAAACTCATTGTTAGCTGTGTAAAGATTTCTTGAAGTTTGAGTTGATTGAGTGTTAGATTTCTCAGCAGCGAAACCAGTAGCAGCAAGGGACGTTGTGACTAAGCCAACAGCAAGAACCATAGAAAAACTCTTTTTGAATCCATTCATACCTAGTTTAATTCATACCGATTTCAATTTGCATTGACGCCATAAACAACCGCTTCGTGTAATAATCAAGTCCAAGCAAATACTCTGGTTGAAACCCCCGCTGAATGTAGTGGCGAAGGAAGTAGAAATCCTCTTCACCACTCTTGATTAGTTTTATAGCGTTTCGTCCACTCGTTTGACCGATCTACCGCCGTAACCGCTCAATTTCATCAATTCGGCTGCGATCGCTTTAATCTCGCCTAGCTTAAACAGCATATTGACGATATCCGTTGGCTCCGTGCAAGCAAAGGCGGCCTGCAATTCCTTGTCTCGTAAATTGGGTTCACTTACGCCGTAAAGCACCGCATATTCATCCGATCCACTGTCTTTGCTCATCGCTTCCCCAAGAATTTCATTAGGAAATTGCGTAATCACGATCTCTCCCGCCAGAGATTCGACCTGCAGCGTAACCGCATCTTGTCCCTGACCTTTGATTGTCTCTTTCCGCTGCAAAAGCTCTGCTACCGTAAGTTTACCCATGGTTGTTATCCTCCGTTTGTTTATGAAATTGTGGATACGAAATCGTAATCACTAAAAGCGAACGGTACATCTTCGGAAAGAAACTCCGTATTCGCATCAATTTTAGCAAGCGTCAGTTCGTCGACGGTGTGATGCTAGACTTTACATTGGACACGGAAAACCGAGAGTGCGACAATAAAAGCATTTAAACTCGAGGTGTCCATAATGACGAGAAAATACGACAAGGAATGCAAACTTCAAACCGTAAGGCTGATCCAGAAAGAAGGCAAAACGGTGGCGCAGGTAGCCCGGGACGCGGCCTTGAGGCAACTTCTCACATTTTTTTGCACGTTATAAGCGCAATCCGCTTGCCTGCTCGCCTTCTCGCCTCGCCTTATCCTAAACCAGTTCCCTTTTGTTCTGCTTTTGGAGGTTATCCCCTTAGCTCAGAACGCACTTCGCCACCTCCATTAAGGGTAAGCGAACCTTGTCTTCAGATTGGTCATCAACCTTACAAATTCCTGACCCACGTTTCTGAGCTAAGGGGATAACAAGCCAAAGAGAAGACACCCCCTCTAGCTCCAAACCTATCTCATTAAATGCAACAAAATTCTAACGCAGCAGATTGGGAGGCCACTCTGTAAGCCCGGAAAAATCGTTCTATTAGACTGCACCGTTGGCTAGAAGTTGACTCCGCATCTCATTTCGCTTACACTTTAATGTAGATTATAGCTTCCTAAATTTTAAGAGAAAGGAGTGTCCGTTCATGAAGAAAAAATCGTTGCTTTTCATATCCTTCGGCTACGGATACTCGACTGCTGTTTTTTTCTAAAAGCCAATTCATGAGTGAAGTGCGCCCAAATGACTGGTTAAAAATGGCAGAAATCTTAAAATGAGAGGCGAAGATGAATGAATAATTTAGGAATCACCAGAAAAAATCCAGCAGGCATGCCTAGTCCAGTAGGAAATTACAGCCATATTACAAAAATCCCAAGAAATTCAGAGCTGTATGTGACTTCCGGTCAAATCGGAACGGACCAAAACGGCAACATTCCAAACACTTTGAATGAACAAATCGACAATACGTTTGCTAACATCAACTTTTTACTGAAATCCGAACAATTAACCTCCGATCATATTATTAAGGTGAACATATGGGCCACCGAAAAAATAGATTGGGATTATCTCTACGAAAAATGGGCGGAACTATTCGGCATTCATTATCCATCTATGACGATTGGTTATCTTTCGGAATTAGGACTGCCCGAAATAAAAATAGAAATTGAAATATGGGCGGCTAAAGCTTAAACAGGCTGATACAGCAGCAGCAGCAGACTATGGCTATACTTAGTCTGCTGCTGCTTTTTTATATGATTAGTGTTATTCCGCTTTCACCCGCAACGACTTCAGGTAGGCTTTATTTTGCAGCACTCTCGGATCATCTGGTCGGAAAGCTCGGGCAGCCTCATTATGCCGATAGGCCAGCTCGTAATCACCTAAACGATCGTAGCAGACGCATAGCTGAAGATGCGGCAGCCAGGTTGAGCAGGCCATATTGACAAAGCCCAGCCGTTTGTCGGACTGCCCACGCTCAATTGCAAGGTTATACCAGAAACCAGCCGTCTCGAAATCTTTTTGCTGCAAAAAATAATACCCTAGCCGGCAGCAAAATTCCGCCCGCGGACTGCCATATTGAAACGATCTTAATATCGATTCAAGCTCCCGCTCTGTATCTCCAAGCTGATTATAGCAATCCGCCAGCTTGCCGCATGTCGCCGCATTATCCTCCACCCAGCCTTCGCCCGTCGAAAGAAATTTTTCATAATACAAAATCGCTTGTTCATATTTTTCGTGGTCGCGAAGCTCATTCGCATAATAATAAAGATCACGAGGGGTAAATGTCTCGCCGCGCTCCAGACGTTTTTCATAAATCATTAAATTACGGTCATGGTCATGATGAAGACTGTTATGGATAACGGCAATATCGCTGCTTTCAATGTTTCCCCACACCTCTAAATACTCATGCACCGTGCCAATCCATCGGTAGTTGTTCGCCCTTTTGACAAGTCGGTTGCGGCTAATGCTGGATGCCAGATTGCCATATTCATCGAAGGCTAAATGATAGTTCATTCGGACGGAGTCGACCTCTTGGCTCAGTTCTGCCTTTAGATTAGCAAGTTTTACACGATCATTTTCAAGCAGGATATCATCCGCATCGAGCCAAAAAATATAGTCCTTCTCAGCCTTGCTGAACGCATAGTTTCTAACAGCAGCAAAATCATCCGTCCATTCCCTATCAAAAATCAGCTCCGTATAATTGCTGGCGATGAATTTCGTACGGTCAGTCGAGCCCGTATCTACAATAATAATTTCATCAACTAAATCGTGGATGGAAGATAAGCAGCGGCCGAGGGTGTCTTCTTCATTTTTGACAATCATACAAAGGCTAATGGAAATCATTTTGCTCACCTCGATATTATAATTCGGACTAGTAACAGCCTTCCTACGTTAGGTCAATTCGTGTATGGACCAAACGATACCATTAGTTGCACCACTGCCTAAGTTCAAGGACAGAGTAAGCCCATTTGCTGCGTAAAATAGACCGATTACATCGCCAGCATTAAGCGTCACGTCTCCAGCTAAAGTGACCGTCCCACTGCCTAGAATCGCTCTTAAGGTTAAGACAAGAGCAATGTTGACATTGAGAACCGGGAACAGCCCAGTGATCAGGGCCGTGGCAATAGGCGAGGTCCGCTGGACAACAAAAGCCGGATTAACGGCTGCTCCAAGGGTAATTGAAAGAACAGCCGTAGTTGCATAGTTGATGGTGGCCTTAATTGCATACCTACCTGTTACAGGCACTGTGTAATTGCCTGTAACCGCATTAAAATTGGGATCGCTAAAATAGGGACTAGCCGTTGACCAATTCATTAGCTGCGCACTGGCAGAAGTCGTAAGTGTTGCAAGAAACGCTGAAAACCCTTGCGTAGCAAAGTTAGGCCCTGTTGCTCCTGTTGCTCCTGTCGCTCCTGTCGCTCCTGTTGCACCGGTCGTTCCTGTTACGCCTGTTGCACCGGTTGCTCCCGTTGGACCTGTCGCTCCTGTTATTCCCGTAGCTCCTGTTAGACCAGTCGTACCTGTAATTCCCGTTGCACCCGTTTCGCCAGTCGCCCCGGTTACCCCAGTTGCGCCTGTTATTCCTGTCACTCCCGTGGCTCCGGTTATTCCTGTCGCACCTGTTATTCCTGTCGCTCCTGATACTCCCGTCGCTCCTGTGTTCCCAGTTGCCCCTGTCTCGCCTGTTGACCCGGTTGCTCCCGTCGAACCCGTTGCTCCTGTCTCGCCTGTTGACCCGGTTGCTCCCGTCGCTCCTGTGTTTCCCGTTGCTCCTGTCTCGCCTGTTGCTCCGGTTACTCCCGTTGGGCCTGTCGCTCCCGTGTTTCCCGTGTTTCCCGTGTTTCCCGTGTTTCCCGTGTTTCCCGTTGCTCCTGTATCGCCTGTTGACCCGGTTACTCCCGTTGGGCCTGTCGCTCCTGTGTTTCCCGTTGCTCCTGTCTCACCTGTTGACCCGGTTGCTCCCGTTGGGCCTGTCACTCCTGTGTTTCCCGTTGCTCCTGTCTCGCCTGTTGACCCGGTTGCTCCCGTCGGGCCCGTCGCTCCTGTGTTTCCCGTTGCTCCTGTCTCGCCTGTTGACCCGGTTGCTCCCGTCGAACCCGTTGGGCCCGTTGCTCCTGTGTTCCCAGTTGCTCCAGTGTCGCCTGTTGAACCGGTTGCTCCCGTTAGGCCCGTCACTCCTGTGTTTCCCGTTGCTCCTGTCTCACCTGTTGAACCGGTTCCTCCCGTTGGGCCTGTCGCTCCTGTGCTTCCCGTTGCTCCTGTCTCACCTGTTGAACCGGTTGCTCCCGTTGGGCCCGTCACTCCTGTGTTTCCCGTTGCTCCTGTCTCGCCTGTTGACCCAGTTACTCCCGTTGAACCCGTCGCTCCCGTGTTTCCCGTTGCTCCTGTCTCGCCTGTTGAACCGGTTGCTCCCGTCGGACCCGTCGCTCCTGTGTTCCCAGTTGCCCCTGTCTCGCCTGTTGACCCTGTTAGACCCGTCGTGCTGCCAGTCGGCCCAGTAACTCCAGTTGCCCCTGTTGCTCCTGTCGGTCCAGTAACTCCTGCAACGCCTTCCCCACCTGTAGCTCCCGTCGCTCCGGCAGCTCCAGTCATCCCGAGCGGGCCATCTGCTCCCTTCATTCCTTCAAAGCCCTGCTCTCCCTGCACACCTTGAGGCCCACGCTTGCCATCAGCACCCCTTGGACCCGGAGGGCCAGTCGGCCCTACAACAGGAACAGGGCAGCATTCCGGCTCCGGAAATCTATGTTTATGAGCGGTCTTTCGTTTACAAGGACGTTTTTTCTTATGCTCGCATCTAGCTTTTTTTCTCGGCTTACGTTTTGGGTTATCGCATGAGGATATTTTGCTCATTCGCTTCTTATAGGAACCCAACAAGAACATCCCCCTTAAACTAATAGTCTATATTAGGTCATATGTTTTTCAGACCTTGGACTATCACAATAAGTCACAAAATATTCCCCCCTTGCCCCTCCACATGCACCCCCACCTTCTATCTGTTAAAATAAAATAAACTACCCCTTCTGGCAAAGGAGCTGAACGCCTTGTATTTACGGAGTGCAGAGCTGCTCAAGGAGCGTATTCCCAATTACAGCACTTATCCCTTTTCCATACCTGTCATCCGGTCAATGAGCAAGCTTCATTTTCATACCCATATCACCTTCTTTGTAGGCGAAAATGGTTCCGGAAAGTCCACCTTTTTAGAGGCTATGGCCTATCAATGCAGCTTTAACACCGCTGGCGGCGGGCGCAACAACAGCTACGACGTCGATGCCTCTGAATCCGCACTTGGTCCCTATATCCGGCTTTCCTGGATGCCCAAGCTCACGAACGGCTTTTTCCTGCGCGCAGAAACGTTCTATCAATTCGCCTCTTATCTTGATACAATGCCCGAGAGCCTGCCCTATTACGGGGGCAAATCGCTGCATGAGCAGTCGCATGGCGAAGCTTTTCTATCGTTGTTTAAGCACCGTTTTGGCAAAAAAGCGATCTATCTGCTCGACGAGCCCGAGGCCGCGCTATCTCCTGCCCGCCAGCTCGCGCTGCTTCGCGTCATTAAAGATTTGGAGCACGATGCCCAATTCATCATTGCGACTCACTCGCCGATCCTGCTTGGGTATCCGAACGCGCAAATTTACAATTTTGACGCCAAACCCGTTGAAGAAATTCGCTACGAGGACACGGCACACTACCAGCTAACCCGACGCTTTCTTGAAAATAGAAAAAATGTATTGAACGAGCTGTTCAGCAACGATTAGCAACTCTTTCAATATTCCTTACATAAACTTAACACTTTATGCACTGGTTTTCTCACGCGAATCTATTTCTATTATTTAGAAAAAATAGTATAATTACCTTATGCTTCCAACCAAGGAAGCCGCTCTAATTGAACCAACTACTAGAAGCGGAGGTTTGATGATGAAGGGTAATTTTTTGAAGCGATTGACGGCAGGAGCACTTATCTTAGCAATGTCTTTGTCAGCGGGTACGGCAGTTTCTTTAGCGGAAGGGCCATCTGATCCAGCTCCCGTCCTACAGCCCTCAGGAAGTGCCAACGGCAAAAAAATTCTGTTCGACAATGCCCATGCCCAAACAGCAGGGGCGGCAGATTGGGTCATCGACGGCGGCTTTTCCGATTTTGGACAAGCTCTTGCAGGCCGAGGCTATTACGTCAAGGAGCTTCGCAAAAGCGGCCCAATTACGCTAACAGACTTAAGCGGTTATGACGTCTTCGTTATTCCCGAAGCGAACGTGCCGTTCAAGACGAGCGAGCAGCAGGCTATGCTTTCGTATGTGCAGGGAGGAGGCAGCATTTTCTTCATCGCAGACCACTATAACGCGGATCGCAATAAAAACAGATGGGATTCCTCTGAAGTATTCAACGGCTACAGACGGGGAGCTTGGTCAAATCCTGCGCTGGGCATGAGCACAGCGGAAGCCAGCTCAGCCGCTATGCAGAGTGTAGCCAGCTCCGACTGGCTGTCGAACAACTTCGGCATGCGCATCCGTTACAATGCGCTAGGCAATGTAAACTCAGGAACGATCGTACCGTCGTCGCAATCTTTTGGCATTACTAGCGGCGTTACTTCGGTGACGATGCATGCCGGATCGACCATCGCCATTACAGATCCGACTAAAGCAAAGGGAATCGTCTACATGCAGCAGACTTCGGCTGCTTGGGGCAATGCGGTCGATCAAGGTGTCTATAATGGCGGGGGAATCGCCGAAGGCCCTTACGTCGCCATTGGCAAAAACAGTCTCGGCAAAGTAGCCGTTATCGGCGACTCTTCTCCTGTCGAAGACAGCACGCCTAAATATTTGCGCGAGGAAACAGGCGGCACCAAAACGACTTACGACGGCTTCACAGAAGCAAGCAATGGCGCTCTGCTCGTGCAGCTTGTGGACTGGCTCGCTGTTAAAGAAAGCTACACAGCACTGAATCAAGTAAGCGGCCTCACGCTTGACAATGCAACAGCGCTGCTTGCTATAGAAACGCCGCAAACGTCAACCCAGCCGCAGGCTGAACCATGGGCAACACCGGCAGCAGGCTATAAATGGTGGGACAGCTCCACCTTCAAGCAAGGCTCCTACGGCTCAACGTCGCAGCCGCCAACATCCGGAGCTGTAAACGAAACCTTCGAGACAGGCACGAAAGCAGCCTATACGGTAGGTTCGGTTACGCTCGGCTCAGGCTCATGGACCTTTGATAATGCGCTGCTTGGCGATCTAGCTACAGATAAGAAAAACGGAACCAAAGCCGCGAGAGTCAGGGCAGTAGGCTCCATTTACATGAATTTCAATGTGACAGGCGGCGCGAACAGCGTCAAAGTGAAGCATGCGAGCTTTGGCAGTGATACGGGAGCGACATGGAAGCTTCAGAAGTCGCTTAATGGCGGCTCCACTTGGACAGATGTCGGCAGCACTTACTCCAGCAGCCAGTCGTTAACCGAACAGACGATTACTGTAAATGAAAGTGCAGCGGTACGCTTCAAAATCGTAGTCGCCGGCACATCCGGCAGCCGCTTGAACTTTGATAATTTTACCATCGTCCAATAATTCAAACCTTCGAAGTTAGGCCTTCCAACAACATACAAGCGTAAACGGCTTTGCCGTCCTCTGGCGGCAATGCTTTCGTTTCGCGATGAAATATAGAGAAAGTATGACGAGATCATTTACTTTCCTATATTTACAAAAAAGCCCTTCGGGCGCATGTGCAGCTGCATCAAAGCTTAAGCAGCAACAGCCATGCGCCCATAGGGCTTTTCTCAAATTCCACCGCTTCATTCCTCTACGTTGCGCACATCCACCGTCACCTTAAGCATCTGCTGCCCGCTTCCGCGATAAACGCCTTTTACCGGAACGATATCTTTATAATCGCGTCCATGGCCCAGCTTTACGTAACGCTCGCCAACAGGAGCTTCATTCGTCGGATCGAAGCTGCACCAGCCGAGCGACGGTACATATGCTTCCACCCATGCATGGGACGCCTGCTCGAAATCTGCCGTTCCGCCTTGCAAATCGCCAACGAAATGATAGCCGCTCACATAGCGGGCGGGAACCTGCTGAGAACGGCAGCAGGCAATCATCAGATGGGCGAAATCCTGGCAGACGCCCCGTCTGCGTTCAAACATGTCGCTCGCCTTCGTCTCCACAGTAGTAGCATCTGGATCATAGACGAACTCGGCGCGAATTTTTTGGGAGAGCGCCAGCAGCCAGCCATATACGCTCAGCCCATTATTTTTCCGATCCTCTACGCCCACTGCATACATCTCCACTTCCGGACTCAGCGCCGTATAAGCGGTAGGCAGCAGAAACTCCACGAAACGATTGCCCGCATCCTCTGACTGCAGCCACTCCCAAGCGACTTCGGCTGCTCCGCCGCTGTTCAGAGCAGCGACCTGCTGCTCCGGTGTAAGTGCCTCCTTCGTCACAACGGTCATTTGCGAGCGAATCGTCAGCTTGCGGTGCGAGCCGTTAACCGAAAACGAATGCACCCGATTGCCGAAAAAATCCTCATAGCTGAACAGCGGCGCATTCGGCTCAATCGCAATGGACTGCTGGTAGCAGGACTGGCGTTCATCCGTGCTCGGCGTCAGACGAATTTCATTGACACTGTCCGTAACCGGCGTTCCATAATCGTATTGCGTCACATGCGAAATATTCAGCTTCATGCACTGGCCTCCCCCATGCGAAAAAAGGTTTTGGCGAAGGTGCCGCCCAGCGTCTGGCAAGCATCGAGCAAATGGCCGACGATTGCTCCGTCACGGTCCAGCGCAACATCTTCCCGATCCAGGCAGGCCAGATCCGCCTTCACCTTGCTTACCTGGCGAATAACCTTGTCATGCGCCGAGCGCAGCTGCATATCCTGAAAACGTATATCCCGCATATGCTCATCCAGCGTATGCAGCGCAAAATGCACCGACCTCGGAAACACTTCATTCAAGATGACAAAATCGACTATCGATTCCACCGACATGCCATCGGCATAATAACGCCGGAACACCTGATAGCCGCTCAGCGATCGCAGCATGGCCTGCAAGTATGAATACGCGCCTGTCGCATTGCTCCAGCTCTCTCCGCTCGCCATGACCGTATTATAAGCTGCTTTAATAATGCGCAGCGTGTTTTCAGCCCGCTCCAGATAGCGGCCGCATTCGATAAAATGCCACTCATTCTCACGTGGCATGACAGACTGGCTGATGCCTTGGAACAGCGCCGTCCATTCCTTGATTTTGCCGAAAAATAAATGCGGCGATTCCGAAATTAAATCCTCTGGCTGCTTCTCCCGCAGCCACAAATAAAAGCCATTGACCGCATCCCACATCTCGCTCGGCACCTTCTCGCGCAGCGTACGCAGATTGCCCCGGGCATGGCTGACGCAGGACACAAGTGAATTCGAATTGTCGCGGTCAAGTGTCATATAACGCAGCACATCCTGCTCGCTGTAGCTGCCGTATTGCTGGACATAGGACTCCCTGCTGCCCAGCGCATCCACGATGCGCGACCATTTGCAGGTCGGAGCAGCAGCTCCCTGCCCTTGAACCACCGCCTCCGAATCTGCACCATCCTCTGCCTGCAAATGATAGTGGACATCGATTAAACGCGCATGGTTTTCCGCCCGTTCCATGTAGCGACCAATCCAAAATAATGCCTCAGCATTCCGATTAAGCATAGCCATCCCTCCGATTATTGGGCTTCCCGCCTCATTGATCCCTGCCGGCTCACCGGCTTAGCAGCATTACCGCTTCGAGGTTTCGAAGTATTCAGGCTTAGCGGCTGAGCACCCATGTATCCTTAACCCCGCCGCCTTGCGATGAATTGACGACGAGCGAGCCTTCCGTCATTGCGACACGCGTCAGCCCGCCAGGTATGACATGCGTCTCCTCGCCCATTAGCGCAAAAGCTCTTAAATCAATATGGCGCGGTGCCATGACGCCATCCATCATTACCGGCGCTCGCGAAAGCTTCATCGTCGTCTGGGCGATATACCGCTCTGGATCGAGCTTAATCGCTTCAGCGAATGCTTTGAT
Source organism: Paenibacillus sp. FSL H8-0537 (assembly GCF_038051995.1). Taxonomy (NCBI): domain Bacteria; kingdom Bacillati; phylum Bacillota; class Bacilli; order Caryophanales; family Paenibacillaceae; genus Paenibacillus; species Paenibacillus sp. FSL H8-0537. The sequence goes on along the minus strand of NZ_CP150290.1, from coordinate 1,849,696 downwards.
TTCCGCCGCTGTCGCGCTTGGGCCAATTAGCATGCCATAGCCGCCGGAAAGCGAAGTTTCCTTGACGACCAGCTCCGAGAGATGATCCAGCACATATTCCCGCTCTTCCTTGCGCGACAAAATATAGGTTGGCACATTATGCAAAATCGGCTCTTCGCCCAGATAATAGCGAATCATATCCGGCACATACGCATACACAGCCTTATCGTCAGCAACCCCGGTGCCTGGAGCGTTGGCAATCGCCACATTGCCTGCGCGATAAGCATTCATCAGCCCCGGAACGCCTAGCAGCGAATCCGGTTGAAAAGCAAGCGGATCTATAAACTCATCATCGATCCGCCGATAAATAACATCCACCTTGCGAAGCCCGCGCAAATCCCGCAAATAAATGTTGTGATCCTTATAAACGAGATCACGACCCTCCACAAGATGAATGCCAAGCTGCTGAGCGAGGAATGTATGCTCATAATAGGCCGAGTTGTAGGAGCCCGGCGTAAGCAGCACAATAAGCGGATCGCGCTTGCCGCTCGGGGCAAGCGCGCGAAGCGAGCTGAGGAAGCAGTTGAGGCTGCGCTCGATGCTCTGGACAGACGAGGACAAATACAGGTCATGAAACAGCTCGCTCATCAGCGTTCTGCCCTTGAACAAGTAAGAGAAGCCGGAAGGAGAACGCAAATTGTCCTCCAGCACGAAGTAACGTCCCTTCTCATCTCGGATCAAATCGATGCCCGAGGCTGTAATATACACGCCTGACGGCACATCCAGCCCAACCATTTCCGGGCGGAAATAAGTATTGGACACGATCATTTTGCGGGGGATAACGCCATCTTTTACAATGTGCTGCTGATGGTAGATGTCATGGGTGAAGGCGTTAAGCGCGCGAATGCGCTGACGCACGCCGCGGTCAATATTGTCCCACTCGTGCCGGGGAATGACACGGGGAATATAGTCGAACGGAATCGTCCGCTCCAGAGGCTCATTTTGATTGCTGCTGTACAGCGTGAAGGTAATGCCTTCCTCCATCATTCGCTGATTAAGGGCATGCTGACGAATGTTCAGCTCCGATGGCTTAATTTTCCCGAACAAGCGATGAACACTTTCATAGTGGGGACGAACCGAAAAATCCTTTTCAAACATTTCGTCATAAAATGATTGTGAATCATAATAATGCGACTGCGACTGTCTGGCCGTCGACATGCCAACCGCCTCCTCCAAGATGGCTCAACCTCACATCTAAATCCTGTAACAATAATGATCGTTTTTGATCCAACGGCATATTAATGTTAGTTTTTATGACGTTAAATTTCATAAAACCGTCCATTTCTGTAGCTCAATCATACTAAAACCGAATATTCATGTCAACTTATATGTCATATAAAAAAAGCCGAAAACCTCGTGCTTGAGGATTTCGGCTTTTTTATAAGGCTATCTTCTACAAAATGCGGTCTATTCGGATGCTGCATTAAGCTTGCTCAAATCTTTGGCGACGTCATCGACCATTTTCACAAAAGCAGCAAGCTCCTGCGATTTTGCCGCTTGATTACGCGCTTCTGCCGACGTCTGATCGGACTCCTTGCGGACCGAATTTACCTTTTTCTCAATTTCACTAAGCTTGTTTTGAATCGTTTCCTGGGCTCCACGTGACGACGCGGCCAGCTTGCGCACCTCATTGGCAACAACCTCGAAGCCTCGGCCATGATCCCCGGCTCTTGCCGCTTCAATGGCGGCATTTAGCCCCAGCAAATGCGTCTGATCGGCTATTTCCCGAATCATCGTCCCCATCTCCGTAATGCCGTCCAGCTCGCCCTGCAGCTCGCCAAGCAAAGAATGCGCTTTCTCTTGTGAATCCGAAGTAGACAGCGCTGTTGCAGCAATCGACTGAGCGCCCTCCTCCAGCTCGACCATGAGGCCTGCGAGCTGCTGCACCGCTTCCGTTACCGTTGTCAGCATAATTGCACGCTCATCCGCAAGCTCCTGCACCTTCGTGTGCTCTGCGCGGTTATAGGCTTCAAGCACGAATTGCGAGTCCAGATTAAACATCTTGGACAGCGAGTGAATAACTGGCTTCCATCCATCTGGCAGCACACGTTCAAATACATCCGTTGAAATGTTCAAGTAAGTCATATATGTACCTAGATACCAGTCGGTTGTCAGGCCGATCCGAGAATGCACGAGCCCGATTTTAATTCGGTTTTCTATAAACGCTTCATCAATTACACCGTCTGCAAGGGACAGCCAGTATTCACGCTGCGTTTCTTTCAAACGATCCACATTGCTGAATTTCTTCATTAAAGCTACCAATTCGGGATAGAGTCCCACATTATCGTAAAAGCGATCAACAACCTCATTGACTACCTGCTTAAAAATAGGCTTGCACTCGGAAAGCAGCTGTAAATCCTGCTCCTTGATTCCTGTATAATCCAGCTGTCGCTTACGTTCTACTGTGACATTAATCATTGAAAAACCCCCTGTCTCTAAATAAATAACAACTGCTATATTAAGTATATCGGCATTCAGCTTCATATAGGTAGACATTTCTTTAATAATTCAAGAGAATTTGTCTAGATCTCTACAAAAATCGAATAAAAAGCTGAATCTATAGTCCCATTTTTCCAGTCCTAGCAACCTATTATAGCTCATTCACAACGATTCCTCATCTAGGCAACGCCAAGAAGTTCGGTGGGCAGCTGCTCCACCGAACTTCCTGATACACTCCTATTGGGTTCGTTAACGATTAAGCAGACTGCCCACATAACGCAGCAGCTCATTGGCGCATACCGGGCAATAGCCGTGCTCATCAATTAACCGCTTCGTCACTTCATTAATCCGCTTGAGCTGGATTTCATCCGGCGTCTTCGTGGAGGTCGTAATTTTCACGATGTCCTTCAGATCGGTGAACAGCTTCTTCTCCACCGCTTCACGCAGCCGCTCGTGGCTGGTGAAATCGAATTTTTTCCCTTTGCGGGAATACGAAGAGATGCGAATCAAAATTTCTTCGCGAAACGCTTTTTTCGCATTTTCAGAAACGCCGATCTGCTCCTCAATAGAACGCATCAGGCGCTCATCCGGATCAAGCTCCTCGCCGGTGAGCGGGTCTTTGATTTTAGCCCAGTTGCAATAAGCCTCGATGTTGTCGAGGTAGTTTTCAAACAACGTGCGCGCCGACTCCTCATAGGAATAGACGAAGGCCTTCTGAATTTCTTTTTTGGCTAGGCCATCGTATTCCTTACGGGCAACCGAAATAAAGTTCAAATAACGCTCCCGCTCCTCCTTCGTGATGGATGGATGCTGGTCAAGGCCATCCTTCAAGCCGCGAAGCACATCTAGCGCATTAATGCACTGCATATCCTGCTTGATCAGCGCGCTCGAAATCCGGTTGATGACATAGCGGGGATCGATGCCAGACATGCCTTCCTCGTTATATTCGGTCTGCATTTCCTTAAGATCGGCATCCTTGAAGCCTTCAATTTCTTCGCCGTCGTACATTCGCATCTTCTTCACCAAATCCATGCCCTGCTTTTTCGTCTCCTTCAGCCGGGTAAGGATGGAGAAAATAGCAGCGGCCCGCAAAGCATGCGGCGCAATGTGAATATGCTTCATGTCGCTCTGGCCGATGAGCTTCGTATAAATTTTTTCTTCCTCGGACACTTTCAGGTTATACGGAATCGGCATGACGATCATCCGCGACTGGAGCGCTTCATTTTTCTTATTGCTAATGAAGGATTTGTACTCCGTCTCGTTCGTGTGGGCAATAATTAATTCATCAGCGGAAATGAGCGCAAACCGGCCCGCTTTAAAATTGCCCTCCTGCGTCAAGGACAGCAGGTTCCACAAAAACTTTTCATCGCATTTCAGCATCTCCTGAAACTCCATAAGCCCCCGGTTCGCCTTGTTCAGCTCGCCATCAAAGCGATAAGCCCGCGGATCGGATTCCGAGCCAAATTCCGTAATCGTGGAAAAATCAATGCTGCCGGTGAGATCCGCAATGTCCTGCGATTTTGGATCAGACGGACTAAAGGTTCCGATACCAACACGGTTATCCTCAGAGATGAATACGCGCTCCACCTGAACATTTTGAATATCGCCGCCATATTCGGTTTGCAGCCTCATCTGGCAGGAAGGGCATAGATTGCCTTCGATCCTAACTCCAATCTCCTGCTCAATCTCGCCTCTCAGCTCATGCGGAATGAGATGCAGCGGCTCTTCATGCATCGGGCAGCCTTTAATCGCATAGACGGCGCCGCGTTTCGTTCTGGAATATTTCTCAAGCCCCTTTTTGAGCATCGTAACCAGCGTCGATTTCCCTCCGCTGACAGGTCCCATGAGAAGCAAAATCCGTTTGCGCACATCAAGCCTTCGCGCCGAGGAGTGGAAATATTCCTCCACAAGCTTTTCAACAGAGCGGTCCAGCCCATAAATTTCCTGCTCGAAAAATTTATACCGCTTTTTCCCATCCCTCTCCTCGACTCCATAGGATTCAATCATTTCATAGACACGCGAGTGCGCCGTCATGGCCGGGGATGGATCCTGTTTCAGCAGTTCAATATAATCCTTGAAAGATCCATTCCAGGCCAGCTTCTCACTCTCTGCTTGATACTCCGATATTCGCTTGAAAATGTCCATGCCGTGCCTCCTCCCATCGCTTCCGCAATACGCAATTTTTCACTTCGCTCGGCATTTGCTTGTAAGAATCTTTGCAAGTGGAACAAACTTTATTGAAGTATTACATGTCTATGCGTATTCCGCGTGGAAATTGACCACTATTTTAGGCGGTAATCATGCATATTGCGACAAGTACGCTTGCAGCGCGGGTTTGCTTGAAATATAAGCATTTATAAGTTTTACCCTTATAAATGGGCTTATATTTCTCGGACCGAAACGCGCCGCGCCGCCAGAGGACGGCTTTCGGCCGTTTCACCTTGGACAAATCCATTCGATCTGCCCGCGCTCCCTATCCTTTTGTTATAATAGTTTAGAAGAAAGTGGGGGAATGCACGTGGCAGTGGGTAAGGAAGAGGAGCTTTACAAGCCGATAAAAGCTTATTATGAGGCGCGCGGCTTCGTCGTCAAAAGCGAGGTGCTGCACTGCGATCTCGTTGCCAGGCACGCCGATACCGAAGAAACCATTATCGTTGAAATGAAAAAGACGTTCAATCTCGCCCTGCTGCTGCAGGGGATTGAACGCCTTCGTATAAATGATCAAGTTGTGCTCGCAGTCGAGCGCAATCGTAAAAAAAGCGGCGCGCACAACCAGCGCTTCGGTGAAATTACCGAGCTGTGCCGCATGCTCGGCATTGGCCTGATGACCGTCACCTTCTTCAAGACGAAGGCACCTGTCATTGATGTGCTGTGCGAGCCTGGCGAGGCGCCGCAGCGCAGAACTCGCCGCAAGAAGCAGGCTAGGCTGCTTCTTGAATTTCGCGAGCGCAGCGGCGATTATAATGTAGGCGGCAGTACCGGCCGCAAGCTGGTGACCGCCTATCGCGAGAAGGCGCTGCGCTGCGCCTACGCGCTCCAGCAGCTGGGGGAGGCGCAATCGCCTAGCCAGGTTGCTGCACTGACGAGCTTCCCGCGCAGCGGCGCTGTGCTGCGCGACAATCACTACGGCTGGTTCGAGCGCGAGCAGCGCGGAAAATACCGGCTGCTACCCGCTGGAGCAGCCGCCTTGATCGAATATGCTGAAGTCATCGCCGATTGGGTGGCCGCTTTGCCAAGCAATCAGTTTAGGAGCGGGCCGTAAACTCGCGGACCGCTTCCGCGAAGCGCTCTACGCCGAGCGCCGTTTTGGCTCCAATGTTATAAGTAAAGTTGAGCCGCGCCGTATTGCGCTGCGGGTCATAAGCGTAGAAGGAGCTTCCAGGTACAAAAGCAACGCCCTTCTGCACGGAGGCCTTAAGCAGCGCCTCTGCATCAAGACCTTCTGGCAGCTCCAGCCATAAGAACATGCCGCCCTTCGGCTCAATCCAGCGCAAGCCTTCAATATGCTGCTGTGCCAGCAGCCCTTGCATTTCGCGCATCCGCTCACCGTAGGAAGCAGAGATAACTTTAATATGCTCATCCAGCGGGAAGCTATCCAGCAGCTCGCTGACAATTTGCTGATCTATCGCACTGGAATGCAAATCGGCCGCCTGCTTCGCTTTAGCCATCATCGCAATAACATCCGCTGGCCCCATTGCCCAACCTGTGCGCAGCCCTGGCGCAACCGTCTTAGAGAACGTGCTCGTATAAATAACCGAGCCCGAACCGCCTGCCTGCTGATCAAGCGCAAACAATGTTGGATAAACCGCATTTACATCATATTTTATTTCTCCGTATGGATCATCTTCCAATATCGGCACACCATAAGAGCTGCAAAGCGCGAGCAGCTGTTGTCTGCGCTCTGTACTCCAGACGCGTCCCGTTGGATTGCCGAAGGTAGGCACGGCGTACACAAGCTTTGGACGATGCTCGCGAATAAGCCGCTCTGCATCCTCAGCCACAATGCCATGCTCATCGCTTTCCGCTGCAATGACATTTAAGCCATTCATCTCAAATACCTGCAAGCAAGCGAGATAAGTCGGCCTTTCTACCAATATCGTATCACCAGGCTCGGTCAGCACTTCAATAATGAGGCTGATCGCCTGCTGGGAGCCTGTCGTTAGCAGCATTTCGTCAGGGCGAACATTCATGCCCTTGTGACCCATACGCTCGCACAGCTGCTCACGCAGCGGCAAGAAGCCCTCGGTCAAACCGTATTGCATAGCACTTGCGCCCTTCGTAAACACCCGATCGGCCGCTTTGCGAATGGCCTGCACGGGGAACAGCTCCTCGGCCGGCAGCCCGCCAGCGAATGAAATCATATCCTTGCCCTGCGTCAGCTTAAGTATATCTCTTACGACCGATGATTTGAGAGCGGTCACTCGTGATGAAAAACGGTAATCCATGGTTCGACTCCTCCTAAGATGCAAGCTTTAACGTTTATAGCTCTATGTTATCAAGGTACAGCCCATATTTAAAGTTTTCTTTTTCGAGCAGGTTGGGTATAATGAAAACAGTTGCATGAGGATTTTGGAGGTGCCATTAATGTCCATCACATTCATTATTGTAATGACTGTATTCGTCTTGTTTCTGACGGCTATGTTCACGTCTTCTTACAACGATGACAAAACCAAAGGCCTGTAAGCCGAACCATCAGCTTACACCAAAAGAAGCTTCTCCGAAGGAACGCAGCTATAGCTGCTCCATGGGGAAGCTTCTTTTGGTTCTTACCTATTTATACTACCTATTAAGCATGTATGAGGTTAGCGGGCGAGCTGGCTCATTTCAGCCACACAAACGCCGCATAAAAAACGTTCTTTAAACTCGCGTACTTCTTCCATTGAACCACAGAACACACATTTCGGACGGTAACGCTCCAAAATAATATGGTCGCCCTGCACTAAAATTTCAACCGGATCTCCCTCATTCATCTGGTAACGTTTACGCAACGATTTTGGAAGAACGATACGTCCGAGTTGATCTACTTTTCTTACTACACCTGCTGGTTTCATCGTTGTTCACCTCTCCTGTGTCTAGTTTGCAAGCCATTTTCGTGAAACCCCGACAGTTCATTGCCTTAACGCTCTGCCTCTGTTTCCCCATTGTTGATTCTCTCTTTAAGTAATCCGTCAAAAAAATCCTTAAGTAAATTCTTCACCTTGCCAACAAAATTTGAATCTGCAAGAACTAAAATTATTCGCAAGCCGCCTCTATTTTAAGACAGTCCGGGAAAATCGTTCTGTCTAAGCGCTTCGTACACGACGATCGCCGCCGAATTGGATAAATTAAGCGATCTGACCTTATCCGTCATTGGCATCCGAATACATGTACTTAAATTCGCCTCAATCAGCTCTTGGGGCAGACCCTTCGTTTCCTTGCCGAATACGAAAAAATCCCCATCCTGGTACTGAAACTCATTATAGGCTTTGACCGCTCGCGTACTGGCATAGAAATACCGCCCATCAGCATACTGCTCCTGCAGCTCCTGAAAGGAATCATGGTACTCGACATGAACCGCATGCCAATAATCCAGGCCCGCCCGCTTCAGCGTCTTGTCATCCGTTTGAAAGCCCAGCGGACGCACCAGATGCAGATGCGCACCTGTTGCCGCACATGTCCGCGCAATATTGCCCGTGTTAGCGGGTATTTCCGGTTCTACTAACACAATATGAAATGCCATCTTCTTGTTGTCACCCCTTGTCCCTTGCCTATTATACATGAATTACTATTTTATTTGAAATAGGAATGAAATTTTACATCCCGTTAACGTACTCTTAATCCCCGCTTGAACGTCTATCTTCATAATGTAGTTATGAGCAAAGACATGTTTAGGATAAGGGAGGCTTAATAAGACAACATGTTGAAAAAGAAAATTCTCGTCGTCGATGACGAGCCCTCCATCTCCATGCTGATTGAATTCAACCTGAAGCTAGCCGGATACGACGTCAGATGCGTAGATGACGGAGAAGCCGTGTTTGATATGCTGCGCCCCTTTCGACCAGATCTCATCGTTCTCGATTTAATGCTGCCGAAAATGGATGGCATTCAAGTATGCCGCGAGCTGCGCAAGCAAAACAACGCCGTTCCCATCGTCATGCTGACCGCCCTGCAGGATGTTACCGATAAAATTGCCGGCCTCGATAATGGCGCTGACGATTATATGACCAAGCCCTTCAGCCCACAGGAGCTGATTTCGCGCATTCAAGCGATTTTCCGCAGACTGCAATCGCTGCCGGGAGCCGTACCATCAAGTGCCATTGACATTGGCCGCATGTCGGTTCGCCCAGATGAGCGGGAAGTGCTGATTGACGGCAAACTGATCGAGCTGACGCCGAAGGAATTCGAGCTGCTCGTCTTCCTCTGCAAGCATAAAGGCAAGGTGCTGAGCCGCCAGCAGCTGCTTCATGGCGTATGGGACTATCACTTCCTCGGCGATACCCGTATCGTAGACGTCCATATTAGCCATCTCCGCGATAAAATCGAAAAAAATGCCCGAACCCCCGAATATATCATGACCGTTCGCAACGTAGGCTACAAGCTGCATGGCCCAAGCGCTTTGGAGCAAACCCTTGCCTAATTACACGAAAGAACCGCCCGTTCCTTTCATTTGTGAAAGGGGCGGGCGGTTTTTCTATCATTTTAGCACTGGGAGCTGCGATTAACCGTTGTTTTTTTGGAACTCTGCCATAAATTCAGCAAGCGCCTTGCAGCTTTCTAGTGGAACCGCATTGTAAGTCGAAGCGCGAAGCCCGCCAACATCACGGTGTCCTTTCAGGCCAACAAAACCTTCCGCTTCCGATTGCTTAATAAATTTCTTCTCAAGCTCAGCATCCTGCAGACGGAATGTAATGTTCATGAGCGAACGGCTTTCCGGAGCTGCAAAGCCATAATAGAAGCCGCCACTTTGATCAATCGTATTGTAAATGAGGTTTGTTTTGTCACGATTATATTGATTGATTTGGGCAACTCCGCCTCTTGCTTTAATCCATTTCAGCACCAGATTGACCATATAGACCGAGAAGGAAGGCGGCGTGTTGTACAGCGAGCCTGCTTTCACATGGGTATCATAGCGGAAAATAGCTGGAATCGTCTTAGGGCTTTCTTTGACGAGATCATCACGAACGATGACAACCGTCACGCCCGAAGGACCAAGGTTTTTCTGAGCTCCTGCATAAATCAGTCCGAACTGGCTGACATCGACCGGACGGCTCAAAATATCACTCGACATGTCCGCAATTAGCGGTACATTGCCGGTTTGCGGGAATTCAGCAAATTGCGTACCGCCAATCGTCTCATTTGTCGTAATGTGCAAATAAGCGGCTTGATCAGGCAGCTGAATGTCGGAAAGTGCCGGAATGCGGTTGAACTTGTGAGCCTCTGAAGTAGCAGCTATCGCTGTCTCGCCAACAAGCTTCGCTTCCTTGATTGCTTTCTCTGCCCATGCGCCAGTCATCACATAAGCGCCAACTTTGCCTGGGGTGAGAAAATTCATTGGAATGGTTGCAAATTGCGTGCTTGCGCCGCCTTGCAGCAGCAGAACATGATAATTGTCAGGAATGCCGTAAATTTCGCGAAAAAGAGCCTGCGTCTCATTGTTAACTTGCTCATACAGCTCGCTGCGGTGCGACATTTCCATAATGGACATGCCCGCGCCTTGATACTCTACGAATTGCTGCTGAGCCTGCTCAAGTACTTCAAGCGGTAAAGCGGCTGGTCCTGCATTAAAATTGAATGCTCTCTTCATCTTCGGATAACCACCTTTAGTTATTAACATGATACCGCTATAATAGCAATTTTAGAGGCCCGCATCAAGTAGTATCCCGTCTTTTCGTGACAAAAGTCGAACACTTTATTATTGATTTCTTGTTAATATTCGGTTTTTCAACAAATACGTATACAAAAGATCATCGATTTCCGCTATCAGTTTGCCAATGCTTCCTTTAAAGGATGCTTTTCACTCCAGCGACTAGGTAGAAAAAAAAGAGCCCCCATAGGAGGCTCCTTCAACGTTCATTCTAGCAATCGAAGTACAGGCTGTACTCGTGCGGATGAACACGGATCGAAACAGTTTTCGCTTCGTTGCGTTTGAATGCAACGTAGTTAGCGATAAAGTCTTCAGAGAATACGCCGCCTTCAGTCAAGAATTCGGAATCTGCTTCCAAAGCGCTCAGCGCTTCGTCAAGCGTACCAGGTACGCTGCGGATGTCTTTCTTCTCTTCTTCTGGCAATTCGTAAATGTTTTTGTCGAAAGGACCATAGCCCAAAGCAATTGGATCAAGCTTGCGCTTAATACCGTCAAGACCTGCAAGCAGCATTGCTGCAAACGCAAGGTAAGGGTTAGCTGTGGAGTCAGGCGTACGGAACTCGATACGACAGCCTTTAGGTGTAACGGAAGCGATTGGAATACGGATCGCAGCCGAACGGTTACCTTTGGAGAACACCAGGTTAACTGGAGCTTCGTATCCAGGAACCAGACGTTTGAACGAGTTAGTGCTCGGGTTAGTGAGCGCGATCAAAGCTGGAGCATGGTGCAAAATTCCGCCGATGTAGTGCATAGCCAGCGGGCTCAGGTTGCCATAAGCACCTTTTTCAAAGAACAAAGGCGTGTCGCCATCAAAGATGGAGGAGTGAACGTGCATACCGCTACCATTATCGCCAAACAGCGGTTTAGGCATGAAAGTTGCAACTTTTCCATATTGGCGAGCTGTGTTGTGAACAATATATTTGTATTTCAATAGGTTGTCAGCTGTTTTAGTCAACGTATCAAAACGGAAGTTGATTTCTGCTTGACCAGCAGTTGCTACTTCGTGGTGATGACGCTCAACGCGAAGACCAGCTTCTTGCATCAGGCGAACCATTTCGCTGCGGATGTCTTGTTGGGAGTCAACCGGAGCTACTGGAACGTAACCGCCTTTAACTGGAACTTTAAAGCCAAGGTTTCCGCCTTCTTCTTTGCGAGCTGTGTTCCAGCCAGCTTCTTCGGAATCAACCGAATAGAAGGAAGTGTTCATTGAGCTTTCGTAGCGAACATCGTCGAAAATGAAAAATTCGGATTCAGGAGCGAAAAATGCTGTCGTGCCTACACCGGATTTTTGCAGAAACTCTTCCGCTTTTTGAGCGATGCTGCGCGGATCGCGCTCGTAGCGTTCGCCATCAGGCGTATGAATGTTAGACATTACATTTAGAGTTGGGTGATCAGTGAAAGGATCGATAAATACCGATTCAGGATCTGGCATCATAACCATATCCGACTCTTCGATTCCACGGAAACCCGGGATCGAGGAACCGTCAAAAGCTACACCATTTACGAAAGTATCGGCGTCAACTTCTGTCGAAGGAAGGGTAATGTGGTGCGCATGACCAAAAAGATCCACGAACCGGAAATCTACAAACTGAATGTTGTTTTCTTTAATTGTGTCCAAAACATTTTGAACTGACATCAGATATTTCCTCCATTTCCGAACATTTGCTTAGTATTGAACGGGTAACGTTCTCCTATCGTTCCAAACCATGACGTTATTATAAAACTACGATATTATCATCGTCAATAGTTATGTGAGGTATTTTTTATTCGCATGTTAGCTATACTTACAGGTTTACACATTTGTTCACAATTCCTGCTACACGGCAAAAGGAAAAGCCGTAATCCCTTTATTTACATAGGAATTAACGGCTTTATAGGTCGATTATATTTTCCACTCTTTGAAAGCTTCTGCTGGCGCCTTCTCCGTATTAAATTCTTTTCCAACAATTGGTGCGAGCTTTTCTAAATCCTTTAATAAATTAGCGAACTGGTCAGGAAACAGCGATTGTACCCCATCCCCAGTCATCGAATTATCTGGATCTGTATGCATTTCGACGATCAGCCCATTCGCTCCAGCAGCTACGGATGCCTTCGACATTGGCTCTACAAGCTCGCGGCGGCCTGTGCCATGACTCGGGTCAGAGATCACTGGCAAATGGCTGAGGCTTTGCAATACTGGAATAGCTGACAAGTCAAGTGTATTTCTTGTGTAGGTCTCGAATGTTCGGATTCCGCGCTCACACAGCATAACGTTCGGATTGCCTCCGGCAAGAATATATTCCGCTGCATTGAGGAATTCGTCGTACGTTGAGCTGAAGCCCCTTTTCAGCAATACAGGGGTTTGAATCGTTCCCAGCTTGCGGAGCAGGTCGAAATTTTGCATATTGCGCGTGCCGACTTGGAGAATATCCGCATATTCGGCGCATACATCTACGTATTCCGGCGTCATCACTTCGGTAATCGTTAGCAAGCCATGCTTGCGTCCCGCTTCTGCCATCATGACCAAGCCTTCAACACCCACGCCTTGGAAGCTGTATGGGCCTGTGCGAGGCTTAAAGGCTCCACCGCGAAGCACCTGCCCGCCTGCCGCTTTAACCAGTCGAGCAATTTCATCAATTTGCTCTGGTGTTTCAACTGCACATGGTCCGCCCATAATAACTAAATTATTTCCACCAATTTTAACGCCTTTAATGTCAATAATGGTATCATCTGGGTGAAAATCACGACTTGCAAGCTTGTAGGATTTGGAAATTTTAATCACATTTTCAACGCCCTTGAGCTGGCGAAGATGCTCGGCTAGTGTAGGGGTCGCGCTCCCTATAATACCAATTACGGTCCGATCTGTTCCTCTTGATACATGGGCTTGAACACCTGCTGCTTCAATATGGGTAACAATTTCAGCAATTCTTGCTTCTTCAATATGCGGGTTAGTAATAACGATCATTTTAATCTCTCCTTTTTCGCTTAAACGCTTGTTCGCTTCGACGCTTCTATGCTTTGTGGCTTTTATGCTTTTACTTGTTAAAGTGATTATATAAGAAGCGGCGCTTCCCGTCAAGGGTAAAAGACAGAAAAAAGACGCCTTACGGCGTCTCTGGCACTTCCGGGCGCGCAACAACTGACTTTTTGCGGGCATTGGGAAGCAGCTTCTCCATATTGACAGTACGAACGATTTCCCATGTTGAAGGGTCGTCGTCATTGTATTGCTCCAAATACGTAATAACTTCCTTCGTAAGCGGCGTAGGGGTCGAAGCGCCCGAAGTAACGGCTACACGCTCAATGCCAATGAGCCATTCCCGTTTAATTTCCGATACATCTGCCACACGGTAAGCGGTAACGCCTGCAATTTCCTCCGACACCTGTGCCAGGCGGTTGGAGTTGTTGCTGCGCGGATCACCCACGACGAGACAAAGCTGGGCTTCCCCTGCCTGTCCTGCTACGGCCTCCTGGCGAACCTGCGTTGCCAGGCAAATTTCATTGTGGACTTCCGCCGTTGGAAACTTTTCAATCAGCTTGCTGATAATATGGCGAATATCCCATTGCGACATCGTTGTCTGATTCGTAATGACGATATTGCCTTCCGGCACTTCCAGCAAATCGATATCCTCAACACGTTCGATAAGATGTACCCGGTCTGGGGCTACGCCAATGGCACCCTCTGGCTCCGGGTGATTTTTTTTGCCAATATAAATAATGTGGTAGTCCTCGGCCATCTTCTCGCGAATCAGATCATGCGTGCGCGTTACGTCAGGGCAGGTTGCATCCACAACCGTCAATCCCTTGTCCTTGGCCCGCCTGCGAACTTCTGGGGAAACGCCGTGTGCGGTGAATATGACCGTTCCCTTTTCAACCTGCTCCAAAATTTCCAGACGGTTCTCCCCATCCAGCGTAATAACGCCTTCCTGCTCGAACGCCTCCGTCACATGCGCATTGTGCACAATCATTCCCAAAATATATATTGGCCGCGGCAGCTCAAGGTTTCTAGCCGTTTGCAGTGCGAGTACCATAGCGTCAACGACGCCGTAGCAATAGCCCCGCGGTGAAATTTTAACAATTTGCATGTTGGTGCACCTGCTTTCTGAACTGTGGGCATTAGCCCAAAGTTCGATCCGTTCCTTCTATTATAGACGAATCTGTCGTCTCAGAAAAGACTATGGGCAGCCAGATCGTAAACTCCGACCCTTCACCTGTGCGCGTCAGCACTTCAATAGAGCCGCGATGCTCATCAATAATCCATTTTGCAATGGATAAACCAAGCCCCGTTCCAACCGTTTTGCCACGCGATTCGTCCACGCGATAGAAACGATCGAATATATGCGGCACTTCCTCAGGGTCCATCCCCATGCCCGTATCGCTGACCGTAATCCCGACTTGATTGTCCTTGCTGCGGACGCTAAGCTCAATATGGCCTTCTACCGTATATTTGAAAGCATTCTCAATAAAAATAAACAGCAGCTGCTGCAAATAATCCTGATTGCCTCTAACCTGAATGCCGCTAAGCGGAGACAGGTCGCCTACGCGCCACTCAGCAGTACGCGGGAGCAGCTGAGCACGGCGTGCAACCTCCTCGACAAGCGGCTGCATCGATACAACCGTCTTCTCCATTTCATAGCCGGCATCCGCACGGGCGAGCGCCAGCAAATCATTAACAAGCGTCGACATACGGCGGGATTCTGCTGCAATATCCTGCATCGCCTCAACCGTAAGGCCGAAGCGCTGGTTATCAAGCGCCAGCACGATGCCATCCAATGCATCCGGGTCCTTCGTTTTTTCCCACATTCGCTGAAGCAGCTCAATATTGCCTCGAATCGTCGTCAGCGGCGTCCGCAGCTCATGGGACGCATCCGAGACGAATCTGCGCTGCGCTTTGTAGGATTCATCAAGCTCATTGTAGGCTGTCTCCAAACGGGCCAGCATGACGTTGAGGTTATAGACAAGCCGTCCGACTTCGTCATTAGGGCCACTCATTGGAATACGCACACTAAGATCAGAACCGCTTTGAATTTTCTCAGTTGATTTAATGACGCGTTCAATTGGCCACAGCACCTGTCGAGCCAGCAGCAAGCCAACTGTAAAGGCTATCAAGACGGCGATAACCGATGCGGTAAACAAAATCGTCTTTAAAGCCTTCAAATAACTTTCCTCGCTAGTAACGATGGCACCAACCTGTATAAGACCAACCAGGTCCGTCTGGGAATCATCACTGTAAATGGGACGCTGATAAATTAAAAACGTTACATTCGCTTCATTTACCTTAATGTTAGCCTTTATAAAGCCTGCCTGCACATTATCCTTAACATCAGGAATCGGATATTTTATGCCTGAGCTGAGCAGCTCCTTGCTTGCATTAATAATGCCCTCTTTATATCTGACAATTTGCAAATAAAAGGAACGCTCATAAAACCGCCCTTGTGAAGGAGCAATCAATAGATTGAGCTCGTTGGATTCCGTTTCCCGCACAAATACATTGTAGCTGTCCGCTTCGCCCTTCAGCTGATCTTTCATTTGCCCATAAGTATTAAAATTAACAAATATATAGATAGCAAAACCAAATATCAGCAGCGTCATCGCAAGCAAAGCTGAATACCACAAAGTTAAACGCAGCCGTATGGTCATCGCTAATCAGCCCTCTCCCCGCAGCACATAGCCTGTCCCACGAACGGTTTGAATCATGCGCTTGCCGCCGCCCTCCTCCATTTTCTGGCGCAGCATCGCAATATAAACTTCAAGCACATTCGACTCTCCACTGAAGTCGTAGCCCCATATTTTCTCCATAATGACATCACGGGTCAATACGCGGCGCGGATTCTGAATAAAGAGCAGCAGCAGATCATATTCCTTGGCTGTCAGCTCAATACGCCGTCCATTTCGAATCGCTTCACGGGCATCTTGATCAAGAGCCAGATCCTCGTAGACGATTTTGCTGCCCGTATCCTCAATCTTGTCCGACTTGCGTCGCAGCAGCGCCCGAACTCTGGCAAGCAGCTCTTCGAGTGCAAACGGCTTCACCAGATAATCATCAGCTCCTGTATCCAGTCCTTTCACCCGATCGGTAATATCATCCTTCGCTGTCAGCATCAAAATCGGAACCGTGCTTCCACCTTCCCGTACTCTGCGGCACACTTCCCAGCCGTCTACATGCGGCATCATAACGTCGAGTATAAGCAGCTGCGGCTCCGCTGTCATTAGCAGCTTCAGCCCCTCTAAGCCATTGCTTGCAGTCGTCACTTCATATCCTTCAAAAATCAGGCTCCGTCTTAATAAAGAGGTGATTTTCTCATCATCGTCCACAACTATAATTTGTGTTCTCATCTGTACGCCCCCATATTGTTTAAGCTTCATAAAAACAGACGCAGAGAGATTGTTCGCCTCTGCGCCTGATTAACCATTCAGCACCGGCTGCACCGATATGCTGCTTGCTTTATTTTTCTGCGTTGAACTTGTTGCGGTCGCCAATGGTGACCGTCAAATCCATTTTCGCACCTTTGCGGATAATATTCAACTGTACTCCATCGCCAACCGCTCTCTTCTTAATCGCCGCGATTAAGTCCTGCGTATTGTTGTACACTTTGCCGTCAATGCCGATAATAACGTCAAATTGTTTCAGATCGCCCAAGTAGGCAGGAGAGTTATAATACACATTGCTGACAATGGAGCCTTCCGCTTTATCCATGCCTAGCTGCTTCGCCATAGCATCCGTTACATCAGCCAGCTCTGCTCCGATGAACGGTACTGGATCTTTCGGAACTTCAACGTTATTTTTCAAATTCTCCAATACGCCTTGAATCGTGCTTGTTGGAATCGCAAATCCGATTCCTTGCGCCTGGGAGCTTACAGCCGTGTTAATGCCGATCACTTCGCCATTTACGTTAAGCAGCGGTCCGCCAGAGTTGCCTGGGTTAATCGAAGCATCCGTTTGCAGCAAATGCTCGTAGTTGCGTGTTCCTTGCTCATCCGGAATGGAAATCGGACGTTCCTTCGCACTCAGCACGCCAACGGTAATCGTATGGTCGAAGCCATATGGATTGCCGATCGCCGCGACCCAATCGCCGATTTTAATGCTGTCGGAGCTGCCTAGCTTCAAAGTAGGAAAAGCTTTCGTATCCGTTACTTTAAGCACAGCCAAATCCAAATTATAATCAGAGCCCAGCAGTTGCGCCGTTAGCGGCTTGTCATAACCTTGCACCGTGACTTCGATTTTCTCTGCACCGCCAACAACGTGCTGGTTCGTCAGAATGTAACCGGAGGCGTCGAAAAAGAATCCGGTACCGCTGCCCGTTGCCTGCAATCCATTGCTGTTGTTGTTTTGCTCCTTGCTGCCTGCTCCCGGATAATCTTGGCCGAAAAACTGCTCAAAGAAAGAATCGGCCGATGAACCGCCATTGCTTCTTGCGGGGGAAGCAAAGGTCTCAATTTTCACAACAGCCGGGCTTGATGTCTCAAACAGCTTAGCAATGTCGTCCGGTCTGTCGGATGCTGCTGTAAGCCCGCTGTTTTGACCCGTCGCTGTAGCGGTTCCCTGCTGGGATACGGTCGCTTCCGCTGGCTTGCTAAACCAATTGTTCACATCCGCCGCATACATTAAAGAGCCTACTACTAAAACCCCAGCTATAAACGAAGAAAACATCGCTTTGAATGACGTTCTGCGCTGCGGCTCCTTCACCTGCCAGCCCCCTCTTGCGGATGACTGCGATGAACTGAACGGCCTTACTGGGGCAGGAGGCATAGAATCAGCAAAGCTTGCCTGATCCCCCTGCTGCTGGCTGTACGGCTGGGATGCCGCAGCTGGTTCCTGACTGGATGCCTGTGCTGGGGTTGAAATAGGCTGATTGCCTGCTCCTGACCCATCAGTTAGCACATTATTATCGGGTGCGCCCGACTTAAACGGTCCGTAAGAATAGTAGTAGGAAGGCTTGCTTGCCTGCTCAGAAGAATCAGCAGATGCTTCATCAGCTTGGACTGGCTGAACGTTGTCCTCCTGCTTCTGCTGCCCGTCCTCACGATTTTGGAAAAAATCATCAAAGCCGTTCTTTTTATTCTGATCGTCCATTCCCGTTTCCTCCTCATCGGTATACAATGAAGCAATTCAGTCTCTAGAGGCTGCTTGCTGGTTAATTGTTGTACTCCTATCATGCACATTCTACCTTAAAACAATCTTAAAAGACATTTAAACATACATAAAAAAACTCCCTATCACCAATGAAAGGGAGTTTTTCATGCTAATTTTATGATTCAAATGTCAGCTCAAGCTCAGGACAATGCCCGCTCGACCTGCTGCAAAATGTCCTTGGCCCGCTCGACCCATTCGCTTTCAATGTCAGCATCTGGATCAATCGGCGATTGAAATTGATCGAATAAGGCGCCTACCAGCCGCACCGAGGCTTCCTCATCATTGCCTTCATTATATAAATGCTTAAGCACATAAGGCGTTCCCAGCTTAATACTGGCATCCGTATCCGAAGAGCTATTATCGATGGTGCCATCCGTCACTTCAAAAGGAATCCGCAGCCATACTTTATGGGCTTCATCCAATGGGCGATCGAACGAACCAGCTGCATAATCCCAATTGCCGCCTAAAGCGAACGTATGCTGCGTCAGCATATCGCGGGTTTCAATAAAGGATTGATGGCTGGCTTCCAGCTCCGATGACAGCAAAATCATAGCAAGACGCTCCTTTTATGTACGCTTTAGTGCGGCTCAGCTCGCCGCTGTACATCATTAGTATAGCCCGCCTTTTGCTGCATTATGTGATAGATAACAACGATATGGTTTATTTTTGATTATTGGCTTTTGGCCCAGCCCTTGCGATGAGCGAGCACCGCGAGCTGTGTCCGATCGTCCAGCTCGCATTTCATTAATAAATTGCTGACATGCGTTTTGACCGTCTTAATGCTAATGTGCAGCTCTTCGCCAATTTCCTTGTTAGAACGTCCCTCGGCAATTAGCAGCAGCACTTCCTTCTCCCGCTCCGTCAGTCCTTCATCACCTGATTGCGCAGTACGCTGCCGGAGGCCGCGCGTCAAAGCCTGAGATACATCAGCGGTCATCACTGGCATGCCTTTCGAAGCGCCATTTAGCGCATAAATAAGCTCTTCGGCCGATACCGTCTTCAGCACATAGCTGACCGCCCCTGCCTCAATAGCAGCATACACTTTATCATCCTCCAAAAAGCTCGTCAGCATGACGATTTTCACATCCGGATATTTCGCCATGACCCGTCTCGTCGTTTCAATGCCATCCATTTCAGGCATCATTAAGTCCATCAGCATGACATCAGGCATCCCTTTCGGAATGCCGGCTTCAAGCTTATCAAGCGCAGCCTGCCCGCTTCCAGCCTCTGCAACGACTTCAAATTTTGGTTCCAGCATTAAATACGTGCGCAGCCCTGTTCGAACCATATCATGGTCATCAATAATCATGATTTTCAACTTTTCCTGGCTGTTCATTTTTTATCGCTCCCCCGCCATATTTTTGGAATAGACACCTTGACCCTCGTCCCGCTGCCTGGCTTGCTTATAATTTCTGCCGTCCCGCCAAGCTTCTGGGCACGCTCGTGCATCGTTGACAGCCCATAAGACCCTCGTTTGACCTCATCTACTCGAAAGCCCGCTCCATCATCCTGCAAGCTCAGCACAATTTGCCGTTCATTTTCAGATAGCGTTAGCGAGCAGCTTACGGCTTTCGCGTGCTTTACGATATTGGCTAGCCCCTCCTGCACGATGAGAAAAAGCTGATGCTCCTTCGCTTCCGAGAGCGGCTCAGTCAGCCGCCAATCCAGCTCGCCTTGCAGATGGTTTTGCCGGCAATAATCAGGAAACCACTTGTCCAGCGCTTGGCGCAGTGTACGGCCTTCAAGCTCCATCGGACGAAGCTGGGCGATAAAGGTGCGCATTTGCTTCTGGGCGAGCGTTGACATCTCGATTAACTGGCCCAGCACCTCAGCCGCGCGTTCGCTATCCACCTGCTGAAGCTTTGGCAGCGAAGAGGCGCACATATGCATCGCAAACAACTGCTGGCTTACCGTATCATGCAAGTCACGGGCAAGCCTTTTACGCTCCTCCAGCACCGCCGCTTCATTAGAGGCGGCCTCGGCCATAACCTGCTCTTCGCCTGTGCGCTGGATGTAAGTCATCCGCTCCTCCATTTGCCTCGCAAGCACATTAAATTCCTCATAAAGCTCGGTGAAGGACAAGCCGCCCCGCTCGGCAATCCGAATTTCAAAATTGCCGTTGACGGCCTGCTTCATCGCAAGCTGAAGCGTATCCACTCTGCGCTGTATGCGCCTCCCAGCCCAATAACCGCAAGACGCAGCAACAAGCAGGAAGACGGCTGAGGCTGTCAGCCCCAGCTCCCATCTTCCTGCATTTGGCATGAGTCCATAAGCGATCATCGCCGCCGCTCCATAAGCTAGAGCAGCAGCGAGCACAAACATGGATATCAATTCCCATTTTCCACTGCGAAGCAACCGAACCATCATAAACGCTTATCCCACC
Source organism: Paenibacillus sp. FSL H8-0537 (assembly GCF_038051995.1). NCBI lineage: Bacteria > Bacillati > Bacillota > Bacilli > Caryophanales > Paenibacillaceae > Paenibacillus > Paenibacillus sp. FSL H8-0537. Next base: position 1,828,882 of record NZ_CP150290.1, on the reverse strand, counting down.
CTCGTGACACGCACATCGCCAATAAACGAGCTAACGACCAGCCTTATTTTTTTATCCGCCTCCGCATAGGAAGGCGATGCCATATCCATTGACTTGAACATACCTTGCTCCTTTTTGCCCAGAAACTTCACATCGCCAATGAAGACGCTGCTCTGCACGTGAATACCCACTTCATAATCGTTAGGGACGTATACTTTCACATCGCCAATAAAAGAGGATACCGTGATCTTCGTTTCCCCGTAAGCAATTTGTGCTTTCGTTAAATCAATAACGGTGTCGCCGATAAAATGCGAAATGTTGATTGGCTGCAGCTCCCAATGATCATGGCCGATATGAATATCGCCAATGAAATTGGAGCGGGTCTGTGTATTCGGATCATTGTTCCACCACTCGCTTTTGCCGCTGTAGTGATTTTTTTCATTTTTCCACTCTTTGCGCTGTTCCCGATACTGCTGCTTCCATTCTTTACGCTGATCGCGGTAATGCTGCTTGGCCTGCTCTTTCCACACGCTGCCAACCGGCTGTTCCTTCTCTAAATTTATTTTAAATTTACCACCTTCAAAGCCATTTTGCTGAAATGGTGCTCCATTAACGGAACCAGCTTGTTTATGCTCCTGCTCAGGAGAAAAAGGATCGGTTGGGCCCGGATGCAGCGGCGGTGCCGGAGGTACATCTCCGTCCCCATAACCATCATAAGATTTCCAGTCATCAGAAGGAGGCACATCCTGCTTCCGTCTTTTCCTGCTCGGCCTGCGAAGCATATTAATGCCGACCAAAATAATAATAATCGGCCAAATATACGGAATAATATCGCCTATGGACCAATCCGACCAGCCCATGTTACGGGCAAGAAACACGACGCCAATAATAATCATCACCCAGAAGCCGCCGCCATGCTTATAGGAATCTTTCGAAAACACCCCTTTTAGCCCAATGACGATTAATATAAGCGGCCAGAAGTTGGAGATTATTTCTCCAATACTGAGCTGGGTGGAAATGATACCCGTTTGATTAAGAAAAAAGACAACACCTATCGCAATAACGATACCAGCTGTTATAAATCGATTGAAAAAGCTGCCATTCATAAGGTAATCAACTCCTGCCTTCAATTGGTTCAATACTTGATACGTCTAAGTATAACGGACTCGCCAAACACAAGAAAGGGACGGCCGATTGAAATCCAGCTCGGTCTCTAGACCGAGACAAAGGAATATTACTCCAGTCAAACCTGACATGCGTCACGAAACATTACATAAAAGCGTTGACATTGTTAACTCTGAATCATTATAATGATCAACGAATTAGAAAAGTAACATCATTTTATATCCGATAATAAGGGGTTGACCTACGCAATGGAGTTGTCAGAACTGTCGAGAGGTCTCGATACAATCTGGGTTGTCTTGACAGCGGCTATGATTTTGCTGATGGAGGGCGGCTTCGCTCTACTGGAGGCAGGTTTCGTCCGTCAAAAGAATGCTGTCAGCATCATTATGAAGGTATTCGTTGATATTGCTTTTGGAGCGCTCGTTTTTTATTTTTTCGGCTTCGCTATTATGTACGGAAAAGACGTAAGCGGCCTGCTTGGCACCAGCGGCTTCCTGCTGAGCGGCGATCTTTCTCATATTGTACTTAATATTTCCAATGAAACGTATTGGCTGTTCCAATGTGCCTTCGTTATAGCGGTCATCTCTATCGTCTCCGGAGCCGTCGCTGAACGCATCCACTTCCGTGCCTATATTTTGCTGACGATCGCCATGACTGGACTCATTTACCCGCTTGCGGGCCACTGGGTATGGTCAACGGGCGGCTGGCTTGGCAAGCTCGGCATGATTGACTTTGCCGGTTCAGCTGTTATTCATGCCCTTGGCGGATTTGCTGCTCTTGCTGCTGCCATTTTCGTCGGGCCTCGTATTGGAAAGTTCAGCCCGGATGGCAAGGTGAATATTGTTTCGCCCTCCAATTTGCCGCTCGCATCCGTTGGCGCATTCATCCTATGGTTCGGCTGGTTCGGCTTTAATGCCGGAAGTACATTAAGCGCGACGAACACCTCCATCGGGCATATCGCCGTAACGACGATGCTGTCCGCTGCAGCGGGTGGAGCCACCTGCATATTGTTTACGATGTTTCGTTATAAAAAAGCCGATCCCCCGATGGTTATTAACGGCTCACTTGCCGGGCTTGTCGGCATTACCGCCGGCTGCGCATTCGTCTCTGACGGCGCTGCCATCTTCATCGGCGCGATTTGCGGCATTATGATGGTGCTCGCGACGGAATACATGGAAAGCAAAAAAATCGATGACCCTGTCGGCGCCTTTGCGGTACACGGCATTAGCGGCAGCATTGGTACGCTGGCACTCGGGTTATTCGCTAAGCCAGAGCTCGCAAGCGAGGTTGGACAAGGCTATTACGGCTTATTTTATGGGGGCGGCTTGAAGCTGCTTGGTGTACAAGCACTTGGCCTCGTCACCGTATCTGTATGGGGTTTCGTATTTACTTGGGGCGTATTATGGCTCATCCGCAAAATCATGCCGGTTCGCGTCTCTAAAGACGAGGAGCTAATTGGTCTGGACGTTGGTATTCACGGCGTTCCCGCTTACAGCTACGATACGGATTTTCTTGATGTAGACCACCA